>CAMSIF010000076.1 GCA_947058885.1 uncultured Clostridia bacterium
GTGGCGGAGGGCTATCTGGAGGCCCGTCCTAAGAGCGGCTTTTTTGTTCTGGAATACACGGAAACGCTTCCCGCCGCGCCCAGAGAGGAAACGCCGCCCAAGGTGGTGCAGGAGGCCACGCCCCTAAAATTCGACCTCTCTACCGGGGCAGTGGATACGGACCTCTTCCCTTTCCGTACCTGGGGCCGCATCCAGAAGGAATTGCTATACGCCCGCCCGGAGCTCCTCCGCCACGGCCACCGCCAGGGAGACCTGGAACTGCGGGAGCAGCTGGCCGATTACCTGCGCGCCTATCGCGGGGTGGTTTGTTCGCCGGAACAAATTGTGGTAGGCGCAGGGGTGGAATACCTGCTGGGACTGCTGGCCCAGCTGCTGGGGGGCCGCGCCGGAACGCCGGGCAGCGTGGCGGCGATTGAGAACCCGGGCTACGACAGGCCCCGGGCTATTCTGGAAAACAACGGCATCCCCTGCCGGTGTGTGGATATCGACGCCAGCGGCCTCTCCCCCGCCGGACTGGAGGCCAGCGGCGCAAATTTGTGTCACGTTACGCCCAGCCATCACTTCCCCACCGGCGTCACCATGCCCGCCGGACGCAGGGCCCGGCTTCTGCGGTGGGCGGCGGAACAGCCGGGACGGTATATCCTGGAGGACGACTATGACGCGGAATTCCGCTTCGACATACGCCCTTTGCCCAGTTTACAGGGTATGGCGGGACCAGACGGACCGGTGGTGTACCTTTGCACCTTTTCCAAAAGTCTGGCTCCCAGCATTCGGATTGCCTGCATGGTCCTGCCGGGACAGCTGCTGGACCGTTACCACGCTGCCTTTGGCAGCTACTCCAACACCGTCAGCCGCTTTGAACAGCAAACCCTCCGCCGTTTCCTGGCGGAGGGCTGCTTTACCCGGCATCTGGCTCGTATGCGCGGCGTCTATAAAGCGCGTATGGAGCGGTTGGCGCAGGAATTGGAGCGGCGTTTCGGCAGGGAAGAAATCCTCCTGCAAGGCCGTCATACGGGGCTTCATCTTCTGCTGTCCCTTCTCCACGGCCCTGGAGAGGCCGCTATGGAGGCCTCCGCACGAACTGCCGGAGTGGGTCTGCGGGGACTCAGCGGCTATTACATGGAACGAAAGGACGCGTGTCCTGAGAACACGGTAGTCCTTGGCTATGCTTCCCTCCGGGACGAGGAAATCCCCAGCCTGGTAGACGCACTGTACAGCGCGTGGCGGGGCGCGAAGGACGGCTGATTGCCAGCGGCGTCCTTGTCATACGTTGAAACGGTCGTAGGCTTCATAGCAGTCCAAGCAAAGCGTCTCCTCGCCAGCCAGACGTATCCAATTCGCGCCTGCCGTCTCGCCGCAGCGTCCGCAGACAAAGGAATGGAAAAGCCTTGCGCGTTCCGGTACCGCTATGGTTGTTTCCTTTACGTCGAACAGTTCCCGGGGCTGGCGGGACTGATAGTACGCAAAGGATTCCTCCCTCGTCATCCCTTCAGGCGCGGGCTTGAGGACAAGGCGGACCGATTTTCCAGTTTTCCGGTTGTAGAAGGAGAACGCCTGCTTGCCGCGCATGTGAAACAGCAGATTCCCCTTCCCTACGCTGCACCCCAGAACCGCCTGTATGGCATCTACGCCGCAGGCGTCATTCTCCGCGATGCAGACAAGCTGCTCATCTTCGGAAAACGTTATATCCAGCAGCTCAATGGCGTACAGGGAGGCCTTGTAGCCGATGGTCAGACCGCCGCAGACATGCCCATGGAAGGCCGCCGCCTTCTCCCACAATAATTTTTCGTCCATAATAGTTCCTTTCTTCTCATATTATCATAAACCGGCATCCATTCCGTCCGGTTCATCCGCATCCACAATAACCATGCTGTGGCCCTCTACGTCTACCACACTGGCGTCCACCTTATACACGTCCTTTAACGCCTGGCGGTCCAAAATCTCCTTGCCGCCGCAGCGGTAAACCATCCCCTGCCGGAGCAGGAGAAACTGGTCACAGAATCGCAGCGCAAGATTCAAGTCATGGATAACCACAACCGCCGTTATGCCATCTGCTCTGCAAATATTCTGGACAATGCGCAGTACCTGATACTGGTTTTGGATATCCAGACTGCTGGTAGGCTCGTCCAGAAGCAGTATACGCGGCTGTTGGGCAAGCGCGCGGGCCAGCATGACCTTCTGCCGTTCGCCGCCGGAAAGCCTGCTCAAAAACCTCCCCCGCAGATGGGAGACGCCCAGCCGGTCCATTGCCTCATGTACAATTCTGTGGTCCTCTTCCGTAAAGCCCCATCTCATATAGGGCCTGCGGCCCAGCATCACAATGTCGTGAACTGTCATCTGCGCACTGGGGACAGTCTGCGCCACAAAGGCAATTTTCCGGGCCAGTTCCCGGCCTGGCAGGCGGAATAGATCGCTGCCGTCCAGGCGGACATCTCCGGAAACCGGCGTCAGAATTTTGTTGATACATTTGAGCAAAGTGCTTTTTCCCACACCGTTATTCCCTAAAATGGCGAGAAAACGACCGTCCTCTACCGAAAAGCTGACTTGATTCAAAATCTCAGGTCCGCCTTTATACCGGCAGCTCACATTCTCAACCGTCAACACTGCGCTTCCCCCCTTTAAACAGGAGATACAAAAACAACGGCCCGCCCAGGAAGGACGTGATCGCGCCAATGGGCAGGATGACCGGGCTGATCGCCATACGGGCAACCAAATCGCCCAGCAGCAGAAGCGCCGCTCCCGCAATAGCGGACCCCGGCAGGAGATACACATGGTTATTGCCCACAGCCAAGCGGACGGCATGGGGGGCCGCTAAGCCAATAAAATTAATCAGTCCAATATAGGACACAATCACCGACGCGGTCAGACAGCAGAGCAGCATATTTACCAGCGTCAGACGCCGGACATTGATCCCCAAACTGACTGCGGTTTCCTCCCCGCTGAGAAGGGCGTTGAAGTCCCAGCGTTTCCAGACGAAATATACCCCGGAACACAGAACTACCGCCGCCATACGCCCCACGTCCCCCCAGCTTGTGTTGCCAAGGCTTCCGAATGTCCAGAATACCAGGGTATTTAACTGGATTTCGTTCGCGAAATACTGCATCAGAGTGGTGCCGCCGGTGAACATGGCGCTGATTGCCACGCCGGAGAGAACGATTCCCTCCGGCGATATCTGCCGGAACCTGCTCAGTCCCAAAATCACCAGTGCCACGGACACACTGCCCGCAAAGGCGCACAGCGGTATTGCCACCGTCCCCAGGCCAGCGGCGGCCCCCATCTGCAAAACGATAATGGCAAAGGCCGCGCCAAAGCTGGCTCCCTGGGAAACGCCAAGGGTGGAAGAGGATGCCAGAGGATTTCTGAGCACCGCCTGTAGTACGCATCCAGTGATGCCAAGCCCCGCCCCAGCCACAATGGCGGTGCAGATACGGGGCAGTCTGTTGTTTCGCACAACGAGATTGATTTTGCTGTCCGAAGCCTGCCCGAAGACGCCCTTGACAAGCTCCAGCACAGGCGTGTCGTATGACCCCGCCCGCAGCGAGAGCAGCGCTGCCACGGCAAGCAGGACAGCCAGTCCAATCAGAAAGCCGGCACTTCTAATCTGATTGCGGCGGTACGCAGTGGCGGTATCGCTATTCTCCCAGATGGATTTGTCTAAATTCATATCCAGCTTCCTTCAAATCATTATAAGGGTTGGCGCCCAGCAGCTCCTGAAAAATTTCTCCGGCCTTTGTCTCTATATCTATACCAGCAAATTGCTCCGGATACAAAATTATCCCCGCATAGTAGGCATCCGCCAGCGCGGTTTCGAGATTAGACGCGCTGGAACGGAAGGAGATTTGCGAATAGACCTTTCCCTCCTGAACGGCGGTAAGGCTATTGTAGTAGTCCGGATTGGCGGAATAGTCCTCCTTTATAAGGTCCATGCCGTTGAAATCCAGGAATATCGCCTGAGGGTCCCACGCCAGGACCTGCTCCAGGTCAATGTCGAACGCGCCGCTCTGCCCCGTTGTATTCGCCAGGTTTTTTGCGCGGATCAGCTCAAAGGGGCCATAGAATGCCTCCGTTCCCTCAAAACCATGGTGGCCCTTGAAGGACACACCCGCCACATAGACGCTGGGTTTGTCTTCTTCCGCCACTCCTTCGGTACGGCTGGACAAATCCTGCGCAACGCCTTGCAGGTATTCTGTCAGACTGCCAGCCCGGCTCTCCTGTCCGTACAGCTCCCCTAAAATGCGAATTGTCTCATACGCCTTTTCGTCCAGCGTGGTATCGCTGCCGGGTACCACCACTACCGGAATCCCGGCTTTGCTTTGCAGCTCGTCCGGGTCTACGCTGGCGTAGGCGGACATAACGATTACCTGCGGAGCAACGTTAATGATTTCCTCCACAAAGGGTTCGCCGTTGGTTCCGATAACGGGAAGTGTCCCGAATTTTTCGAAATTTACGTAGTTATAGAGCCGGGACATCCCCTCCTTGGTCTCGTAATCTTCCACGCCTGCCACTAAATCCTGACCGCCCACATAGCACGTATAGCGCAGCGCTCCTACGCCCACGCAGACAATACTCTCCACCTTCTCCGGAACCTCCACTTGACGTCCGCTGCCGTCTACTATGGTACGGATATCCGCCCCTGTGGTTCCGGTGGCGTCTCCAGACAAAACTGCCCCCGAGGGCTGCTGCGGCGGTGCGCTTTTCTGTCCGCATCCAGCGAACAGCGCGGCGGCCAATAGACAGCACAACAGCAGTACCATTACTTTTTTGCTCATAACAGAACCTTCCTTTTGTAAAAATACGTTTGACGTCTTTGCAATTGCAGTTTGAATTATAGTATATTTCCCGTCGAATACAAGCCCCTAGGGGGGATACTATTTTGTAATTTCCAATTTATTGGCAAATTACCATAAAATTAACGCCAACAAGTTTTTTCCCTTTGCAAACGACGGAATATGTGATATACTATAAATTGTATTTGTGTGTGCATTTTTACTCTCACAAAAGAGGAGCGTTTTTATTAATGGGTTTGATAACAAAAATTTTTGGTACCTACAGTGACCGGGAACTCAAACAAATCTACCCTATTGTAGATAAAATTGAGGCTCTGGAGCCGGAATACCAGGCCATGACCGACGCGCAGCTGGCCGCGAAAACACCGGAATTCAAGTCCCGGCTGGAGCAGGGCGAAACCTTGGACGATATCCTGCCGGAGGCCTTCGCCACCGCGCGGGAAGCGGCGGTACGGGTACTGGGCCAGCGGCCCTACCGGGTACAGCTGGTGGGCGGCGTGGTGCTCCATCAGGGGCGTATCGCTGAAATGAAAACCGGTGAGGGCAAAACCCTTACCGCCGCTCTCCCCGCCTACCTCAACGCCCTGGCGGGAAAGGGCGTCCACATCGTCACGGTCAACGACTACCTTGCCAAGCGCGACAGCGAGTGGATGGGCAAGGTCTACCGTTTTCTGGGTCTCCGCGTGGGGCTTATTATCCACGACCTGGATAAAAGCCAGCGGCAGGCCTCCTACGCTGCCGACATCACCTACGGCACTAACAATGAGATGGGCTTCGACTATCTTCGTGACAATATGGCCCTCTACGGCAGCGAGCTGGTCCAGCGCGGCCATCATTTCGCCATTGTGGACGAGGTGGACTCCATCCTGATTGACGAGGCCCGAACCCCTCTGATTATTTCCGGTATGGGGGAAAAATCCACTCAAATGTACGACATGACGGAGATGTTCGTTCGCCCCTTGAAGAAAAAAGTGGTGGCCGAAACCGACGATAAGGCCGAGGAAAACATGGATGAGGACGCGGACTATATTGTGGACGAAAAGGCCCGTACCGCCACCCTTACCGCGCGGGGCATCGCGAAGGCGGAGGAGTATTTTCACTTGGAGAATCTCTCTGATCCAGAAAATTCCACCGTGGCCCACCACATCAACCAGGCCATCAAAGCACACGGCGTCATGAAAAACGAGGTGGACTACGTCATCAAGGATGGACAGGTTATCATCGTGGACGAATTCACCGGACGCCTCATGTTCGGCCGCCGCTACAGCGAGGGCCTGCATCAGGCCATTGAAGCTAAGGAACGGGTGAAGGTGGAGCGGGAAAGCAAGACCTTGGCTACCATCACCTTCCAGAACTATTTCCGTCTCTACACCAAGCTCTCCGGTATGACCGGTACTGCCCTTACGGAGGAAGAGGAGTTCGGCTCCATCTATAAACTGGACGTGGTGGAAATTCCCACCAACCGCCCCCTGGCACGGCAGGACGATCATGATGTGGTTTACAAAACCGAGCCCGCCAAGTACCGGGCCGTAATTGAACAGATTAAGGAGTGCCACGCCAAAGGCCAGCCGGTTCTGGTGGGTACGGTTTCTATCGAGAAAAACGAGCATCTGTCCAAGCTTCTGACCAAGGAGGGCATTAAGCACAACCTCCTCAACGCAAAAAACCACGAACGCGAAGCGGAAATCGTGGCCCAGGCGGGTAAGCTGGGAGCTGTGACCGTTGCTACCAACATGGCAGGCCGCGGAACCGATATCATGCTGGGGGGCAACGCCGAATTTTTGGCGAAAAATGACCTCCGGAAAGCGGGACTTTCCGACGAGCTTATCACCGAGGCTACCGGCTTCGCGGACACGGACGACCAGGAAATTCTTGACGCCCGGAAGATGTTCGCCGACAGTATGAAGAAATACAAGGCGGAAATTGAAGCGGAAGCGGAGAAGGTCCGGGCGGCAGGCGGGCTCTTCATCATCGGCACCGAACGCCACGACTCCCGCCGGATTGACAATCAGCTGCGCGGCCGTGCCGGACGGCAGGGAGACCCGGGAGAAACCAAGTTCTATCTAAGCCTGGATGACGATTTGATGCGGCTTTTCGGCGGCGACCGGATTACCGGCCTCATGGACCGGCTGGATGTGGACGAGGATATGCCTATTGAGAACAAAATGCTTACCAAGGCTATTGAAAACGCCCAGACCAGTGTGGAATCCCGGAACTTCCAATCCCGTAAAAATACTCTGGAATACGACGACGTCATGAATAAACAGCGGGAGATCATCTACGGACAGCGCAAGCAGGTGTTGGACGGTATGGATATTCATGACCTCATCACCAGCATGATCTCCTCCCTCGTCTCCAGCAGCGTCCACAACGCCTTCGGCGAGCGGAAGCGGCTGGATGAGGAGAGCTTCCGAACCATGATGGCTTCCCTGGAGGGCGTTCTCTTCCCCAAGCACAGTGTCAGATTTACTCCCGAAGAGGCTTCCAATACCAGCGAGGATACCTTTATTGAAAAATTTACGGAAAAGGCTCTGGAGTTCTACGCCGCCAAAGAGGCGGAGATCAACGCCGCTAAGGAGTCCGGCGCAATTGGCGTGGATATGCGGGAGCTGGAACGGGTGGTCATGCTGCGGGTGGTGGACGAGTACTGGATGGATCACATCGACGCTATGCAGGACCTGCGCCAGGGCATCCGCCTGCGGGCCTACGCCCAGTCCAACCCTGTGGACGCATACAAAAATGAGAGCCTGCATATGTTCGAGGAGATGATTTCCGCCATCCAGGAGGAAACGGTCCGCCGGCTGTTCTCCGTCCGCCTGAAGCAGAACCAGGAAGTAAAACGGGAGCGGGTCGCTACCGGTATTACTGAGGGCCGGGGCGACGGCACTGTGAAAAAGCAGCCCCGCCGTGTGCAGAAGATTGGCCGCAACGACCCCTGCCCCTGCGGCAGCGGGAAGAAATATAAGCATTGCTGCGGAAGGGATGCGTGAGCTATGGATGCCTGGGAAGTACTGAACGGCGTTTATGAGCCGTTGTATCAGAAGGTAAAAAAACTGCGGACCCGCCTTTTAAAGGAGGGTTACCCTGTTACATGGGATTGGTATGCCTTCCATTCCTCCCGGCGTGACGGCGAACCCAAGTTGGAATATTTTCCTATACCGGTTCTTACCGTCGAAGGTGTCTGTAATATTGGTCTTGCGCTGGACCGCGTCTTCGCAGAGGGTACCCTTACCCGCCAGCAGGCATCCAGCTTTGACTGGACCTCCGTGAGCCGTCCCTTTGAACTCTACGGCGTAGAGGACTGCCTTGAACAGCTTTACGGCCCTGGTATGTCCCTGGAGGACCTGCCCCAGAGGATTGCGTCGTCTGGGGAGAGCGCCTTTGGCCTGCAATTTGTTCTGCCCTCTGACTGCGGGACGGAGGAGCTGTTGGCGGTTGTGGCGGACTGCAAACGCTGGGGAACTAATATCTCTTGATTGGATTCGGGAGGCTGCCGCTGACGGCGGCCTCCCGCGTCCTAATCGAAAAGGAGTTTTCTATGCGACTGGAAACCTCGCGCCTGCTGATTCGGAATTTCGTTCTGAAGGACTTCCCTTCCCTATGGAAGATACTGGGCGATCCGGTAGTTATGGCGCACATGGCCTCTTACACCGAGGAAGAGGCTTACGCTCTTCTGCGCGCTTTCTGCGTTGAGCGCACCCCTCCGGGGGCCTATGCCGCCGTTCTGCGAGAGGAGGGCACCCTGATTGGCTACCTCCTCTGCAATCAGACCGACGGTCCCGGCATCTACGAGCTGGGCTGGATTTTCAACCGTGCCTTCTGGCGGCGGGGCTACGCCTATGAGGCGGTATCGGCCCTGATAGATTACCTCTTCCGGGTCCAAAACGCCCACAAGGTGGTCGCGGAGACAGAGGACACGGAGCGCAGCCTGCCCTTCATGGAAAAACTGGGACTGCGGCGGGAAGGCGTTTTCCGGCGTCACAGTCTGGGCCGGGACGGCCAGTGGCGGGACCTGTATTGGTACGGCCTGCTGGAAAACGAATACGCGTCTGACTCTATTGAATCGTGAATGCTACGCAATATCCAAAAGGAGGCTGCACATGCCCTTTCTCTCACATGACCATACCGGAGTGTTTTACCACACCTCCTCACTTCTTGACACACCTGGACTGCTTCACGGCTTCTCTACCCGTCTGGGGGGCGTCAGCCGAGGCGTCTACGACTCCCTGAACCTCCGCAGCGGCGGCGATGCGCCGGACGCGCCGGAGCTGGTCCGGGAAAACTACCGAAGATTTTGCGCCGCCCTGGGGGCGGACCCGGAAAAGCTGGTGCTGTCCAGGCAGGTCCACGAGGATACTGTACGGCTGGTAACCGCCGCCGACGCTGGAAAAGGCTTTTCCAGCCCCGCTGACTATACCGCCGATGCCCTGGTATCCAATGAGCCGGGGTTAAACCTGGTGGTTTTTTCCGCTGACTGCATCATTCTTCTATTTTGGGACCCAGAGAGCGGCTCTGTGGGCGCGGTCCACGCCGGCTGGCGGGGTACAGCCCTGGATTTGCCCGCTAAAACCGTGCGGAAGATGGGGCGTCTTTTTGGCGCGAAGCCGGAACACATCCGGGTTGCTATCGGGGCTGGTATCGGTCCTTGCTGCTTTGAAACAAAGGACGACGTACCAGACGCTATGCGGGCGGCCTTCGGCAGCGGCGCGGATGCCTACCTTTCCCCCAGAGGCGAAAAGTGGACCTTGGATTTGAAAGCTCTCAATGCCTGGCGGCTGCGTGAGGCAGGCGTTGCGGAGGAACACATCGACATCTGTCCTCTCTGTACCGCCTGCCACCCGGAGCTTTACTGGAGCCACCGCAAAATGGGCGGCCAACGGGGCCTTCAGTGCGCACTGATTGGTCTGGCGGGGAGGGCGCGGACATGAGACGGCTGACAGCCGCGCTTCTGGCCCTCCTGCTGCTGGCCGGCTGCGGAAGCCAGGGGGAGATTGAGCAGGAGGAGCTGGACTGGGGAGCCTATCAGGAGGAGCTTCCAGAAGAAGAGCCCAGCCGGGAGCCCGCCCCCTACCGTCCTTCCGCGTTTACCTTGGCCTACCACAAGGACCATACCCTGGACCCCATCACCTGCGGCGAAGGTATCCAACAGGATGTGGCGGCTCTTCTCTACGAGCCTCTGTTCCGTTTGAATCCAGCCTTTGAGCCGGAACCTGTCCTCTGTGAGAGTTGGGAGTGGGACGAGAGCGGGCTGATTTGTACGCTGACCCTCCGGCAGGACGCTCTTTTCCAGGGCGGCGCATCCCTGACCGCCAAAGATGTGGCGGAAACCCTCCAGCGGGCCGCCGCCTCAGAGCGGTACGCCTACCGCCTGCGAAACGTCTCCTCTGTTGCCGCCAACCGGGCTGGACAGGTGGTCATCACCCTGCTGGAACCGAACTGGTCCCTTCCGGCTCTTCTGGACATCCCTATTGTCAAAAGCGGCACGGCGGACCAGCTGGTACCGGTTGGGACAGGCCCATATCTCTTTGTCTAGATCGGAAGAGCACACGTCTGA
>CAMSIF010000077.1 GCA_947058885.1 uncultured Clostridia bacterium
CTGTGCCGTCCGGATTCTCTGTGCCGTCCGGATTCTCTGTGCCGTCCGGATTCTCTGTGCCGTCCGGATTCTCCGTATCATCCGGCTTCTCTGTATCGTCCGGATTTTCCGTGCCGCCCGGATTCTCCGTATCATCCGGATTTTCCGTGCCGCCCGGCTTCTCTGTACCGTCCGGATTTTCCGTGCCGCCTGGATTCTCCACATCCTCTATGTCTGTGGTTGGGCCTCCAGATGTACCATCGTTCTCCGCCGACGCCATCGCGGGGAGCGCGGTCAGAGTCATGTTCATTGCCAGCAGGGTTGCCAAAAAACGTCTGTTCATGTTGCTTACTGTCTCCTTCGTTGTTAAAGCGTTCGCCATAGGCGTCCCGGCCTCCGCCAGCCGGAGCCGCCCGACAACGTGAGAATAACAGCCTTTATCCGAAAAATCAACCGGTAATAAATTGTAGAAACGGCACAAAACCGCCAAAATTTCAAGTTTTTATCGAAAAATATGTAAAAGCCCGGCATCCGCAGACGCCGGGCTTTTCTGCACTTACTGTCACATCTGGTTCAACTGCCGCAGCAGCACGCTGGCAATATTTTCACAGGACGCCTGAATCTGCACCGCGCCGATGTTATACGCCACCATAGGCATTCCGTACACCACGCTGGATTCCTTATCCTGTCCAATCGTATACGCGCCGGCCTTCCGCATTTGCAGCAGTCCGTCCGCGCCATCCCGGCCCATGCCGGTCATAATAATACCAATCATCTTGCAGCGCACCTGCTCCGCCATGGACATAAACAAAGCGTCTACTGACGGCCTGTGTCCGCTGACCTTCTCCGCCCCCAGCGCACATGCCACCGTATACCGGGTCCCGCTGCGCACAATCCGCATCTGGTAGTCCGCGGGAGCCAGCAGCGCCAGCCCGCGCCGCACCTCATCGCCATGCTTGGCCTCCCGGACCTCCATCTGGCACAGCCGGTTCAGCCGTTCCGCGTACATCTGCGTAAATCCAACCGGCATATGCTGCACAATCAGCATCCCCGGAATATCCGCCGGAAGCCGCTTCAGCACCTCCAGCGTGGCCTCCGTGCCCCCCGTAGAGGCCCCCAGACCAATAATCACGCGGTCCAATCCAGGCTTCGCTCCCAGAGGCGCGGCAGGCGCAATTCCCCCCGGGCCTCCCGTCTGGGTCAGCGCGGCCGGAGACCGGCGCACCTTGGCCCCTGCCGCCGCCAGCACCTTCTGCGTCAAAGCGGCGATAAAAGCGTCATTTTTTCCCGGCTCCGGCTTGCGGACAAAATCCACCGCCCCCGCCGAGAGCGCGTCAAACACCCGCAGGTTCAGCGAGGAGACCAGAATCACCGGCAGCGGATACTTGGGCAGCAGCTGCTTAAGAAAGTCCAAACCGCTCATCCCCGGCATCTCAATGTCCGAGGTGATAACGTCGGGCCGCAGCTGTCCCACCTTCGCCATGGCGTCCTGGGCGTTGAATCCGGTCCCCACCACCTCGATTCTGGGATTCTTCGACAGTCCCTGCGTAATCATCGTCCGGGCCAAAATCGAGTCGTCCACCACCATAACGCGGACTTTTTTATTGGCAGGCCACATACTTGTCTCTCTCCTTTTCCATGATTCAGCCTCTTCCATGTTCTCATTCTTTTTCTTGAAAGAAAAAGAATCAAAAAGAACTTTAACACGCCCTTAAATCCTCTGCTGTTCCCAAATTACCGCACGGTAACGGAACCATATCCTCCGATTTAAAAGCCAATTCCTCTCATTTCTTCTGGAACGTGGAGGGAGCCACTGTCTTGTACGGATTATTCTGCCCCAAGTTCTCCGAATGACTAATCATTAGATAGCCGCCCGGCACTGTGGCGTCATAAAACCTCTGTACTAACGCATCCTTCGTGGGCTGGTCAAAATATATCATCACATTCCGGCAGAAAATGACGTCAAATTTCAGCCGGAACTTAATGGGGTCCATCAAATTGAAGGTCTGAAAAATCACATTGTTCTTGATTTCCGGCGCAACCATATACTGACTAGTCCCGGAAACTGGGGTGAAATACCGCTTGACCCAGTGGTTGGGTATGGTATCCGGCAGCTCATAAACCCCCTTCTTTGCGGAGGCCAGCGCCTTCTGAGAAATATCGGTAGCTAACACCCGGGTATCCCACTGCGCCGCCTGCGCCCCCAGGAATTCCTTGATATAGATGGAGATATTGTACGGCTCCTCCCCGCTGGAGCACCCGGCGCTCCAGATCGCCATCACCCGGTCCCGCTGGTGGCGGCGCACAATCTCCGGCAGGATGGTTTTCGAGAAAAACTCAAAGTGCTCCGTTTCCCGCATGAAAAACGTATAGTTGGTAGTCAGCCGGTTAAGCACGGCTTCCATATCGGCAGGATTGCGCTCCTTCAACAAGGACTTGACAAAAGGCGTGAAGCTGGTAAAGCCCTTCTGCGTCACAAAGGAGCTTAACCGGCTGGTAACCAGCTGCCTTTTCTGAGCCAAGTTGATACCGTACTCCTTGTGAATAAATTTAACCAGGCTGTTAAAATCCTCGTCTGAAATAATACTCAGAGGCATATTGTAAAATTCCTTTCGTCAAGCGGATTATCCATGCAGCAGCAGATCACAATCCAGAATCAGCAGCGTACCGCCCTCCGGCAGAGAGCACATGCCGCTGACCAGCTTCTGGTGGCTCTGGGTAGGCATGGGGAGAATGGCGCTCTTAGGAACATCCACCATCTTCTCCACGGAATCCACCAGGATACTGATGGCCTCGCTCTCCACGTTGACTACCATAATAATGCAGTCGTCCTTCGGCGGCTTGCCCAGACGCAGGCGCAGGTCAATCACCGGCATAATCTGCCCCCGGAGGTTGACAATACCCCGTACATACTCCGGCACGCAGGGCATGTGGGTGATGGTATGGTCGGTCAGGATGGTCTCCACCTGCTCCGCGTCGATGCCATAGCGCAGGCCGTCGGAAATGCCGATCATGTATTTGGTGGTCTGGGCCTCAATGGCGGTATTCTCCGGATTGACGGCCTCCAAGCTCTCGTTTACTGCCATAGTTTTCTCAGACATTTGTGTAACTCCCTTCTTTTCAGCCGTTTCTTAATACGCCCCCTGGGTGTTGCCAGGGTAGACGTTAGCCATATCCAAAATAAGGCTGATGCTGCCGTCGCCCAAAATGCTGCACCCGGAAATACCGTAGTTTTTCACATTGAAGCTGTTGATATAAGCGGGCAGGGGCTTGACGACAATCTGCTGCTCGCCCAGCAGTTCATCCACAAACAGGCAGTAGGACTGCTCCCCAGACTCCACCCAGATGAGGATGCCCTCCTCAATATTGTCCCGGCCCCCTTCGATTTGGAAGAGGTCCTTGGCCCGGAGTACAGGATAGTAGTTGTCACGCTGCTTGGTCATCTCTCCCCGGGCGGGGTCGTAGATGATATCGGCCTCCGTCACCTTGAGGCTGGAGATGATGCTGTTGATGGGGATGGTAAAGAGGGTGTCGCCCACGGAGACCTCCATACCGTCCATGATAGCCATAGTCAGGGGGATCTTCAGCGTGGTGGTCATGCCCTTGCCGAACTCGCTGGTAAGGGTCACGGTGCCGCCCACCTCGGCCACGTTCTTCTTCACCACATCCAGTCCCACGCCGCGGCCCGAATATTCCGTAACCTCGGTATTGGTGGAAAAACCGGGCATCATCATGAAATTCAGAATCTCTTTCTGGGAATACTCCTGATCAGGGTAGGCAAGCCCCTGGCGGATGGCCTTATTGAGAATCGCCTGGGAGTCCGCGCCCCGGCCGTCGTCCTTAATCTCAATGATAACCTCGCTGCCGGTATGACGGGCGGAGAGCACAATCTCTCCCACCGGGTCCTTGCCCGCCGCGATACGTTCAGACTGATGCTCCTCCAGGCCGTGGTCCATGGAGTTACGGACAATGTGCATAATGGGGTCGCTGATACCGTCAACGATGGTCTTATCCACCTCGGTATCCTCGCCCACCAGCACCAGCCGGGCGGGCCGGTTGAGCTTCTTGCTCATATCCCGGACAATCCGGTTCATCTTCTGGAAAGTACTGGAAACCGGCACCATTCGGAGAGACATAGACACATCCTGCAAATCGTCGGTAAGTTTGCGCAGGTCCCGGGCAGACTTGGTAAAGTTATCCAGCCGCAGGCCCTTTAAATCCGGAGAGGATGTAACCATGGATTCGGTAATAACGATCTCGCTGACCACCGCCATCAGCTGATCCAGCTTGGAGAGGTTGACGCTGATAAGACTCTCCTTCTGATGCTGGGCGGCGGGAGCCTTTGCCTGCGGGGCAGGCTCGGCGCTGGTCTGGGGCGCGGGAGCCGCAGCGGCGGCCTGGGGCGCGGGCGCGGGAGCCGGAGCGGCAGGCTCTGCCTTGGGCTGCTCCTGCTTGGCGTCCACCGGCTGATAGGAGCGCACGCTGCCGGCAGTCTTCACCGCCTCAATAGAGGAATCCCGCTCGTCCTTGTTCTTGAACCAGACCAGGAAGCCCTGGTCGGCAATGATATCCGATGTAGACGAGTCGTTCTCCACGTTTTCCGGGAAGCTGATGAAGTCCTGGCAGTAGTCCCGCAGGCCGTTGAGCAGCATAAAGGCCCGCAGGTTCTCCATGCCGCTGCCCTCGTCGAAGAAGACAAGGATGCCAAAGGGATACTCCTTGTTCACCGGCTCCGGGGACGGCCCCGCCTCCGGTTCCGGAGCGGCGGCGTCCTCCTTAGCGGCGGCCTGCTCTCCGCCAGCTCCCCCGTTGGCGCCAGACTGAATTTTATCAATAAGACTATTAATTTTATCCACAATACTGTCGATAGAAGTGGAGAGCGGGTCGCCATTTTCCACCTTCTCAATTTCGCCCCGGAAGAAATCCACGGCCTGGAAAATCATATCAAACAGTTCCGGCCGCAGGGATTCCGGAACCACGTCGATGGTCTTTTCCCGGATGATAAAGAACAGGTCCTCAATGCGGTGGGCGATCGTCATAAGGGAGTTGAACTCCATCATGGCGGAAGAACCCTTGACCGTATGCATAATCCGGAAGATTTCGTTAACGCTGTCCTGCGAGAACGTGTCCGCCTGTTCAGACGCCAGGAGAATACCGTCCAGCTGTTCAAGAAGCGTATTAGTCTCATACAGATACATATCCAGGATGCTGTCGTTGCCACTGCCCATAATAACGCACCTCATTCTTAAGTTTTGGTATGCAAGCGGAGAGCAGCCCAAAAGGGCAGAATGCCCCCGCATTAGCTTTATCAAATGGGATATCGGCAGGACCGGACAAAAAAATAAGACATCAATCAACTTTTATTGAAATGGAGGGTCCCCAATGCCTGATCTGCTTGGCGTGACCAACCCCGTATCCGGGCTTGACAATGCAAATATCAATCAAAACCTGCTGAATGTCCCCAACGATCCCCGCCTGCAAAACGCGCCGGACCTGGAACGGGTCAGCCGTCCGGACAACCGCACCGAACAGCAGGACAGCGGCGACGCCGCCACCAGCCAGCGTCTGCTGCGCTATGATTCCAACTTTTTCACCTTCCTCCAGCGGCTGAGCGATACGCCGGATTTGGTGGAGTCCATGAACCAGCTTCTGCGCTCCTGGCAGGGTACGGTGGTGGCCTCCGGCATGGGAGAGGGCATGGCCCTGGACATGGCGTCCCTGCTGCAAATGCTGAAAATGGAGGACGGCCAGCAGCTGCACACTTTTTTTAAAGACCAGATGGACACTGGAAGCCGGTTTACCGGCCCTCTCTTCAATATTCTGCGGGAGGCCTACGGCAATACCAATTCCGAAGTGCTGCGGGGCAGCATTCTCCAATTCCTGAAACGCTACAGCGATTATTCCTCCACCCCCCACATTCAGGGCAATCTCCTGCGCACCCTCACCCGGCTGACCCGGTCTATCCCCGCCAGCTTCGGCAATCAGGTGCTGCCTATGGCGGCGGAGCTGGAGGGCCGGCTCAACAACGGCGACCGGCCCGGAGCCCTCAAGCTCCTTCAAAACACCATTCTGCCGTTCCTGGCAAATTACACCTCCCGAACCAACGATATGGGCATCTCCCGTACCCTTATCTCCATGCTGGCTCTGGATGTAGCCCGGTACGAAAACAGCTCCGAGGAGGGCCTCTTGCAGTCCTTCCACCAGCTCAAGGCCCACACCGCCATTCGGGAGCGGGTGGGGGACCTCAAAGACGACGCCCTCCTCAAGCTCCTGATGAACAGCGCCCCCGCCAAGACCCCAGAAAAAACGCAGTTCGCGGACCAGCTGGTCAAAACCGCCCAACGCGCCCTGCGGGGCGGGTCCGGCGCGGAGGCCCAGAGCTCCTTCCGCAATATTGTCTCCGCCTTCCTCATCAATCAGAGCGTATACATGGACCTCAACCACATCATTATCCCCCTGGAGTGGAACGACCGGCTGATGTTCAGCGAGCTGTGGGTGGACCCGGACGAGGAGGAGAACCTGAAAAAGGGAAAGGGCCGCAAGGACAATACCATCCGTTTCCTGTTCAAGATGGATATCCAGGATCTAGGCTTCTTTGACATGATAATGGCCTGTCAGGGGGAGAGCGTGGATTTACAGCTTTTCTGCCCCCAGGCGGTGGCCCCCTTCTCCAGTATCGTCCAGACAGAGCTGACGAGAATTCTTTCGGAAAACGGCCTGAGTCCCAACAGCATTCAGGTCCAGCTTATGGAGAAGCCTTTGACCATATCCAGCGTATTCCCCAAAATCTTTCAAGGAGGTTCCGGTATCGATGTCAAGGCGTGATCAATCCCCCGGAGCGGCAGGCCGGGCCGTGGCCCTGCGCTACGACGGCGCGGGCGCGCCGGTGGTAGTGGCCTCCGGCATGGGGTATCTGGCGGAGAAAATCGTGGAGGTTGCCGCCGAGAGCGGCGTGCCGGTTTACGAGGACAATTCCCTGGCCACCATGCTCTCCCAGCTCTCTCTGGGCCAGGAGATTCCGGACTCCCTCTATCGGGCCATTGTTGAAATTTATGTCTACTTTCTCAATTTTGACCCCAATGATCCGGACAAAGCCCGCCGGGAGCGGGAGGAGCTGGACGCCCAGGCAAAAGCCGCCGCGCAGCCCGCGGCCGCACCCGCGCCAGCCAGAAAAGGAGGAACTTGATGGAGCATCTTTATCTCATACTGGACAATCGTGGAAAGCCCCTCTGTCAGGCCGTTCTTGAGTCGCAGCTGCACGCGGAGGCCATTCAGCTGCGCATCCTTCAGGACGAACCGGACGACCTTACAGGCTGCAACGACATCCAGCTCATCGGCATGGACGACGTGACGCCCGCCCGCCGGGGTTTTATCACCCGCCAGCGGGGAAACCGCCTGATTGTCCATCCCACGGAGAACCTGGGCGCGCAGGCCCGCGAAAATCTACGGGTGGATACGAACTTCCAGAGCGTTATCTACCCCATTTCCGGTTCCTGGCGGGGCCAGCGCGCCGTTATGGGCCACGACCTCAGCTGCGGCGGCGTCGCCTTCCACACCATGCAGCCCCTGGAAACCGGAGAGATGGCGGAGATGGTTCTTCCGGTAACGGACGAACCGCTTCTGCTGCATTTCCGCGTTCTGCGTCCCCTGTCGGTACAGGGACCCGTGCCGCTGTACGCGGCTAGATTCGTAGATCTGATTCCGGACCAGGAGTTCCTGATCCGCAAGGCAGTTTTCAGTATACAAGTAGGACGCGGTAAGAAAGACTCGCAGCTTCTCGCGCAAGCGGGAGCGAAATAGGAAGCCGTTTTTCCGGCGGTCTCTGTACGCCGGGAGAACGTCTCGCGCAGCATCCCCTCGCCGGAGAGGCCCGCCTCTTCTGCGAACCGAAAGAAAGGAGCTTTTTTCTCATGCAGCACACCAACTCCCTGGGACGCCATCCACGGCGTTCCCGTGCGCTGGCCCTTCTGCTGGCTCTGGCGCTGACGCTGGGTCTTGTTCCCGGCTTTCCCTTGGTTCCCGGGACGGCTTCCGCCCACTGGGCGGACTCCTACCTGGAGCAGATGTCCGAATGGGGCTTTATCCGGTCCGACCAGGCCGCGACGCCTGACAACATGATGACCCGGGCCGATTTTATGGCCATTATGAACCGGGCCTACGGCTACACCCAAACCGGCCCCACGCCCTTTGAGGACGTAGCTGAAACCGACTGGTTCTATGACGATGTGGGCATCGCCTACAACGCCAATTACATCTTCGGCACATCCGATACCACCGTCTCCCCCAACGACCCCCTCACCCGGGAGACTGCCGCCACCGTATTGGGGCGGAACATGATGCTCAAGGAGTCCGACGGCGAAATTCTGGACTTCTCCGACGCGCGGGACATCAGCGCCTGGGCCAAGGGCACCATCAAATCCTCCCTGGAGCACTACCTGGTCAACGGCTATGACGACGGCACCTTCCAGCCCCAGCGGGATCTGACCTGGGGCGAGATGGCCGCCATGGTCACCCGCATTGTGGGTACCCCCATCCAGGAGCCGGGCGACTACTCCCTGGGCGGCGTATACGGCAATGTGACCGTCTCCTCTGACGGCGTAACCCTGCGGGACACCATCATCAGCGGCGACCTGTACGTCACCGGCGGCGTGGGCCTGGGCGGCGTGAAGCTGGAAAACGTCACTGTATTGGGCCGCATTATCGCCAGCGGCTCCGGTGAGAGCGAGACCGGCGAGGCCAGTATTGTGCTGCGCAACGTGGTGGCCGACGAGCTGCTGGTTGATAACCTGCAAAATAACTACGTCACCGTCCGCGCCGACGGCATTACCGAAATCGGAAAAACCATCGTGCGTACCGGCTCTTATCTGGAGGATAACACCCCCGAGGGTCTGGGTTTGAAGGCCATTTCCCTGGAGGGAGAGGAAGGTACGCGGCTGGACCTGGCCGGACGGATTGAAACCGTAACCATCAAGACCCCTAACGCCCAAGTCCAGGTAGCTAAGGGCACCGTGGCCAGCCTTACCGTGGACGAAAACGCGCCCGGCGCCACCGTGACCATCAACCGGGGCGCGGAGGTCAAGGAGTTAAACCTGGATATCGGCACCTATGTCGGCGGCGAGGGCGATGTGAAAAAGCTGAACGTCAACGCCGAGGGCTGCGTGGTTACCATGCTGCCGGACGAAATCTACATCCGCCCCGGTATCACCGCGATTATTAACGACCAGATTATGGATTCTCTCGCCGCCGAGGAGGCGTCCCGCGATCCCATGATTCTCTCCGGTTACCCGGTTGCCAGCGATATCGCGCCGGAATCCATTACCGCTGTCTTTTCCACCAACAAAAAAGGTACTATCCACTGGGCTGTCAGCGCCATTACAGACGGCTCCGTGGCGACAGAGGATCTGATTCATCCGCCGGCCTATGGCGGCATCTCTGTGGCCAAGGGGACCGTGGCGGTTCCCCAGGGCGACGTGCTGGTCAGCGGCAGCGTCACCGGCTTGACCCCCGGCGGCTCTTACTACCTGGCGGCTGTCCTGGTGGACGACCGCGGCCAGCAGAGCCCCACCAAGGTCATCGCCTTCACGACGCCGGACAACTCTGTTCCCGCCTTCGCGGAGGACTATCCCTACTTCTCCCTGATTACCAACACCATGGCCCAGATCACCGTCATGCCCACCAAGACCTGTAAGCTCTACTATGCCCTGCTGCCCAAGGGAGCAGCCGCCCCCACGGAGTCTGAGCTGAAGACCAACGCCGTCGTGGGCAATCTGGGCTACGGTGTGCGGGATGTGGTGAAAAATACCGAGGACGTGTTCCAGGTCAACGACCAGACCCTGGAGGAGCTGGAGACCTATGACCTGTACCTCTGGCTGGTGGACGCCGACGGCGCCAACAAGTCTGCGATTATTAAGCTGTCTTTCACCACCGTAGATAAGACGCCTCCTATTTTTGACCCCGCGCCTATGGTTACCACGGTGCAGGCCACTTCTGTGGGCCTCACCTTCCAGCTCAACGAGGATGCGACCTTATACTGGGTTGTAGTGGCTGCCGGCGCGGAATACCCCAAGCCCAACCCCGAGTCCGGTTCCACCCAGACGCCCGGCCCCAGCGATCCCTATGCCTGGCTGCAAATTGAAAAGGGCATGGGCAACGTCCTGAAATCCGGCAGCACCAACGCCACCGCGTTCAAGGACGGCACCTTCAACGTCAGCGGTTTGACCGCTGAGACCGCCTACGACCTCTACTACGTAGCCAAGGACAAGGCGGGCAACTACACCAACTACGGAAAACTCACTATCAATAAGATCGGAAGAGCGTCGTGTAGGGAAAGAGTGTCCGCGGTTGTGTA
>CAMSIF010000078.1 GCA_947058885.1 uncultured Clostridia bacterium
GACAATTTATGTAAAGTGGTTTCGTTATCAGCAACGTATTTTCAGGATGTTCGGGCTGGGTATATGTGGTAGCTGCGTGGTAGCAAGGCAGACAGGTCTTAGAGAAAGACAGTGGGCAAAATTCTCAAATATTAGAATAAATCCTGATAGCGGCATTTTTCAATTCATAAAAACAGCCCACAAGTTTACATAATACAAAAATAGTGTCAAAAGTGCGGAATGAACTTCACCACTGAGCTGGAGAAATGTCGTTATCAATGTATGAAAAATGGGCGCCGTCTTATGACAGCGCCCATTTTCTATATGCTAAGGTAATTTCGGATAAAGCTAATCATCAATATCCAAAGGGAGCGTCCCGGTCAGGATCACTGCTGGAACCAGAACCCGTGGACGGGTTGTTATTCTGTGTGCCTTGATTGTTGCCCTGCTTGTCGTAGATGCGCCAGATAATAGCGGAAACCTCGGCCCGGGACAGGGACTTAGTACCCTCAAAGCCCTTGTCGCTGCCAGCGATGATACCAGCGTTGTACAGCGCCAGAACATAGGGGTCCTTGCTGTCGGGGAAGGGGCTGTTGGAGGTGTCAGCCACAGGCGTCAGGTTCATAGCCTTGGCGGTGATGTAAGCGATGGCGTTGCGGTCAATGGAATCATTGAGGCCGTAAGGCACGTTGGGCAGCAGCCCGCGGCTGGCGGCCTCTACCAGATAGGGCATCGCCCAGGTAGAACCGGTACCCTGCTGGACATTGATTCCAACGGCGCGCATAATCAGCGCCAGAGCCTGGCCATAGGTCACATCCTCGTTGGGACGGAAGGTCTTGTCGTCAAAGCCACCGATAATGCCGGCGTTTACCAGAGGATTGACGTACTGGGCATACCAGCTGTTGGCAGGCACGTCCGTAAGATTTACGTTGGGCACAACCGGCTTAGGCGTGCTGGGAGTGGTGGACAGATTCAAAACAATCTGTACGTTTCCGGATGCCACCAAAAAGCCGTTGCCGTCGTAAGCCTGGAAGGGGACGGTAACGGTGCCGTTGGCCGCACCGGCGGCGGGACGGTAGCTCACGCCGCTGAATACCTGATATCCGGCGTTATTGAGGAAGGACAGCTTGGTATTCGCGCTGAGAGCCGCGCCGTTCAGGTACAGGCTTCCGCCGGAGGGGACGCCAAAGGTGATATACCGGCTGTTCATCACAGCGGCCGCGCTGTTCCAGAACTTAATGGGGTCAAGCTCCACACCGTTGGTGCTGGTGCAGTCGAAACGGACCACGAGGTTCTGTACCACAGTGGGCTTGGCATTGAAGGTGATGGTGCCTACAAAGCGGGCCGTACCGGCGTTATAGCAGGTAAATTCCACCGTGTCGGTCAGGTTGCTGGCGGTGTTGTTCCGAGCCGTGTAGGTCACATTGCCGATAGTGCTGGGAGTAAAGGTCTGATTATTGATGTTGCTGTTGGTCAGAGTAATCGTGCTGCTGCCGCTCTTATAGGTCAGGGTGCCGTTGGTGGGCACGTTCTTGAAGCGGAAGGTCAGGTTAGAAGAGGTGCTGCCCACAGCGCTACGGTAAGCTTCGGTAAAGTCGCTGGATTTCAGAGAGACGGTACCGTCAGAGCCGGTGCTGTATTCCAGCTTTACATCGCCCTTGATGTACAGGATAGTGAGCGTACCAGTGCGGGTATAGGTGCCGCTGCTGCTGCCGGTCGTTCCGTTGGCGGTAAAGCGGATGTTCACCGTGTTCGCGCTGCTGTTGGAGGGGACAAAGGTCAGGTTATTGATGCCAACCTGGCTGCTGGAAGGATTGGCGTAGCAGGAGGTGCCTCTGGAGACCACGTTGGTGCTGCTGGAATTGGTATAGTTGTGGTACAGGGTGCCGCCGCCGGATACGCTGGTAAAGGTCACATAATTCAGGGAACCCCTGGAGTACATGTCGGTCCACCAGTTCTGGAAATCACGGGCGTTCAGGCTCACATGATTGCCCGCGCTCTCGGAGTAAGTGATGGAGGAGTTGGCGGAGCCCTCCCGGATGTAGAAGGTCAAAGTGCCGGAATAGGTTCTGGCGTTGGAGGAACCGCCGTAGTTGTTGTTGGGGTAGGCCAGGGCGGTGAAATTAAAGACCGCTGTGCCGGAGGACGCGCTGGGACTGAAGGTCACGTTGTTGAGATAGTTCCTGCCGTTGCTGCCGCTGCTGGCGTAGTAGTCCGTGCCGCGGGACGCGCTGAGGGTGCCCCGGGTATCGGTGTTGTTGGTAAAGGACACGGAGTACAGATAATAGCCGCTGGCAATCTGGGCGGCAATCTTCTCCACTACAGAGCGGTTGCTCTCCAGATCCACATCGCCCAGCGCGTAGGAACCGGAATCATAAACTGTTGCGGAGACGTTGATTTGAGAGTACGCGGAATTGCTCACGGTCCACTCCAGGTAATTGCTGCCCACCAGGTTAGTGGAGGATACCGCCGCAGACGTGGTGCCGCGATAAACGTTAGCGGTACATCTGAGCCGGTGGTTGGAGCTGCTGGAGAGGCCGTAGGCGTACAGGGTGTAGCTGGAGGAGGAGCTGTTAAGCGAGGAACCGTTCAGCGTCCAGCTGTAGGTCACATAATAGCCGTTGCTGGTGTTGGCGACGGTATTGCCCACATAGGGAACCACGCCGAAGGTGGCATAATAGCCGCCTGCGGAAGAGCTGTAGTTATTGAGGTAGACAATCGAGGAGGTGGGGGGCGTACCCGCGCTGGGGGAGAGGGTGACGTTGCCGTTCTGTCCCACAGTTACCAGACAGCTCTGGGTCTCGCCCACCTGCTTGCCGGCGTTGTCTATGAGGGATGCGTAAACATACGCGCTTCTTCCGTTGGTTATGCCATAGATGTTGACGGAAGACATGGTGGAGCTGGCGTTAAAAGTAGAAGAGTAGTAGCTGGTATTGGTGGAGTTACCCACGCGGACCACATCCGCGTTGCCGGAATACCAGCGCACAGTGTAGCCGCTGCCGCTGGTGATATTCCGGCCCAGGGTGGCGGTAAGGCTGCCGGGGGAGGTGAGATTTGCCGGGACAGTGAGGTTGGTGCGGTTGAGGGAAATGCCGTCAACCGAGCCCGCGCCGACCTTGATGACAAATTTCTGCTCGTTGGTGGAGATCGTCTGACCGTTATACATGAGACGGATATAATAGTCCGCCGTGCCGTTTTTCAGGCCGGTAAAGGTCAGCTCCTTCTTGGTCCTGGAAACGGTGTCAATACGCTCGAAGTCGACATAGCGGGGGTCAGAGGTCATGCCAACGAACACTTTAACATCCCATCCGCTCGTGGAGGTGCCAAATTCCGCGCCGTTGAGGGTGATGGACATTTTCTGGGTCTCGCCAACCTTGATATCAAAGTTGGATTTGTCCAGCGTGAGGGTGGGAATCTTGGAGGGAAGAATGGACCCTACAGTCACAGTAAAGCTGGCCTCTCCAAGCTTGGCAAATCCATCGGAAAGCACTACGGTAACCGTTGCCTCGCCCTTTGCTCTGGCGTAGGGAGTGACAACATATCCTGTGCCAAAGGAGGTGGGGCGCGTTTGAACAGATGCTGCCGGATTGCTTAAGCCACCGGTGGAAAGAAGTACGGCGCTGGGGTTGCTGGAGGTCCATGTAAGTACAGGATCCCGCATACCGCTCAAACTGCTGATTACGGCGTAGACGCCCTCGCCGTAGGAGCTAACTCTCGGAATGTTAACATTCTCTGGTTCAACACTCAGCATTCCACTGCTGGTGGACTTAAAGGTAATGCTGTGCTGGGCAGTTGCTACCGGCTCAGTTTTGCTGACGGCATCGTTAAATACCCGCACCTCAAAGGTGTAGGTGCCTGCCACAACGCCGTAAGCCACCGCAGACGCCCCGCTGCCTTCGATGTAACAGACCCGGTTGCTGCTCTCGTAGCTGTTCTGAGGAACATGCCGCCATTCATAGCGGTATGTTGCCGTAGAGGACTGGTTTGACAATCTGGCGGTAAGGGCAACGCCCTTAGAAGTGCCCACACTGCCGGTAGTACTGCCGGAAATTGTCACGGTAGGCTGGACCCCGTTAGCAACGCTGTACGAGATGGTGTCCGTGATTGTCTCGCCGCCGCCGACAGGCGTAGCCTTAACGGTGATGTTGCCGCTGCCGGAGGAGGGGAAATCAAACCGGGCCTGGCTGGTTTTATCCCGGTTCCAGCTGTCGCCGTGCGTCTGGTTATATACGGCGGGACCGGTGGAACTCCACTCAAAGTTGTATTTGCTGGCAGAACCGCCTGTTACAGTGGCGGAAAGGTTCCGGCCTTCCCCGGCGGGAATATTGGACAGGCTGTTGGTGAAGCTGATGCTGACCTCCGCACTGCTGGTTACAGTTACTTGGCATGTGACCTTATGGATAGCATCAATCGTACCAGAATCGCCCTGGCCTGCTTTGAGCTCTCCGGTGATAGTTGCTGAGCCGGATTTCAGGCCGGTGACTTCGGCATAATGCAATCCATCTGTAAAATATGCGCTGCCTTTTCCGCTGACGCGGACAACATTGTTATCGCTGGAAGACCACTGAATATAATATGAAGAGTCTAGAGGCGCGCCGCTGGTAGTCCATTCACCAGTTACAATTAAGTCGGCAGTTTCGCCAACATTCAGTGACAATTTGTCCTTATTGATACTAATCTGGTAATTTGCCGCCAGCGCTGTTGGCACCAGGGACAGCGCCAGGGCCAAGGTTAGGACCCACGACAAAATTCTGCTGCGAGCTTTTGCTTTCATAATAAATTCCTTCCTTCCTCCCATTTCCTGGGTTGGGGGACACAGCCCCAGAGTGAAAAAATTGACAACACTACCATAACAGACCATTGTGAAAAAGACGTTTCAAACCTGCATCAGAGTTGTATCATTCCTTAAGGTTGGCTTAAGGCCCGCCAATCCTCCGGCGCGGGCTACAGGCTGTCCGGCAGTTCGATCCTCTCCTCCTTCCTGCGTATGTATGGAATAGACGTAAAAGAGGCGGGGAAAGTTCCCGCTTTTTGGAAAATCACCTCCTAAAAATGTACAAACCGGAATTCTGTTGTGTAATCATATCTTCCGCCTGGACGGAGGAGGATATCTCCCCATTCCGGGTGGTTGGGGCTGTTGGGGAAAAACTGGGTTTCCAGGCAAACGGCCTGCCTGGGGTGATAGGACGCGCCGCCCTTCCCACGGCTGGCGTTAAGGCCGTTTGCGGTGTAGACCTGCACGCCGGGCTTGTTGGTCCAGACCTCCAGGACAATGCCGGAGCGGTCTCCGGAGAGCCGGGCGGCCCGCCGCAGGCCCTGCGCGGGGTCGAGGATGAAGTTATGGTCGTATCCGCCGGTGTTGCGCAGCTGCTGGTCGCTGGCGTCGATATCCCGGGCGATGGTTTTTTCGGCGGTGAAGTCAAAGGGGGACCCGGCCACGGGACGGCTCATAGCGATAGGGATACTGTCGGGCCCCACGGGGGTGTACCGGCTGGCGGCTAACCAGAGACGGTGGCCCATGGCGTTGCCGCCGCCGTTGAGGTTGAAGTAGGTGTGGTTGGAGAGGTTGCAGTAGGTGGGCTTGTCACTGGCGGCCTCGTAGTGGAGGGAGAGTCCCCGCTCCGTGAGGGCGTAGGTGACGAGAACCTCCAGGTTTCCGGGAAAGCCGCCCTCCCCGTCCGGGGAGAGGAGGGAGAAGGTGACGGCGTTGTCCCCGGACTGCCGCGCGTTAAAAATTTTCCGGCTGAAGCCGTCCCTGCCGCCATGGAGCTGTTTGATGCCCTCGTTGGCTTCCAGGGGAACGGTCTGCCCGTCGATGATACATCTTGCGTAGTCAATGCGGTTGGCGTAGCGGCCCAGAACCGCGCCAAGATAGTTGCAGTCCTCTTCGTAGCCCTCGATCGTGTCGAAGCCAAGCGCGACGTCCACAAGCTCTCCGCTCCGGTCCGGAACGCGCAGGGCCCGGAGAGCCGCGCCGTAGGTGATGATTTCAGCCTCCAGGCTTCCGCAGCGCAGGATGTATTTATCAACAGCCCGTCCATTGCGGGCTGTCCCGAAGGATTCCTTCATAACTGCCAAAGGGATCGCCTCCTTTTTTACACGTCCATTGAGAATACTCTAACAGCAAATAGTATACTGTTTTTGGACGGGAAAAACAAGGGGGACTGGATGAATTTCACAGAAATCCAGTTTCCCATGGCTGTCCCTACTTTTCCTTGAGGTGGTGCCGCAGCTGCCGGAAGGCTCTGCTGCCCAGATTGTTGCGTTCCACAATCTGGGAGATAAGCCCCTCGGCGGCCTCCAGCTCCTGGCGGAATTCCCGGGCCGATACCCGTATCGCGCCGTGGCCCAAAATGATGAGCTGCTCCAGGCCGTCGGAGGTAGCTACCCGGACCCGGTGGTCCCGGGCGATTTCGTAGGTGGCCCGCTCGATATAGGCATCCGCCGTCTCGGCCTCCTTGGTATAGACCACGTGAATGTTGCGGTACCGCTCCACGGAACCAGGGTTGTTTTTGACTTTGTAGGCGTCAAAAACCAGTATAATAATGTTCTTTTTAAACCCTTGGTAATTACACAGCAGGTCCATCAGCTGGTAACGCGCTCCCTCCAAATTCTCCCGGGCCAGGTCCTTGAGTTCATCCCAGGCAAAAATGATATTGTAGCCATCCACCAGCAGATACTCCGGTCCCATAACCCTGGGCGGGACGGTCCGGGTGATTTGTTCCGTCCTGGGAGGTCTGGGGACGGGCTGAAACCGGCGTTCCTGTACCTTGCCGTAGGTCCGCTCATAAATGGCTTGCAGCGCGGCTTCCTCCTCGCGGGAGTTGGGGTAGGGAACCGCCGGGCGGAGCGGGGCAGGGGGTTCTGGAGGGGGATTCGCTTCCGGTTCCGGCTCCTTCAGACGCAGGCCGCTGGAGATGTGGGCGTAAGAGGGAACTTGGTCCCATTTGACCGTAAATCCGGCCCCGTGTGCGCAGAAAACGGAGTCGGGGGGGTTGTCCAAATCCCGCTCCGGGTCGTAGCCCAGCCGCTCCAGAACTTCGTCCGCGTTGTGACAGGGCTCGTAGCCGCAGAGGGTGCAGCTCAGCCGGCCCCGCCCGCGGGTGTAGGCCGTGACCGTCTGCCAGTAGCCGCCCATCTCCGACACCGGCGCGCCGCCGGTGAGGAGAGCGGTTTCCCCCGACGTCTCCGGCGGGTCGAAACGTCCGCCCATCTGCTGAATGTCGTTCATGGCCCGCCCCAGATTTCCGCCCGGGACCTCCAGCCGGAACTCATACCAGGGCTCCAGCAGCACGTTTTTGGCGCACATGAGTCCCTGCCGCACCGCCCGGTAGGTGGCCTGCCGGAAGTCGCCGCCCTCGGTGTGTTTAAGGTGGGCCCGACCGGCGGTGAGAGTAATCTTCATATCCGTAATGGGGGAACCTGTCAGAACCCCAAGATGCTGTTTTTCCGCCAGATGGGTCAGGATAAGACGCTGCCAGCTGCGGTCCAAATCATCCTCCCCGCAGGCAGAGGCCAGGCACAGGCCGCTGCCCGGCTCCCCCGGCTCCAGCAGCAGATGGACCTCCGCGTAGTGGCGCAGAGGCTCGTAGTGGCCCACCCCCTCCGCCGGGGCGGCGATAGTCTCCTTGTACGCCACACCTCCAGCGGCAAAGGAAATCTCCAACCCGAAACGCTGGAAAATTAGTTCCCGCAAAACTTCCAGCTGGACCTGTCCCATCAGTTGGAGATGGATCTCCTGTAACCGTTCGTTCCAAAAGATGTGCAGTTGGGGGTCCTCTTCCGCCAGAAGGCGCAGGTTTTCCAGCGCCATGTGGGGGTCTGTTCCCTCCGGCAGCAGCAAGCGGTAGTTTAAGGCCGGTTCCAGAGCGGGAGGACTGCCCTCCTGTTCCCGGCCCAAGCCCTGGCCGGGGTAGGTCCGGGTCAGCCCTGTGACGGCGCAGACCGTTCCCGCCTCCGCCCGGTTTACCGCCTGGAATTTTGCCCCGGAATAGATGCGGATTTGTTCCGCCTTTTCCTCCCAGGCCGTGCCGTCCGGGTCCTGGCCGGAAATGGTGTCTTTCACCCGCAGAAAGCCGCCGGTGATTTTCATGTAGGTCAGCCGGGTTCCCTGTCCGCGCTGGCCGTCTCTGCCAATT
Source organism: uncultured Clostridia bacterium (assembly GCA_947058885.1). Classification (GTDB taxonomy): domain Bacteria; phylum Bacillota; class Clostridia; order Oscillospirales; family Oscillospiraceae; genus Pelethomonas. The sequence goes on from CAMSIF010000078.1 coordinate 8,118, forward strand.
TTGTAGACCCTGGCCCCAAAATCCTCTGGATAGGCGGGCTGGGGGGCGTACCGCTCCACGCCCTGGAGAAAGGCGTCCACACCCTCCAGCTTCAAAGCGGAGCCGAACCAGCAGGGGAATACCGTCCGGGAAGCAATCAGCTCTGACAGCGTTTCGGTGGACAGCCCGCCCGTTTCCAAATACTCTGTTAAAGCGTCTTCGCTGGCGGTAGCGGCGTCCTCCTGGAGGGCGTCCAGGGAACCGCTGAAATCTATGCACCCCTCGCTCAGCCGGGTGCGCAGGCCGGAAAGAATCTGCGCCCGGTCTGTGCCGGAGAGGTCCATTTTGTTGATGAAGAAAAAGACCGGCAGGCTGTGCCGTTCCAAAAGCCGCCACAGGGTGGCGGTGTGGGCCTGCACGCCGTCGGTGCCGCTGATGACAAGAATGGCGCAGTCCAACACCTGTAAGGTCCTCTCCATCTCTGAGGAGAAGTCTACATGGCCCGGGGTGTCCAGCAGCGTAACCTCTATCTCTCCCAGCCGCAGTACGGCCTGTTTGGAGAAAATGGTGATACCCCGCTGCCGTTCCAGCGACTCGGTGTCCAGAAAGGCGTTCTGGTGGTCCACCCGGCCCAGAGTCCGGATGCCGCCGGTCGTGTAGAGCATGGCCTCGGAGAGAGTGGTTTTTCCGGCGTCCACGTGGGCCAGCAGGCCCGCGCAGATACGTTTGCTTGGCTGATGTTCAGAGCTTGCGCCCAATTCTTTCGCCTCCAGTCTTGTGGGTTTCATGACAGCGTGTTCAAGACTGCATCTGCTTACATGCTCTTGCCCTTACCAGCAGCATCATCGGACGGCGCAGTTCGTCTTCCATTCCAGGAATACGCATCATTTCTTCGGAGGGAACCGCCTCCTCCACCGCCTCAAGGACAAAGCCGCTGTGCAGCAGTCCCATCAGAATTTGTGTCAGCGTGTGATGCTGCTTCACGACGTCACATCCCAAAAAGCGTGTTTTGCGTTCTCCGGGAATGAAATAGTTGTCAACCGGCCAGTAAAGAGGTTTTCCTTCCGCCGAATAAATCCAGTCCTGCCCTGCGCCGGCGGTGAAAACCGGATGCTCTATGTTAAAAAGAAATGTTCCGTCCGGCTTCAGGGTCCTGTACACCTTCCGAAAAATGTCCTCTATATCCTCAATATAGTGCAGGGCCAGATTAGATACGGCGCAGTCCCAAGTGTCTTCCGGATATTCGTATTCGCCTATTCCGCAGACGCGGTATGTGATGTTTCCCACGGTATCAAGCCGCCGCGCCTCCTCAATCATTTTTTTGCTCATGTCAATTCCCAGCACCCGCGCCGCGCCCTGGCTGGCGGAAAACCTGCAATGCCAGCCGTACCCGCAGCCTAAATCAAGAACGGATTTATCCTGAAGCTCTGGAAACAGACGCCGCATCTGATGCCACTCCCCAGCGGCGGACAGCCCCTCCCGGCTCCGGGACATTTGCGCGTACTGGCTAAAAAAACGCTCGTCGTCGTATATGTTGTTCATTGCAGCTTCCTCCTATTAAAATTACCGCTTTTTTTATTATACCATGCCTAAAGATTTATCACAAGGATTTTGATGGATTGAACCGTGTTTTTGGCAGAAGCGTCATTTTTAACCAAAGAAATCCTATATGTTGTTGACACATTCGGGAGTTTCCAGTATAATGAACCGGAAACAAATTTGTACACTTCACAGGAGGGGGACGACAGTGTGAGACAGTTTTTTGGTATGAGCCAGCATGGGAATCTGGAGGAGGCGGTCAGCGGACTGCATAACCCCCAGTTTATTATGCTGCTATCAAATGACAACCAGTTTGAAGCCCACGTAAAAGCTTTGGAAAAGCTCTATCCTGGGGTTCCCAGTATCGGATGTATCGGAATGAGCTACCAGACCCGGATTGTGGAGAACGGTGTGGGCGTGGCGGCGTTTTACGACGGCGTCAGCGCCGCGGCCAATGTCCTGGAGCAGGTATCCGTCATGCCTGTTAAATACATACACCGCCTGGAGCAGGATTTGCAGCGCGTAGGGAGCTCCGGGCGCGATACGGTGTGCATTGACTTCTGCACCGGGAACGACGCCTGCGTGCTGACCACCATGTACACCTCTCTCCGGCAGCGGGGAGTCTCCCTGGTGGGCGGTACCGGCGGCGAGG
>CAMSIF010000079.1 GCA_947058885.1 uncultured Clostridia bacterium
GGCGGGCGTTACCCGTTATCCTTGCCCTGTGGAGCCCGGACTTTCCTCATGACGGCTTTCACCCCGCCATGCGACTGCCTGTCTTACTCGCTTTTTTATTGTACCCCAATTTGCGCCTCTTGTCAATGAAAGAAACAGAACGAGCTGTTATTATGGCGTTTTTCCTATAAATTCCACCATATCATCCTTTTAAAACCATGCGTTTTGATGTTATCGGGGCCAGCGTCAGCGCGCCCCGCTCCACCAGGACGGGTGGAACAGGGCGCGCTTGAGGGTTTCTATTCACTTTCCTTAGTGCCGCGGATTTTCCCGCACCATCTGCGCCGCCTGCACTACAGCTGTACGTACGTCTGTCACATGCTGAATCCGCGAAGAATCTGCTTTGCTGATTGCTCCACCCGCCTGTGTCGCCACGTAGCGCGGGGGAAGATGGTTGAGGGCGTAGGCGATGATATCGCTCTTGCACTGCGGGCACATACAGCAGCCCAAGCTGTCCCCCAAAACCGCCAGTTCCTCTTCCACAATGGCTTCCATCATATTCACATATCGTTTCATAGTAATCCCTCCCCGTTCTTTATATCATGCCCGCGCCCGCTTGTCAACCCCTTGGACTGCCGAAACATGACAAACCCGCAGCTAGGCGGCGTCCGTGGACGCGTAAAGTTTCCTCTATACGCCTCGCCTAGTTGATGCGGAAACGGCTGATCAGGCTGTTCAGCATCCGCGCCTGATTGGACAGTTCCTTTGAAACCTCCGCGCTCTCCTCCGCAGCGGCGGAGTTGGTCTGCACCACCTCGGATATTTCTTTGATTCCATTCTCCACCAGGACAATCATCTCCGACTGCTGCACGCTGTTGGCGGCAATCTCGTCCATCAGCGTCTTGATCGACTGAATACAGTCGTTAATGACCTGCATAGCGGAAACCGCCAGATTCGTGGAATCCGTCCCCGTTTTTACATCCTCGATAGAGCGGTTAATCAGGCTGTTCGTATTCTGTACGGCCTGCGCGGATTTGGCCGCCAGGTTTCTCACCTCGTCCGCCACAATGGAGAAGCCTTTTCCAGCGGCCCCGGCACGGGCGGCCTCCACGGCGGCGTTCAGCGCAAGCAGATTGGTCTGAAAGGCGATGTCCTCAATGGTCTTAATGATGGTGACAATTTGGGCGGAGGAATTGTCAATATTTTTTGTAGCCGTCATCAGCTGCTCCATCTTTGTATCGGCCTCAGAGGCGTAACCGGCCGCCTTAGCAACCAGTTCGCTGGCGCTGCCGCAGCGCACCGTGCTGGTCTGTATTTGGGAGGTGATGGCCGTCACGTTTGTTACCAGTCCTTCGACGGAGCCCGCCTGCTCTATTGTGCCCTGCGAGAGAGCCTGCGCACCCGTTGCTACGCGGTCCGCGCTGGTATCAACCTGGTTGGCGACATGGGAAATATCCCGAATCACGTTTACAAGATTTGTGTGAATCGACTTCAGGCTCTCTGCCAGAATCCGGAAATCGCCAATATAATACGACTCATTCCGGGTAACGTCCACGGCGAGGTTGCCGTCCGCTATCTCGCCCAGAATCCGCCCCACGTCGTCAATGGTCTTCCGCAGGCAGCCGCATACGCGGTGGGCCGTCTGGGCAATCATGCCAATTTCGTCCGACCTGCCGTAAAAAGCCTCCAACTCCCGGTCCGCGGAGAGATTCAGGTCACCTAAGCAGCCTATGGCGCGCTCCACGGCCATCAGTTCCTTCCCTTCGCGGCGCAAAATCAGAAGGGTGATGAAGATAATCGCGGAAGCCACCACCGCGCACAAAACGCCGACTACAATGCCGACCCTTGTCACGGCTCCATAGACCTCCTTGGCGTTGTCCCGAACCATGAAGACCCAGCCGCGGTCTTTCAGGTGTTTGTATACAACGAGTTGATTCACGCCATTTTCGTCCCGATAGGAGTATGTATTCGCCTCTGTACTGCCTTCCGCCTGCATCTGCTGGATAATCTCCAAGTAGCCTTTATCTTCCGTCTTGGTATTCAGCAGAGACGCGTCCTGATGGTACAGATACACGCCGGTTTCCGCGTTCAAAAACACGTATTCGCTGTTAGGCAGACCCTTAATGCCCAAATGCAGCAGCGCATCCATCAAATGGCTGGCGTATACGCCGGCTCCCACGTAGCCAATACACCGCTGGCCTTCAAAAATGGGGTAGTACATGGAGAGAATCATGCTGCCTGTTCCGGGGGACTTCATGATTCCCAGATTTGTCAGCTTCTGTTGGGAGAGGATGGTATCCTGGAACGTCTTCAGCGAATCCCCGGTCCGCGTCGTCATTCCCACGGCCCCCTGCGAGGTATGCGTCAGGACATGGGTGGCCGGGGTAGCAATATATAGGCCTTCAAAAATACCCTTGACAGCCGCAAACTCCTCCGTATACCGCTGCGCCCGTTCCAGCAGCGCGGGGTCCTCCGGACGCAGCAGGAGATCGCGGACCTCGCTGGCCAGAGCAAAGGCGGTCATGTATTCCTCCGCCGAGGTTACATATTCGTCTATAATCGCCGCTCTGGCCTCCACCGCGTCAGTCATTTGGTTCGTAATATCGCTCTTGACGGTTGAGGAGGCGTTCGTGGATACAACAAGCCACAGCAGCAGCAGTCCAGCTAATGTGATGACCGTTGTAATAATTCCAATACGCGTTGCAAGCTTTTGGTTGGCAAGAAATTTCATAACGATCCTCCACAGAAAAATAAATTTTTAGGTGATGGATTGCTTTATCTGCCGTAGTCCAGCCCGCAGCCAGGCATACCGGACTGACTGCGTATCCCAGCAGGCATTTTTACAGCAGACCGCCTCTATTCACTTATCGTTCAAACCCTTATATTTTAGCATATCTTCTTCTTCATGTCTAGATATTACTTCTTCTATTTACGAGCCTTTAACAGTGTCTCCGCGTAAATCTGTCCTTCACCAAAAGATAGTATTGCCTCAGCTCCTGTTTACATTTATAATAGACTTGCGGAATGATAGAAAGAGAGCAAAGCGGGGCCCAGACATCACGTGCTTCCCCTAATCCTGCTGATACTGAAAGTTGTTCGGCAAACCATTTCTACAAGGAGGACAAGACATGCTGTTTGAAATCTGGCTCGGCCACCCCCTCATTCAGGCGGACAATACCTGGGGGCTGTTGGGCGTTATGTGCGTATCCGTAGCCCTTGCTATCCTGCTGGAGCAAAAATACCGGTGGGCCTCCCGGGTATCCGGGTCCATCATCGCCCTGGTGCTGGCTATGGCTATGGCAAACGCCGGCATTATCCCCACCGCCTGCCCCCTTTACGACGATATTGTATGGGGCGTAATTGTACCCATGGGCATTCCCCTGCTTCTGCTCCAGTGCAACCTGAAAAAAATATGGAAGGACGCCGGACGGATGCTGGCCATCTTCCTTATTGGCGCGGTTGGCACTGTCGCGGGCGCGTTTCTCGCCTTCTACGCTTTGCAGGGGGCCTACAGCGCCGCCGGCGGCAATGTGCAGGATTTAGCCGCAGTGGCCTCCATGATGACCGGCTCCTATATCGGAGGCAGCGTGAATTTTTCCGCTATGGCCCTCCAGCACAGCCTCAACGGCACCCCCATCGCCGCTGCCGCCACGGTTGCCGATAACCTGCTCATGGCCCTGTACTTTTTCGTCCTGATTGCCTTCGCGGGGATGCGCTTTTTCCGCAGCCGCTTTCATCACCCCCACATTGACGCGGTAGAAAGCGGCGCATCCGGGGAAAACTCCGCCAAAACGCAGGCAGCGGCATTCTGGGGCCGCAAAGATATCTCCTTAAAGGATATTGCCGTCAATATTGCCTATGCCGTAGTGGTCGTTTGGGTCTCCAACCTCATCGCCGGCGTGTTCAGCCCTCTCTCCCTCAACGGCGTGGCGGAAAATTTCCAGGAAGGTTTTATCGACTTTGTGGGCAAGTTCTTTGGAAGCCAGTACGTCTGGATTACTACCATCTCCGTCACCGCCGCCACCTTCGCGGACAAGCAGACATCCCGGATGCACGGCTCCCAGGAAATCGGAACGTATCTCATCTATCTCTTTCTCTTTGTCATCGGCGTGCCCGCCAATATCTATATGGTCCTTACAGAAGCCCCGCTGTTTCTGGTTCTTACCTTTATTATGGTAGTTGTGAACATGCTCTTCTGTTTTTTCGGGGCAAAGCTGCTGAAATTTGACCTGGAGGATGCGGTCATTGCTTCAAACGCCAACATCGGCGGTCCCACCACCGCCGCAGGTATGGCTATTTCTCAGGGCTGGGCGAAGTTAGTGGGCCCCGCCATGCTGGTCGGGGTGCTGGGCTACGTCATCGGCAACTACGCCGGTACGGTGGTAGGTATCGCCCTCGGCGCGTAAAACCGGCGGAATGGCAGTAAAAAGAGGCGGGCCTTAGAAAAGGCCCGCCTCTTTTTCGTTATGCAAATTGATACGTCTCTCCAGAATGTGGGGTCCAGTATTCGTGCTTCTCATAATAACCAATCAGCGTCCCGTTCTCATCCCGGAGGGCCACCATAAATACGTCCTTGTTCTCCTTTTCGTTGCGGAAGGTATATAAAATATTGTGCGCCGCGCTTTCCCCGAACCAGGCCGTCACCCGTTTAATCTGTTCCCCGGACTGGGGGCCGTGGCAATCCAGAAGGCTCCTGCCCACCAGCCCCGCGCCTCCGCGTCCGGCATATCTGTCCTGGGCGGCGGGGTTCATATAGATAATTATGTGGTCCAGATCACAAATCACCACTGGACTGGTATCCTGCTCCACAATACTGCGGAAATAGGCCGAAAGCTCCATCTCACTTCTCCCTCCACTGCTCGTGGTTGGCGTTGGACCACACCACCATGTTTCTGCCAAACCGTTTGGCATCGTAAAGCATAGTGTCCGCAACCTTCAGATAGGTGCTGTAATCGTCCCCGGTCTTGGGGGACAGGGTTACGCCGCCCACGCTGACGGTAACCCACTGGCTGACTAGAGAATTATGGGGGATATGCAGGTCCTCCACCGCCTGGCGGACGTTCTTCATAAACTCGAAGGATGACTTTCCGTCGCTGCCCACAAATACGGCCACAAACTCCTCCCCGCCATAGCGGGCAAAGAGGTCTGTAGAACGCTGGAAGTGGGAAGAGACGGTCTTGGCCACGGCGGCGATTACTTGGTCCCCTGCCGGATGGCCAAAGGTATCGTTATATATTTTAAATTTATCAATATCAAACATGCACACGGAAAAGGTCATTCCAAAGCGGATCGCCTCCCGCCATTTCGCCACGCTTTCGCTCTCATAACGCCGCCGGTTGGCAATGCCGGTGAGATCGTCCACCATAGCCTGCTTCTTAAAGTGCATCTGATAATTGTAGAGCTGAATATGGGTATTTACCCGGGCCCGGATAATCACAGGACTGAAGGGCTTGGTAATATAGTCCACCGCTCCCAGAAGCAGCCCCCGTTCCTCGTGCTGCACATCGGAGAGGCTGGTGATGAGAATAACGGGGACATATTTTGTGAGTTCTGTTCCCTTCAGCTCCCGCAAAAGCATGAAACCGTCCATGCCCGGCATCACAATGTCCAGCAGAATCAGGGAATACAGCCCCGTTTTTGCCTCCCGCAGTCCATCCTCCGATGTCTGGCATGTGGTAATTTCATAGCCCTCCTGTAAAATTGACCGGAGAAATTCGGCCTGTACCAAACTGTCGTCAATCACCAATATCTTATCCATAGGAAATCTCTCTTCCTTTCTTCTATGGGCAATCGCTCAGAGCTCAAGCGTGTTCGCGCTTGGTGTCCGAAATATCCTGGGCCACATATACTACAGTCTTGGGGGCCTCATCCGCGTCAGACTGAGCCAGCACGGCAGTGGCGCGTACCCAGCCGCCGGTCTCGCCGTCCGTCCCCGGGCACTCCGGCTGTTTGCGGTACTCCACGGCTACGTAGGGATTCCACCAGCGCAGGCTGGCCCGCAGGTTTTCGATGCTCAAGGTCTTCAGATAGGCCTCCCGGTCCTCGGGCCAGACAAAGTTTTCAGCGTAAATACGCAGAGCCGCAGTATAGTTGATTTCGCCGCCCAGCACGTCCCCCACGCGGCGCAGCTGATTGACGGCCCGGTAGGTATCCTGCTCCAAGTCCAGATAATAGATGGAGAAAAAAAGGGCGTTCAGACTGCTGATGATGTAGGCGCGGTCCTCCAGCGCCTGGAGACGCTTCTCCTCCTGGTTTTTTTCCCGGGTAACGTCCCGGCCCAGGATATTCACCATCACCTGGTCCCCCTGGCGGCTGTAAATCACATGCAGCTCAATCCAGCATACAGGTTCCCCCCGCAGGCGGTACTGGCATACCTCCTCCAGGTAGTCCTCCGTTGTCTGCGCCTTTTCCCGCAGGTGCTCCAGAGACAGCAGGTTGCGGTAGGTCTCCACGTCCTCCGGGTGAATATAGTTGTCGACAGCGTTTTGAATATAGTGGGCGTAATCGCCGGTCAATGGGCTCTGTGGTCCCGCTTCCTCGTCCAGGCTTATCCGGTCGCAGAGACCGCTGTCCAGATGGACGGTGTTCATCATCTTGTACCGGGATTTTAGAATTGCCGCCATCTGCATGTCCCGCTGGGTATTCGCCAGCTCCTGGCGGATATGTTCGTCCACATCCTGAAGGGCAAGAACCGTATAGCTCCTGGGACCCAGCTCCCGGCCAAAGTAGGCCGTAACGGAGATATAGCGGTAACTCTGGCCGCTTTTCCACTGGCAGAGAAGTTCCGACTTCTGCTGGCCCTCCTGCTTCGCCCGGCGCAGACCCTCCAGGGAAAACTTCCGCTGGAATTCCTCCCGGTAAGCCACGTGAAGCCGGTCCTTGATATGAGCCTGCATCAGGCTGGTCCAGGGCGTGGATGCGCAGTCCAACTCCTCGCGCGGCTGTCCGTCCACCCGGATGGGGTCTGTATAACCGGAGTTGAGGTCAATGGAATAAATGGCAAAATTCCGCTCGCCCAGACTGCGGATAAGCTCCTGGTTGCGGACGCTGATGCCCTCCCTTTCCAAGCCCTCCCGCAGCACGTCATGGACATCCTTGATGCAGAGAATGACAAATGGCGGTCCGCCTCCGCCGCTCACATCCGGGATTACCTCCATCAGGTTCCAGCGGTAGGAGTCCTTCATCTTCCGGCGGTAAATAAGCGTTAAGGTTCCTCCATCTCCATCCGAGGCGCGGCGCAGGTGCTCCAAATGGATAAACGCCACAAAACGCTCCACATCCTCTGGGTGAATCGCGCCGCTCCGGGCCAGCCCCTCCAGCTGGGCAGAGAGCGGCCCCTCCGCGGGCCGCCAGCTGTCCTGCTCTGTTTTAAGTACATCGCAGCAGTCCCGCTCCAGGTCCACCCGAAAAATTTTCCGGTAGGTATATCCCGCGGTCTCCATGCGCGGGGCAACCGTAATTACAAAAGCCGGGATAGACCCCTCCCAGACGGTCCTGGTGGCCGTGATGTCCACCACCCCGCCGAAGGGGTCGTTATAACTGACAGACCGGCTCTCCTTCCTGTCGCCCATGGCCAGCAGGGGGCAGCATTTACAGGTACCTGACCAGACGTCGTGGCAAGCCATGCCCAGACGTACATCCGGCGAGACCTCCTGCACCCGTTTATTGAAGTACAGGATACCGTGGTCCTCCTCCCGGATGACGTAGACGCCGGTTTCCGGCATAGCATTTAGAATCTTCTCATAGTCCCTGCTCTCCAAAGCTGTCTCCTCCTCTGGCGCGGCAATACGGCAGGCTTCTCCCGCTCATACAAAAGTTCCGGGCTATTATACCACAAAACATAGTGGGAATCAATCCATTTATGGGCTATATTGGGAAATTTTTAATGTCTGTAGTTCAAATAAAAAGTGCGCTTTTTCCGCCGTTTGGAACCGCTATGCGGCAGGCCGGCCATCTCCATGGCCGGCCTGCTTGTTAAAGCTCTGCAATATTGAGCTCCGCCTGCTCCACGCAGAGAGAACTCCTGGCGTGGAGATACAAGCCGATTTCCAGCGGCGCTGTCTCCCAGGCACAGGGGAGCAGCATGGTGGAATATTGCAGCGTGAGGGGTTCCCTGTGCAGGCAGCGGATGGAAAACCACAGGGGCGGCGGGGAATACGCCCCCGCTGTGCTCTCCACGCATATCCGTCCTGACGCCTCCACGGGGAGGACATCGCAGATATTAACTGTATAGCTGACCAGATAGGTCCGCCGGGGGTCCAGCCGCACCAGGCTGGGGGACTGCTCGTTCCAACGGATGCCCCCGCCCTTGCGGCACCGGCACGTCCACTCAATAGGACAGCCGCATTTCCACAGGAAGGGACTGCACCGTCCGGTAAGCTGCATGACGCCTTTCTGCGGAGGGCAGGGCGGACGTTCCGGACGGCAGGGGGGCTCCGGCGGACGGGGGCATTCCGGCGGCAGGCATCCCTCCGATGGACAGCAGTCCGCCTCCAGAGCGGTAGCCAGCTTATTTTTCAGAAGAAGTTGGTTCTGCATGACGATATCCAGCATCTTTGCGACGCTTTTGTTCACCTCCAGGACCTCATTGGCACAGGCATGGGGGCTGCAAACTCCCTCCAGCTTGCCCAAGATGTACTGCAATTTCTCCCCCTCTGCGTCGATGATGTGGCTGAGGGCGCGCTCCTCCATGGCAATGGAGGCGACAATCATCGTGATTGCCTGCTCTCTGGTCATATCCGCCCCATTCGGGGGATAGGAAGGCATAGACATAATCAAAAACTCCATATTACGGGTTTCAGCTGGGGGTGAGGCAGCGGACCTGGCTGGACCTGCCGCCTCTAAAGCAGTCTATGTCTGAACGGCGGCGGATGTTCCTGGACACAGCGGAGCGAACGCCTGCATAGGATGAAGCGGCAGGCGCTGCGGCGTTTGCCAATTGGGCGAACGCAGTTTCTAATTTGAAAGGAGTCTTTGGTAGATGTCTTTACCGAGTTTCCCTGTTGTTGAACCGCCTATCAAGCGGGAAGACGCCGTCAATCAGATTCTCTCCTCCATTGCTATGGAAGAACTTGGTTTGAGCCATATTTTAAACGCGGAGGGCGAAAAGCTGCAATACATTCTGGGCACGCTGCCCGGGCTGAGCGGCCCCGCCGCCACTATACCCGACGTTCTTGCCGTAAACGAAAGCGTGCGGGATGTTTTGGAAACAACCATGTATAATCAGCTGTTTCTGAAGGCGAAGATGGAAGGCGCGTTGTCCTCCTCACCCAGCGGCGTTACTGGGCCTACCGGACCCACCGGACCTACTGGCGCGACTGGCGCGGACGGCGCAATCGGGCCCGCCGGACCTACCGGGCCTACTGGGGCGGATGGTGTCCCTGGCCCCGCCGGCCCCACTGGACCCACCGGCGCGGACGGCGCTCCGGGAGCGGCAGGCGCCACGGGTGCTACTGCGCCGCTTATTTATGCACAACAATAGCTCTTGCTTGATGATGGGGCGTTAAGCCTGCTATATCGCGGGCTTTCGCTCTATCACCGTAAGAATGTTGTGATTGTTCTCAATGTAATCAAGTATGCGTTGATACTCGTCGGCAAAATTGAAGTCCACCGTTATTTCCCCGTTTTCATGCACCCAAACCATATTGACCAATTCCACCACGATACCGCGATTAAGGGTTTGGATATTCTTGTGCTTTAGAAAAGCAGTAAGATAGGGGTCGTCGGTGTCGATGCCGTCAGCCATCACTTGCACTTCCTCTTTTAGATAAGAAATGTTTTGTTCAAGCTGGGCAATCTGCCCGGCAATCTTGCCCTTTAAGCGGCGGTATTCCTCTTTGGTAATGTCGCCGCTTTTCCAATCAAGGTACAAGCTGTCGGAAGCGTCATGATATTGCTTTAGCTGTTTCTCTGCCTGCTTCAGCGCAAGGGTCAACCGCTTGTTTTCCCGGTTGATAACAGGAGCGCTGTTTATCCGCTCGATTTCTTCCGACAGTTCGTCTACCAATGCGATCTGCACTTGCAGGGCAGCTAAAACCGCTTCTTCCAGCTTGTCCTGCCGGATAGAATGTTTACTGCAAGTCTTTTTGTCAGTAAACGTGCGGCAAGCATAGTAAGCCAGATTGCGGGCGGTTTTTCGCCGCATCGCCTTTTTACAGTCAGCACAGCGGACAAAGCCAGACAATATATAG
>CAMSIF010000080.1 GCA_947058885.1 uncultured Clostridia bacterium
TGAGTGTGACTGGAGTTCAGACGTGTGCTCTTCCGATCTGTGGTAGAGATATTTTCTCACATCGCTGTCGTCGTTGATAAGCTTTGCTGTGCGCAGCGCCTTTTTATAGAAATCGGTCACAGCCTTGTCCGCTTCCCGCGTGGACACGCCGGGCCGCATTTTATCCTTGGCCTCCTCCATGGCTTCGCGGACGATACAGAAGAGCTCCTTCTGACGGGCGGTAAATTTTCCGTTAATCGGGAAGGTGCGGGAGATGTCTGCGGAATAATACTGGTATTCCGCTCCCAGGTCCACCAGCAGCAGGCTGCCGTCCTTTGCGACGCAGTTGTTGTCGGAGTAATGGAGCATCACCGCGTTATCGCCGGATGCGGCGATGGTCTGAAAGCCCAGACGCAGGCCATTGCGGGCCACATAGTGCTCGAAGTCCGCCGCCCACTGGTACTCATATTCGCCGGGGCGGGCGGTTTTCAGCATCTGCTTGAGGGCCTCGATGGTCACGTCTCCCGCCTTACGTATGCACGCGATTTCCTCCGGAGTTTTGACAGCCCGAAGGGAGGAGACAGAGCGGGCGATGTTTTTGATTTGCAGCGCGGGGAATTTTTCCCGCAGGAGTTTGGCGTACTCCTCGGCTCTGGTGGGGGCGGCGCGCAGCGAAAGGCGGTCCAGGGAGAAATACACCTCTGTCGCGCGGTGGGCCATCCAGGAGGAGACATACCGGTCCATGTCCTGCATGTAGTGGATATTGGCGGCTTTGATACCGCTCTGCTGGCTGGCCTCTTCGCGGGTCAGCATTTTGCCGTTCCACTTGATGATCTCCTCGTCAGGTTCGTCAATAAACAGGACTGCCGAAGCCCCTTCTGCGGACTTGGACAGCATCAGCCAGACGTTCTGCCGGTCGATGCCCGTGAGGTAGTAAAAATTGCGGTTCACGGGAAACGGGTGCATCTCCTCGTCGTTGCTTTTTACCGGCGCGGTTCCGGAGTACAGCATGACCACACTGCTGTCGCCCAGCATGGCGGCCAGGCGGTTCCGGTTGTTTACATAAAATTCTGCGTTCATATATCGTCCTCCTCAAATAATAGAGATTTCCTGATGTAAGTCCGGCGGAAAAACAAAGGACGGGAGGGGAAGCGCCCCCTCCCGCCGCAGGCAGGCTATCAGCCAATCAAGCTTTTCCCATCCATTTCAGCTGGGCGTTCCAGGCCCATAATATCCAGAATCGTAGGGGAGATATCCGCCAAACGTCCCGGGTGGAGCTTGGCGTCTATGCCCACCAGAATAAACGGCACCAAATTGGTGGTATGGGCGGTCATGGGGGAGCCGTCCTCCTTGCGCATCTCCTCGGCGTTGCCGTGGTCGGCGGTGACCATAGCAATACCGCCCATAGCGCGGGTGGCCTCTACGACCCGGCCAACGCAGGCGTCCACAGTTTCCACTGCCTTCACAGCGGCGTCGTATATGCCGGTGTGACCCACCATGTCGCAGTTAGCAAAGTTAAGAATAATCACGTCGTAGGCCCCGGACTCAATCCGTTCCACGCACTTGTCCGTCACCTCCACAGCGCTCATCTCCGGCTGGAGATCATAGGTAGCCACCTTGGGGGAGGGGACCAGCACGCGGTCTTCGCCGGGAAAGACGGCCTCAGAGCCGCCATTGAAGAAGAACGTGACATGGGCGTATTTCTCTGTTTCCGCAATGCGCAGCTGCGTCATGCCCATTTTGCTGAGATATTCGCCCAAGCCGTTATTTACCAGGTTTCGCGGGAAGGCCACCTGCACGTTAGGCATGGTGGCGTCATACTCCGTGGTGCAGACATAGGTCAAGGGGAAAAACTCCCGCTGGAAGCCGTCGAAGGCGGGATCTACGAACACTCTGGTAATCTCCCTGGCCCGGTCGGGACGGAAGTTGAAGAAAATAATGCTGTCGTTGTCGGAAATCGCGCCATCGCCGTCGCAGACCACAGGTTCCACGAATTCGTCTGTAACGCCGTTCGCGTAGCTCTTGGCCACCGCGTCCACAGGGTCCCGGTTCTGGATGCCCTGGCCGTAGACCATAGCGTCATAGGCCTGCTCCACCCGGTCCCAGCGTTTGTCGCGGTCCATGGCGTAATAGCGGCCCATCACTGTGGCGATTTTGCCCACGCCAATTTCCTTGCACTTCTCCATAGTCTCGGCAACAAACCCCTTGCCGCTGGTGGGGGACACGTCCCGTCCATCCAAAAAGGCGTGGATATAGACCTTCTCCAGTCCCCGGCGTTTGGCCATCTCCAGCAGGGCCCACAAATGGGTGGTATGGGAGTGAACGCCGCCGTCGGAGAGGAGCCCGTAGAGATGCAGAGTGCTGCCCTTTTCCTTACAGGAATCCATGGCGGCGCAGTAGGCGGGGTTCTCAAAGAAGCTGCCGTCCTCAATGGACCGGGTAATCCGGGGCAGGTCCTGGAACACCACCCGGCCGCCGCCGATATTGGTGTGGCCCACCTCACTGTTGCCCATCTGCCCGTCGGGCAGGCCCACGTCCAGCCCGGAGGCGGAGAGGGTGGTGTGGGCGCATTCAGCGAAGAGCCGGTCCAGCACCGGGGTTTTGGCGTGGACGACGGCGTTGCCTCCTGTATCAGACCGCAGGCCAAAGCCGTCCATGATGATCAAAGTGGTGGGTGTCTTATTCATAATAACCTCGATTCCATATCAGATTTCCTCCCGCAAAGGGCAGTACCCGCCTTGTCGCGGGTACTGCTGGCGGGAAATTACTCCTGATTTGCGGCGTTGATAATCTCCACGAACTGATCGGGCTTCAGCGCGGCGCCGCCGATGAGGCCGCCGTCTACGTCGGGCTGAGCCAGGAGTTCCGCGGCGTTCTTCGGGTTCATGGACCCGCCGTACTGGATGGTGATAGAGCGGGCCACCCGTGCGCCATAGAGGTTGCGGATACAGGCGCGGATGGCGGTGCAGACCTCGGCGGCCTGCTCGGCGGTGGCGGTGCGGCCGGTGCCGATAGCCCAGATGGGCTCATAGGCGACGACGCACTTGCGGACCTTCTCCGGGGAAACGCCCGCCAGCGCGCTCTTCACCTGGAGCGCGATGAGTTCCAGGGTTACGCCCATGTCCCGCTGCTCCAGGCTCTCTCCCACGCAGATAATGGGGTGCAGCCCGGCCTCCAGGGCGGCGTGGACCTTCTTGTTGACGGTGATGTCGGTTTCGCCAAAATACTGGCGGCGTTCGCTGTGGCCGATGATAACGTATTTGACGCCCAAGTCCTTAAGCATCTCGGCGGACACTTCGCCAGTATACGCGCCGCTGGGCTCGTAGTAGAGGTTTTCCGCGCCCACAGATACCCGCAGGTCCTTGAAGACCTTCAGGGCGGTGGGGATGTTCACGAACGGGACGCAGACAACTACCTCGCACCATTTGGCGCGGGGCAGGAGAGTTTTGAGCTCCTCGGCAAACTTTTTGGTGTCGCTGGCGGTTTTGTTCATCTTCCAGTTGCCGGCAATAATGGTTTTACGATATCTACGGTTCATGTTTGTCATTCTCCTATTTATTTATTAACGAGATATAAAATAAATGAGCATGAGTTTGGAAGTGTGGGTTCCTCCATGAACTGCTCTTATTTATCTAACAGGCAGGCTACGCCGGGCAGCTCCTTGCCCTCCAAAAATTCCAGGGATGCGCCGCCGCCGGTAGAAATATGGGTCATCTTGCTGGCAAAGCCCATCTGAGCCACAGCCGCCGCGCTGTCGCCGCCTCCGATGATGGTAATCGCGTCGGTGCTGGCCAGAGCTTTCGCGATGGCTCTGGTACCCTCGGCGAAGGCAGGGAACTCGAAAACGCCCATGGGGCCGTTCCAAATGACGGTGCCAGCATCCTTGACGGCCGCCGTATATGCCTCTACAGTCTTGGGGCCGATGTCCATACCCATCATGTTGTCAGGAATGGACATAGTGTCGTGGAGCACGGGCTGGGCGTCTGCGGAAAACTCCCCGGCGCAGAGGGTATCTACCGGCAGGAGAAGCTTCACGCCCTTTTCTCTGGCTTTCGCGGTCATATCGTTGCAGTAATCCAGCCAATCGCTCTCCAAAAGGCTGGTACCCACGCTTCCGCCCTGGGCCTTGGCGAAGGTGTAGGCCATGCCGCCGCCAATGATGATAACATCGGCAATGTCCAGCAAGTGATTAATGACGCCGATTTTGGAGGACACCTTACTGCCGCCCAAAATAGCCACTAGAGGACGTTTGGGGTCAGCCAGGGCGCCGCCCATGATTTCAAGCTCTTTCTCAATCAGGAAACCACTGACAGCGGGCAGGTAAGCCGCCACACCGGCAGTGGAGGCGTGGGCGCGGTGGACCGCGCCGAAGGCGTCGGAGACGTAAACCTCGGCCATAGAGGCCATCGCCTTTGCGAGTTCCGGGGCGTTTTTGGTCTCGCCCGCCTCAAAACGGGTATTTTCCAGCAGCAGGATTTCTCCGGGCTGGAGAGCGGCGGCCTTGGCCTGAGCGTCGGGCCCCACCACGTCTGCCGCCATGGTCACATCTTTGCCCAAAAGCTCGCCCAGGCGTTTTGCCACAGGGGCGAGGCTGAATTTTTCCTCCGGGCCGTTCTTCGGCTTGCCCAGATGGGAGCAGGCAATCACAGCGGCTCCCTGCTCCAGCAGGTACTGGATGGTAGGCAGGGCGGCGCGGATACGCTTATCGTCCGTGATTGCGCCAGTAGCTTTGTCCTGGGGGACATTGAAGTCGCAGCGCAAAAGGACTTTTTTTCCTTTGACGTCCACATCCTTAACGGTTTTCTTGTTGTAGTTCATGTTTTCTTATTACTCCTTTCAAACTTAAGTATTCTAATGGTTTGATTGGCGAAATAACAGTGTTTTCAAGTGGGATTTTCCGACATCTCCCCCTCGCCCAGCAGACCGGGAAATCCATTTTGCCGCAGCGCTTCATATACCAGCACGGCGGCGCTGTTGGATAAATTTAAGCTGCGCGCGGCGTCTATCATGGGCAGCCGCAGGCAGCGGCTGCGGTGTTTCTCGCGAAAAGCAAGGGGCAGACCTGCCGTTTCTTTGCCGAAAAAGAGCCAGCAGTCGGGAGAAAACGCCGCTTCACTGTAATTCCGGGGGGCTTTTGTGGTAGCCAGCCACAGATCCCGGCCCGCCTCGGGATGTTGGGTAAATAGGCGCTCCAGGCTGGGATAGACCGCCACCTCTACCAAAGGCCAGTAATCCAGGCCCGCCCGTTTCACAGCGCGGTCAGATACGTCAAAACCCAGGGGCTCCACCAAATGCAGGCGGCTTCCGGTGGCGGCACAGGTCCTGGCAATATTGCCGCAGTTCTGGGGGATCTCCGGTTCCACCAGCACAACATTAAGCATAACGCTGCCTCCCTTAATTTACCGCGCACATTATAAAGCAAATCACGCTGAAATTCAAGCATTTTCAGATGAAATTTCGTGATTTTTTACAATATGACGAACAGCTCAAAAAGCTTCTTTATAAAAGTACAGAAAATTTTGGCTGAAAAACAGAGATTCTTGTACAATTGGTATTACTGCAAAAAAATAAAAATCCGCAAAAGAGGGATTTAGAGAAAATCCCACTTGCATAACGTGCCGTTTCTGTTATAATAAGGATACTACTAGGGGAGGGGGACCGTCCAGTGGATAAAAAATGTATTGTGATTTTTCTGACCCAGGATACCGCCCAGACCTATAATGGAAAGCCGCTGATGCTGCAAGAAGCGTTATTTTGTCCTGTACTCAATTGGTGTATGCGGGCATGGACGAAAAAGGGCATTACGCGGTTTTTTGTTGTCTGCGGTCCGGAGTACCACGAGGAAGTGGCCGCGTGCTTCCCGGCGGGTACGGCCGCCGTGGTGGGTACGGAGGAGGACTACCAGCGGGATATCGGCGAGTTTGCCAAGGGCTGCTGGCTGGAGGAAATCCGGGAGGCTATGATGCCGGTGGGGAGCATGATGCTTTCCTTCCATTCCGTGCCGGAGCTTATCCGGCTTCAGCAGGCGGTAAAGGAGGACATTGCCATCTACCACCAGAATACGGGCGTCAATGTCCTCGCGCCGGACAGCACTTACATCGACCCTCGGGTCAGCATTGGTCCGGGCACAACCATTCTGCCGGGTACCGTTCTGCGGGGCAATACCGTTATTGGGGAGAGCTGCGAAATTGGCCCCAACGCTATGGTTGTGGACTGCACCATCGGAGACGGCACAATTTTTAACGCGTCACAGGCCTTTGAGAGTGTTCTTGGCAAAAATGTCCATGTGGGACCCTATGCTCATATCCGGCCGCACTGTCAGGTAGGCGACGGATGTAAGGTGGGGGCGTACGTAGAGATTAAGAACGCCACGTTTGGGCAGGAGACGAAGATGAGCCATCTGACATACGTGGGCGACGCGGACGTGGGCAGCGGCGTGAACTTTGGCTGCGGCACGATTACCAGCAATTACGACGGCTTTAAAAAGCATAGGACCGTTATTAAGGACGGGGCGTTTATCGGCTGCAACACAAACCTTGTCCCGCCTGTAACAGTGGGCGAGGGGTCCTACATCGCCGCCGGGACGACAGTGACTAAGGATGTGGAGGCGGATGCGCTGGCCATTGGGCGCGTCCGTCAGGAGAACAAGCCCGGCTGGGCGCAGAAACGCCGGGAATTAGAGGGCGGCAAGTGAAATCAGAACGGCATCAAAACTCTTCCCATTGCGAGCACGGCCAGGCGGCCCGGCATAGGGCCGCCTGTAAACGGAGAATGATTACAACGACGAAGAAATGAGGATGTGGAAATGATTTCTCACGGAAAAGATATGAAGGTATTCAGCGGCAATTCCAATATAGGGCTTGCAAAGGATATCTGCAAGCTCATCGGTATCCAGCTGGGCAGTTCGGAAATCGGCCACTTTGCCGACGGAGAGGTGTGCGCCTCCATCTATGAGTCCGTGCGGGGGTCCGACGTATTTCTGATTCAATCCACCAGCAGGCCGGTCAATGACAATCTTATGGAGCTGCTGGTGATGACTGACGCCATGAAGCGGGCGTCGGCAGGGCGTATTACGGCGGTTATTCCGTACTTTGGCTACGCCCGCCAGGACCGTAAGACCAAGGCCCGGGATCCTATTTCCGCCAAGCTGGTTGCCAACATGATTACGGCGGCAGGGGCGGACCGGGTACTGACGCTGGACCTTCATGCCGCGCAGATTCAGGGATTTTTTGATATTCCTGTGGATAACCTGTACGGGAATCCTGTTTTTGTGGACTACTACGCGAAAAAATTCGGAGAGAAGTGCGGGGAGATGATGGTGGTTTCTCCGGACGTGGGTTCTGTGTCCAGGGCCCGGGCGTTTGCACAAAAGCTCCATATGAACATGGCAATTGTGGACAAGCGCCGCCAGAAGGCGAATCAGTGCGAAGTAATGAATATTATTGGCGACGTAGAGGGCCGGGACTGCCTGCTTTTCGACGATATGGTAGACACCGCCGGAAGTCTCTGCAACGCGGCGAAGGCTATTGTGGAAGTGGGCGGGGCGAAGTCTGTGTACGCCTGCGCATCTCACGCGGTGCTGTCTGGGCCGGCCATTGACCGAATTAATGAAAGTCCTATCACTGAGCTGGCGTTTTTGGATACGATTGCGCCGATTGATCCCGCTCTCAGCAGCAAGATTAAGTATCTGACAGTGGCTCCGATGTTTGCTGAAGCCATTGAGCGGATTTATCAGGAGATTTCCGTTTCTAAGCTCTGGATTTAACCTGGGAGCGAAGCGGAAGCAAAACGAAGTTTTGCGCAAAAGTTCTTTTGATACTTTTCTTTCAAGAAAAGTATGGATACCGAAAAGGAGCGATACCCATGGCATTCGGAACGAGCGGCATCCAGTGGCTGCTGGTCTGTCTGGGAAACCCGGGCAAGGAGTACGAGAATACCCGCCACAATATTGGATTCATGGCGGCGGACGAGCTGGCCCGCCGGGAGGGCGTCAAGGTCAACAAGCTGCGTTACCGGGCTCTGACCGGCGAGGTCCGGGCGGGGGGGCAGCGTGTGCTGGTTCTGAAGCCTCAGACCTATATGAATCTGAGCGGCGAGGCGGTGAAGCTGGCGGGGGGATTTTATAAAATTCCTCCGGACCATGTGCTGGTGGTTTCAGACGACGTGGCCTTGCCTTTGGGAAAGCTGCGTATCCGAGCCGGAGGCAGCGCGGGCGGACATAACGGCCTGAAAAATATTATTGCCCATCTTGGGACAGAGCAGTTTCCCAGAATACGGGTAGGGGTCGGCGCGCCGGAGCACCCGGAATTTGAGATGATTGATTGGGTGATTGGGAAGTTTTCCCAGCAGGAAAGAAAACTGGCGGACGAGGCTGTGAAACGGGCTGTGGATGCCGCGCTGTGCGTTATGGAACAGGGCGTTCAGGAGGCGCAGAACCGTTTTAACTGAACAGTGTCGGGCCAGGATACAAAAATGAAGGCATAGCCGTATGGCTGTGCCTTCATTTTTCCTATCATCAGAGCCGCGCCTGCCGCTGGGACGGGTCCAGAACGTCCAAGGCTGTATACAATAATGCGTTACAGATGGCGGCGGACACGTTGCTGCCGCCTTTGCGGCCCATAGCCGCAATGCAGGGAACCTCAAACTCCTGGCAGACCTTAAAAATTTGCTGCTTGCTCTCCACCACGTTGACAAAACCGACAGGTACGCCAATAACCAGCGCGGGCCGCAGGCCCTCCTCAATCAAACCGCAGATACGCAGCAGAGCGGTCGGAGCGTTTCCTACGGCCAAAACCGCCCCCGGATATTCCTCCGCAGCTTTTTCCATGGAGGCTGCGGCGCGGGTGACGCCTTTTTGCCGGGCAGTCTCCGCAACGCCGCCGCTGGCTATAAAGCAATGGACTTCGCAGTTCAGCTTTTTTAATCCGGCGCCGCTGATTCCGGCTTTCGCCATATTGGTGTCTGTAATAATCGCGACGCCCGATTTCAAAGCCGCGATACCCTTTTCGACTGCCTTGGGAGTGAAGCGCAGATTTTCCGCGTAATCAAAGTCAGCCGTAGTGTGAATCACCCGCTTGATTACGGCGGCATTTTCTTCCGGAAGCGATATGCCCCGCTGGGATAATTCCTCCGCTATTATGCGCATACTTTCCCGCTCAATTTCCGCTGGGAGAACATGTTTTTGTTCCATTTATCCCACCCCCATAATCTGGTAAAGCACCCTTAGATCCAACGCTTGGCGTACACCAGCGGCAAGTAAATCAAACTGCTTCTGCTGGTACGCCGCATGGGATACCGCTTCTGCCGCTTCCGGCCGCAGGCCCTTCCGCTCACAGAGGAACTGCGCCAGCCGCTGGACCAGTTCCCCGCTGTCAAACAGGCCGTGGAGGTACGTTCCCCAGACGTTCCCCTGGACACAGCCTTCGGGCTGGCCGCCGTCCAAAACGCAGAAGGGCTCTCCATGCACCTCCGTCCGGCCCATATGGATTTCGTAGCCGTCCAGACGCGCCCGCGCCAGAGGACCGGATAGAACTTCGGCGGTTCTGCGGCTCCTGGACTTTTCACTCACAAAGTCGGTTTCCACCGGCAGCAGCCCCATTCCCCGCAGACTGCCTCCGGCAGTTTGCTCCACGCCGTCCGGGTCCCGGAGCGCGGCGCCGAGCATCTGGTAGCCGCCGCATACGCCCAATACCGGCGTACCGGCCCCGGCGAGTTTTTGGATTAAAGCTTCCAGACCGTTTTGCCGCATCCAGAGCAAATCGTTCATGGTACTCTTGGTTCCGGGCAGGATGATGAAATCCGGGTTTCCCAGACGCCGTGGGTCGTCCACATACCGTACTCCAACTTGAGGATGGGCTTCCAAGGGAGCAAAATCCGTGAAATTGGAGATTCTTGGCAGACGAATAACAGCGGCATCCAAGGGCTTGTGTGACGGGGAACGTCCCAGACGGGGCGCAAGAGAATCCTCGTCGTCCACATCCACCTGGAGGTACGGTACCACGCCCAAAACCTGTTTCCCGGTTTTTTCCTCTAGCATAGACAGCCCTGGACGAAGAATTTCCAAATCTCCCCGGAACTTATTGATGACCAGTCCCGCAATACGGTCCCGCTCCTCCTAGATCGGAAGAGCGTCGTGTAGGGACAGAGTGTCCGCGGTTGTGTA
>CAMSIF010000081.1 GCA_947058885.1 uncultured Clostridia bacterium
GGCAGGATAAGATCCGGCTGACGCATTTGGTGTGATGTCACGTGGTCATCTCCATCTATCAAATTCCAATGATGGCTGTTATCTTACAATGCCCTCAAAATCAAATGGGATACGCAAAATGGAAATAAGGAGGTTTGGGAGCCGGTCCGGCGCACCCGCCTGCTGCATCTGGATGACTTGGAAATCCTAAACCAGATATATTTTGCAGCCCTAATCAATGCAGAACAGCAACCTGGAAACAAAGAACTTCAGCCTGGTAAGGTCTACGCCTTACCAGGCTTGTTTTTTAACGCCTGTCAGATGAAAAGCCGCCGCAGTCTGCGAATGTCTCGCGGACTGCGGCGGTAAATGGGGCGGACTTGCTCCCTTATAAGGCTCTCTGTCTGTTACGCGCCCTTCTCCTGGAGCTGCTGCTTGCTGTACTGCAAGGTGTAGAGCTGGTAATACCGGCCCTTTCTGTGCAGAAGCTCCTGGTGGGTGCCCTGCTCCAGAATCTCGCCGTGGGAGAGGACAATGATGTTATCCGCGTGCTGGATGGTGCTCAGCCGGTGCGCTACAATCAGCATAGTGCCGATGCTCTTCATCTTCTCCAGGGAGTCCTGAATCAGGATTTCGGTCTCCGTGTCGATGTTGGCGGTGGCCTCGTCCAGAATCATGACCTCCGGCTGATGGATGATGGTTCGGGCAAAGCTGAGGAGCTGCCGCTGTCCGGCGGAGAAGTTGCTGCCCCGCTCCCGGACCTGTTCGTCCAGGCCGTTATCGAACTTGTTGATAAAGGAATCGGCGTTGACGTAGCGGCAGGCGTTCCAGATTTGCTCGTCTGTGTACTGCTCCTCCCGAAGCACGATATTCCCGCGGATGGTGCCGGAGAAGAGGAATACATCCTGAAGCATCTGTCCAAAGTGCTTGCGCAGAGAGGAAATCTTGATGTGCTTGATGTCCACGCCGTCGATGAGGATACGTCCCTTCTGGATATCGTAGTTCCGGCAGATCAGGGACAGAATCGTGGTCTTGCCGGAACCGGTGGAGCCCACAAACGCCACGGTCTGCTTGGGGTCCACGTGGAAGCTGACGCCCTTGAGCACCCACTCCCCAGGCACATAGGAGAACCAGACGTCCTGGAATTCGATTTCCCCCCGGATTTCATCCAGCTCAATCGCGTCGATTTCGTCCACAATCTCCGGCTCCATGTCGAAAACGGTGAAGATTTTTTCTGCGGAAGCGAAGGCGGACTGGAGTTGGTTAAACTGCTCCGCCAGCGTCTGGATGGGGTTGAAGAACTTGGAGATGTAGAGATAGAAGGACACGACCGTGGCGCTGGTCATCGTCTGGCCCATGAACACGGTGTCCCGGATATACCCCTTACCGCCCAGATACAGCAGGCACAGCACCGAGGAGATGTAGAGCATATATACCATGGGCCGGAAGATGCTGAAGACAAAAATCTGGTCCTGCTTCGCCTTTTTCAGACGGCTGCTCTTGTCCAGAAACTCCTCCATCTTCCGCTGCTCCTGGTTGAAAATCTGGGTAATCTTGATACCGGAGAGG
This sequence comes from uncultured Clostridia bacterium, assembly GCA_947058885.1. Classification (GTDB taxonomy): domain Bacteria; phylum Bacillota; class Clostridia; order Oscillospirales; family Oscillospiraceae; genus Pelethomonas. The sequence goes on from CAMSIF010000081.1 coordinate 1,549, forward strand.
TTTTCAGAGAGATAGGTGTTAATATCCGTAGTACGGTCCTTCACCACCCGGTAGACCTTCCGGGTAAACTTGCGGAAGATAACGGTAAACAGTACCAGGAAGGGGACGAAGCACAACACCATCAGCGTCAGGGCGTAGTTGAGCATCAGCATGGCCGCCAGTACGCCCACCACGATAAACACATTCTTTGCCATATTGACCAGAATGTTGGTGAACATCATGGAGATGGCGTTGGTGTCGTTGGCCACGCGGGTAACCAGCTTGCCCACAGGAATCTTGTTCAGCTGGTTGTGGGAAAGGCTCTCAATGTGGGTAAAGAGGTCCTGCCGCAGGGCGGAAAGGATTTTCTGTCCCGTCTTTTGCAGGATGATAGACTGGAAGTAGGTACAGACCATGGAGACGACAAGAATCCCGGCATAGACCGCCACCCACCGGAACAGCGCGCTGGGTTCAAAGTGGTCCTTAATCAAGTCCTCAATCTTTCCCACAATCAGCGGCGACGCCAAATCGTAGGCGATGGAGGCCAGCATAATCACCAGCACAGCCAGGAATTCCCGGCCATAGGGCATGGCGTATACCATCAGCCGCCGGATAATCTCCCCGTCGGGGATATGCCTGTCAAAGCCCAAAACCGCTTTCTTATTTTTTACGCCCAAGTAGGCGGCGATGAACGCGACGGTAAATACGCCGATAATCGCGCCTACAATCAGGATAGGCAGATACTCATGCATTGTGGCGTTCTCCCTCCTCCTCAAGTTTTTGCAGGTCCACCATATGCCGGTAAGCTCCACAGGTGGCGTAAAGCTCGTTGTGGCGGCCTATGGCGGCAATCCTGCCGTCGTCAATGAAAATGATTCGGTCCATACGCTCAATTGTGGAGATGCGATGGGCTATCAGAATGGTTGTGCGTCCCGCGCGGGTGGTCCGGAGATTATCCAGAATCGCCCGCTCGGTTTTGGTATCCACAGCGGATACGGAGTCGTCCAGAATCAGAATCGGGGCGTCCTTCATCAGAGCCCGGGCAATCGAAATCCGCTGCTTCTGTCCGCCGGAAACCGTCACGCCCCGTTCGCCCAGAATCGTGGAATAGCCCTCGCTGAAGCCCTGGATGTCGTTATCCACATCCGCCAGCGCGGCGGCGGCGGCAACAGCGTCCTTATCCGGGGCGTTGGTGGTAAAACCGATGTTCCGGGCAATGGTATCGCTGAAAAGGAAGTTGTCCTGGGGCACATAGGCCACAGCCTGCCGCACGTCCCGGATGGGAACATCGTTGACGTCGCGGCCGTCCACGAAGACGGTGCCGTCGGGCACGTTGCAGGTACGCAGCAGCAGGTCCACCACCGTGGTTTTTCCCGCGCCGGTGCGGCCCACAAGTCCCACGTTCTCTCCCGCCTTGATGGTGAAGGACACGTTTTCCAGCGCGTCGTACTCCCCGTCCGGATAGCGGAAGGTCAGGTTCCGGAACTCAATATTCCCCTTCACCGAACCCAGCTCCGTGACGCCGGGACGGTCTGCCACATCCTGCTCCGCGTCCAGCAGCCCGCTGATACGCTTGAGGGAGGCCTTGCCCCGGCTGGTCATGTCAATCAGCTCGGACACCGCCATGATGGGCCACACAATGGCGTTAAAATAGCCGATAAACTCCATAAGCTGTCCGGCGTTGAAGCTCCCCTGGTATACCAGATACCCGCCGTAGCCCAGAATAACGCAGATGACAGACTCCACAAACAGCGTCACCAGAATCCGCAGCAGCACGGCGGAACGGGTAAAGTCCACGTTAGCCTTTTCGTTCTCCTTGTTGAGCTCTTTGAACGCCATAAGCTCCTTGGCTTCCTTGACGAAGGCCTTGATCACCGCCACGCCGGAGAAGCTCTCCTGAGAGAAATCGCTGAGCTTGGAGAACGCCTCCTGGCGGATGTCCCATTTTTTACTCATGTACTGACCCACCACCATACTGGAGGCCAGCAGCAGCGCCATGGGAATCATGGAGAGGCCGGTCATCAAGGGGTCCATATTCCACATCTTAATAACTGAGAGGATACCCAGGAAAAGAGCGTCAAAAAGCATCAGGAAACCGGAACCATAGCAGTCCTGCACAGTCTCCAGGTCATTGGTGAACAGACTCATCAGCCCGCCCACTTTGTTCTCCTGGTAGAACTGCCGGGAGAGGTCCTTGGCGTGGTCAAACATCTCGTTGCGCAGGCCGGTCTCCACTTTGATGGCCGCGCCGAAGATACATACCCGCCACAGGAAGCGTCCGAATACCATTGCCAGAATAATCCACACCATGGGCATGCAGATCCGGTCCAGAAGGAAATCCATATCAAAGGGGACCTCGACGCCGTCCACCAGGACGAAGCCCTCATTGATACCGTTGATAACCATCTGGTAAAGGTTGGGGACTAACAACTGCATGTAGTCCACAAGGATCAGCGCGGCCAGGCCTAAAATCAGCCAGCCGGCATACTTCAGATAGTATTTGTTAATGTGTTTGCCGAAGACCATACTGTCCCTCCTACGTGCCCCAGCAAGGCGTGGGGCTGGAGGCAACTCAAGCACCTTCCCTACGCACGGCCAGGAAAATTTTATATACGGCACTCTATTATAATGTATTGCGAAAATAAGTCAAGGGATATAATATAACAATTACATTACAAAAAACGCTGGAATCGCCGCTGGAGCTTTCGGAGAGATGGCCGCTGGAGCTTCCAGGGCAGAAATTACTTCTCTGCTGTGCGTATCATCTGCATTTCTTCCAGCGGTCAGAAACATTTTCCATTTTAGTTATAGGCGGATGAAGAAACAATATACTGGCTGCATAGACGTGGAAATTTTTGCCTTTATCAGGTTCCTGAAACAGACAATTCTGACTGAAACATACCGGATACCAGCAGCAATATGTTCTATAGGTAAATTTTTGTCAACTATACGCAGGACCGCCTGGATTCGCCCTTTCTCCCTTGCATTCGACAGGATAGTTCGATATAATGGCTTTCAAGGAGGCTGATGACTATGCAGGTGGCCGTATTGAATGGAACATTATCTGAGATGGAACAAACGGTATATATTCGCCGTGTGACCGCAAAATATCCGATATGGGCGATTGAAAAGCTCATTTTAGACGTACAAGGGGACTATGTAGATATCAGCTGCATTTTCCATCGCTTCCGCGACCTGCGGAAAATGGGCGGATATTGCATTGGCGAACCCTCCGACTGGAATCCCGCCAAGCAGGCGGAACTCCGCGATACACTTCCAAACAGAATTGATGGATAGCGCAAACTGGTGATTTTATGGAAAACAGGACCTATATTGCCTGCGATTTGAAGAGCTTCTACGCGTCGGTGGAGTGCCGGGAGCGGGGGCTGGACCCTCTGACAACCAACCTGGTGGTGGCGGACCTGAGCCGCACAGAGAAAACCATCTGCCTGGCTGTGACTCCCTCCCTGAAAGCCTATGGCATCTCCGGCCGGGCAAGGCTGTTTGAGGTAGTGCAGCGGGTGAAGGAGGTCAACGCCCAGCGGCAGAGGCTGGCCCCAGGGCATGTCTTTACCGGCGCTTCTTCCGACGCCGCTGTCTTGAAAACGTCGCCGGAACTGGCTGTGGACTACCTCGTAGCCCCGCCCCGTATGGCCCTCTACATGGAACGCAGCGCCCAGATTTACAGCGTGTATCTGAAATATATCGCGCCGGAAGACATCCATGCCTACTCCATCGACGAGGTGTTCATCGACGCCACCAGCTATCTGACGCTGTACGGCCTTTCCCCCCGGGAGCTGGCCATGAAGATTATTCTGGACGTGCTGGACACCACCGGCATTACCGCCACAGCGGGCATAGGGACAAATCTATATTTAGCGAAAATCGCCATGGATATCGGCGCGAAGCACATCCCGCCGGACCAGAACGGCGTCCGCATCGCCGCGCTGGACGAAATGGGCTACCGCCGCGCCCTCTGGACCCACCGGCCCCTGACCGACTTCTGGCGCGTGGGCCGGGGCTACGCCAAGAAACTGGAGGCCCATGGCCTGTACACTATGGGGGACGTGGCCCGGTGCTCTCTGGGCCCGTCCTCCGCCTACCACAACGAGGACCTGCTGTACAAGCTGTTCGGCGTCAACGCGGAGCTGCTCATCGACCACGCCTGGGGCTGGGAATCCTGCACCATCGCGGATATCAAGGCGTACCGGCCGGAATCCAACAGTATCGGCTCAGGCCAGGTGCTGCAATATCCGTACCCCTTCGGCAAGGCCCGGCTGGTAATCCGGGAAATGGCGGACGCGCTGGCCCTGGAGCTGGTGGACAAGGGGCTCGTGACAGACCAGATGACGCTCACCGCCGGATACGACATTGATAACCTGAAGGACGTCAATCTCCGGAAAGCCTATCACGGCGAGGTAACAGCGGACCGCTATGGCCGCGCTGTGCCAAAGCAGGCCCACGGCTCGGAAAATATAGGGGAATATACCTCGTCCACTAAAAAAATCACCCAGGCCGCCCTGGCATTGTACGACCGTATTATGGACAAAAATCTGCTGGTGCGGCGGATGTATCTGGCAGCAAACCGCGTGATACCGGAGGCGGACGTTCCGGAGCCGGAAGCCATCCAGCAGTTGGACCTGTTCACGGACTACGCTGCGGAACAAGCGGAGCGGGAGGCGGAGTCCGCCCAACAGGCCAAGGAGCGGCGTATACAGAGGGCTGTGCTGGCAATCAAGAAGAAGCACGGCAAAAACGCCATTCTCAAGGGCATGAACCTGGAGGATTGGGCCACCGCCAAGGACCGGAACGGCAGAATAGGAGGGCATAAGGCGTGAGCGGACCCTATGACGATATCATTCATCTCCCCCGCCACGTCTCCCCTAAGCGGCCCCGTATGTCCGCCCACAACCGGGCGGCGCAGTTCAGTCCCTTCGCGGCCCTCTCCGGCTACGGAGACGCCCTGCGCGAGACCGCACGGCTGACTGGTCAGAAGATGGAGCTGGACGAGAGCGCAAAGGCCGCTCTGGACGAAAAGCTGGCGTTGCTGGCGGACGCGGCGGAGGAACGCCCGGAGATTTCAATCACCTATTTTCTGCCGGACAAAAAGAAGGACGGCGGGACGTATGTGACCGCCGCCGGACAGCTGAAAAAACTGGACAGTATCCGCCGGGAACTAGTCCTGCTGTGCGGAACCAAGATTCCGCTGGAGGATATCCTGGAGCTGGAGGGCGGGCTGTTTCCGGCGAAGGACTGAGGAGAGAACACTATGGAAGAAAAAATCTACGAATATGACGCTGTCATCTGCGCGGCGGAACAAAAAGGCGGAGCTTATATCGTTTTTCCATACAATGTGCGGGAGGAGTTTCACGCGGGCCGGGCCAAGGTCCGCGCGGAATTTGACGGGGAGCCCTACGACGGCAGTATCGTCAACATGGGGCTGAAGCATCCGGACGGCTCTGTCTGCTATATCATCGGCATCCGGAAGGATATCCGTCAGAAAATTGGCAAACAGCCTGGCGACACTGTTCATGTGGTAATAAGGCCCCGGCTTTAACCGCCCGGTCGTTCCGGTTTATGGAGGCGATGAGGATGAACTTGAAGCATATGCAAATGAGCGATAAAGATTTTGTAATGAGCATTGATTCTCATGTCAATGACTTGCAGTATAAGAATCGTGTGGATACCCAAACAGGCTATATTATTTGGACGGACAACATCCGGGCGGGACTTATGCATTATTCTGTTTTATGGGACAGCCTCCCTTTTCTGAATCTTATTTTTGTAAAAGAAACGCATAGAAATAAAGGGATTGCGTCAAAAGCAATGAAACTATGGGAGGAGGATATGAAGGAGCAGGGCTATAAAATGGTTCTTGTATCAACGCAGGTGGATGAGGACGCCCAGCATTTATATAGAAAATTAGGATACATCGAATGCGGAGCCCTTTTGATGAATGGCACGCCGCTTGAGCAGCCAATGGAAATGTTCATGCGAAAAATACTTTGAGGTGAAGACACCGCCGCAATCACGATTCCGCGCCGGAGCGGCACGAAGGCCATGGCTTGCAGCCATGGCCTTCGCTGTTGTATGATATACCTCAATCCGCTTCTCTTCCTCTATTTTTGTTACTTGGTAACCGTCTGCGCACCGCGCTCGCGCTTCGCGAGCTGGGGCAGAATAATGCCCAGCAGGGTCAGAACAACAGGCGTGACAATGTTCAGCGCCATAGTAAACGGATCCTTATCGTACATGCCCATCAGGCAGCAGGCAGCCGTTACCAGGAAGCACCACGCGCCGAAGAACTTGGCGACGCCCTGGTTCTTTACGAACCGGTACTCGGCGGGGATTGTGTCGATGGCCTTGCGCAGAGCCAGATAGGCTACGAACACCCACATATAACGCATGGGCATACAGACGGAGTTCAGCTTGGTGAGCTGCCGCAGCACGGCGGCCGCGCCGGGAACAAAGGACTGCACCAGGATGATGGCGCCAGCGAGGGCCACGACCATCAGGATGCCGTTGCTGTGTACGCCGAACTTGTTCTTCTTCTGGAGGGCGGTGGGGATGAACTGGTGGGTGTGCTCGTTGTCCAGCAGCATACGCAGAGGCGCGTCGATGCTCAGAACCAGAATGGCGAACTGGCTGATGGTATTGCACAGGGCGTAGATAATCAGCAGCGTGTCGCCGATGTGGTAGTACTCGCCCAGCTTCTGGAAGGCCCAGTAGGAGCCGTTGGCCGCGTAGGCGTCAAAGTTGGCGTTGATCTCGGCGGGGTCGAACATCATGCCCATGGAGATGGTGCCCATAATGGCGCAGATCACCACCATACCGGCCAGAGCGATCATGCCCTTGGGGAAGCCCTTGCTGGGGTTCTCAACCTTGTTGACGTAGGGAGAAATCTTCTCACAGCCGCCTACCGCGAACACCAGGATAGACAGAGATGTAAAATAGGTTACGTTGAAGTTGGGAATCAGATTTTTGAGGCTGAAGTCCATCTGCACGTACCCGCCGTTGGGGTTAATGGCCGGGGCCGCGAACATCATGAGGATGTAGAGGATGGACATGATGAACATCGTGGTACCCGCTGTAGTCAGCAGCTTCTTGAGGGGGTTGATACCGCGGCTGGCGATGAAGCAGCCCAGCAGCAGCACCGCCAGAGTGGCCAGCTGTACATACAGAGTGGGGAAGGAGTCGTAGGTCTCCGCGTTGCGGAACACGGCCCAGCTGATAGCTTTCAGGCCGCCGCTGCCCTTGCTGGCGATGTAGGTGACGTGGCAGGCCCAGTAGGTCCAGCCGGCGTAGTAGGCCAGCTTGGCGTTGGTGGTCTGGTGGAGCCAGGAGCTCACGCCGCCGCCCTCATTTTTGAAAGCGGAGCCAAGCTCGCCCACCATCAGGGCGTAGGGGACGAAATACAGGGCAAACATGACGATCCAGCTTAAAATGACCTGGATGCCGTTGAAGTAAATGAAGCCGTTAAGAACGTTTCCAAATCCCCAAACGGTAGAAAAGCCCATGGTTGCCAGAGCATACCATTTTATTTTCTTGCTGTTGTCCATTGGGATGAATCCTCCTAAAATTTTGTGGCGAAATAAAGTGTCTGATAGGTCTCCGCTGGCACAACACTAAATATATATCCCTCCCACTCACGTATTCAGACGGCAGACAATCTGTGAGCGATTATATCATGATTGTCGATTGTTGACAATTCGGTTTTGTGCCGAAAAGTCTGGTAAATTTTTGTGGGATATCCACAAATCGCAGACACAGCGCAAAGAATCTTCAATTTCGTAAAGGATGCGCATTTACTTTTAAGCGGGGAGCCGCTATAATAATCCCAAATCAGGCGGCGGTACGCCGCCGGGGAGGAGACGCACCCCCATGAGCCAACTGTCCTATCGAACGCTGCGCGAAAACGTCGAGTCAGCCCTTCGGATGAAGATACTGAACCAGGAGCTCGCCCCAGGCACCCGGGTGGTGGAGCAGAATCTGGCGAAGGAATTCGGCGTCAGCCGCGGCCCCATTCGGGAGGCCCTCCGGCAGTTGGAGCACGAGGGATTGGTGGAGTATGTCCGAAATGCGGGCTGCTCTGTCAAAAAGATTACGGCGGAGGATTTGTACGAATTGTACTTAATGCGGGCCAGCTATGAGATTTTGTCCATTGAGTTGTGCGGCGGCGTTTTTACTGGCGAGGAATTCCAGGCGATGGAGCGGGTTTTGGAGGAAATGCGGACCATCCGGGACGGGGACGTGAACCATGTGGTTTCCTGCGATTTTGCGCTGCATAAGATTATCATAGAAAAATCCAGACTGCCCAGGCTGTTAAAGGCGTGGGAGGAGCTGAATTTTGGCAGCATCGTCGCCAGCATCAGCAGCGATGCCTATCAAGCCGGTTTGGCCAGGCGGCAGTTCAATATCCACAGCGCGTTGGTAGACGCCCTGCGGGGCGGGGACACGGCGGTAATCCGCCGCGCTATATACGACCATTATATGTTCCCGGTTAAAAGTATTTTTCAAGACAGTGGATTGCCCCTGGAGAATTATAAATTTTTTGCTTAAAAATGGTTGATTATCTCAAAAAAGCCTTGATTTACGGGCATACAAGCAGGA
>CAMSIF010000082.1 GCA_947058885.1 uncultured Clostridia bacterium
TACCCAGGTTATCAAACAGCGCGGTGACAGTAAACACTCCGTCATTTCCTGCCAGAATCAGCCTCAAATCGTTATCATTCCTCTTTTCAGCCGCCTGGATTTTAGAAACGGTCCCCCCATGCGCCGGCCCCGGAATCACCTGCACCATCTTCTGCCCGTCATAGAAGTCTCTAAACACCTGCCAGACGCTGTGCAGTCCCGCCGTTCCCCGCAGCTCTTCCATATGAAGCGGCACCGTCACAGCCATACCATTATAATAATCGTCCACAATCGGGACAAACACCGGCGGCTTTTCCAACCCGCAGATTTTCTGCATTTCCGGGAGATGCTTGTGCCCCTGCTCCAATGCGTAAAGGGCGGGAGCGTCCAGCACGGCCTCCCGGTCCGCCGCCTCGTATTGAGCAATCATTTTTTTCCCGCCGCCGGAGTAACCCGTCAAGGAAAAGCAGCTTAACGCCGCCTCTCGCGGCAGTACGCCCATTTTTACCAGCGGATACACAATGCTGATAAACCCCGTAGCATGGCACCCTGGGTTCGCCACCCGCTTCGCCGTCCGGACAGCCTCGCGCACCTCACAGCCCAACTCCGGAAATCCATAAACCCACCCGGGAGCCGTCCGGTGGGCGGTAGAAGCGTCAATAATACGGGTGTCAGGATTCTCCACCAGCCCAACCGCCTCTACAGCCGCAGCGTCCGGCAGGCACAAAAAAACCAAATCCGCCGTGTTCATAAGCTTCTTCCGTTCATCCAAATCCTTGCGTTTATCCTCGTCTATGAGAAGAAGCTCAATATCCTCCCGGCACGCCAGCCGGTCAAAAATCTGTAATCCCGTGGTGCCTTCTTTGCCGTCGATATATACAAGCGGCCTGCTCATATTTTCCCCTCCCCCCGGATGCTGCCAATTATATTTGCCGTCCTCGCGCGGTACTCATGGATAAACTGCCCCAGCTCCGCTATCTGCCTCCCGGTTTCCCCGGCGGCCGGACCGCCCCAGCTCCCGCGCTGCTCCATACAGGTCTCCAAGCGCAACGCCCCGTATACGTCCTCCTCAAAAAGCGGAGAAATCTCCCGCAGCTCCTCCAATGTCAGCTCCTCCAGAAGCTTTCCCAACTCTCCGCAGCGGCTCACCAGTTTGCCGGTCGTTGTGTAAGCGTCCCGGAAGGGCAGCCCCTTTTTAGTCAAATAGTCCGCGCAGTCTGTCGCGTTGATAAAGCCGCTTCCCGCCGCCCGGCGCATGTTTTCCGGTAACACCCGCAAGGTGGAAAGCATACCCGTAAACACCGGCAGGCACATTTTTACCGTATCTACCGCGTCGAAAACAGGCTCTTTATCCTCCTGCATGTCCTTGTTGTACGCCAGCGGGATTCCTTTCATAACGGTCAGCAGACTCATCAAATCCCCATATACGCGCCCCGTTTTGCCCCGGACCAGCTCCGCGACATCCGGATTTTTCTTCTGGGGCATAATGGAACTGCCAGTAGAGTAAGCGTCGTCCAGCTCGATAAATTTAAATTCCCAGCTGCACCAGAGAATAATCTCCTCGGAAAACCGGCTTAAATGCATCATCAGCACCGAGAGCGCACTGAGAAGCTCAACAGCGTAATCCCGGTCGCTGACCCCATCCAAACTATTGGAACAGGGCCCGTCAAACCCTAAAAGCCGGGCGGTCTGCCAGCGGTCGATAGGGTAGGTAGTCCCGGCAAGCGCACCGCTGCCCAGAGGACACCAGTTCATCCGCTCCTTGCAGTCCTGAAGGCGAGTAACATCTCTGCGCAGCATTTCACCATAAGCCAGAAGGTGGTGGGCAAAAGAAATTGGCTGTGCCCGCTGGAGGTGGGTATAGCCCGGCATGACCGTATTCTGGTGCTGATCCGCTAGCTCCAGAACCGCCTGCTGGAGGTCTAGAATCTGCGCCGTGATTTCTCCAATCTCCCGCCGCAGGTACAGCCGCAGGTCCACCGCCACCTGATCGTTGCGGCTTCGGGCCGTATGGAGGCGCTTGCCCGCCTCTCCGATGCGCTCCGTCAAAAGGGCCTCTATATTCATATGGATATCCTCGTTTTCGGCGGTAAACTCCACTCTCCCCGCCTCGATATCCGTCCAAAGGCCCTCCAGGCCTGCTATGATTTTCTCCCGGTCTTCCCGGGTAATGACGCCGCAGTCCGCCAGCATCCGCGCATGGGCGATGCTGCCCTGGATATCCTCCCGGCAGAGCCGGAAATCAAACTGGATGGAGGCGTTGAAATCGTTTACCAAGCTGTCGGTCTCCTTGCTGAACCGCCCGCCCCATAGCTTCATGGATTGTCCCTCGCATTCTTTATTAATACGGGAAGCGGCGGGGACGCAAATGTCCGCGCCGCTTCCTTGTTTTTACAGCTCTCCCTGCTCCCGCAGGGCCTCTACCGTATCCGGCAGACCCCAGAGGTTAATGAAGCCTGTAGCGTCGTTCTGGTTGAAGTCGCTCTCCTCAAAGGTGACCAGATTCGCCGAGTACAGGCTCTCCGGCGATGTCACGGAGGAGGTGATGATATTGCCCTTATAGAGCTTCAGCTTAACCTGTCCCGTCACATGCTCCTGGCTCTGCACCGCGAACGCCTGCATACACTCCCGCACCTTGGTGAACCACTTTCCATTATAGAGCAGGTCCGCGAAGTCCACGGCCAATTTGCTCTTCATATGCTTGGTATCCTTGTCCAGAGTAATCATCTCCAGCACCTCGTGAGCCCGGTACAGAATCGTACCGCCCGGCGTTTCGTACAGGCCGCGGTCCTTCATGCCAACCAGCCGGTTCTCCACGATATCCAGCAAACCGATACCGTTCTCCCCGCCCAGCTTATTCAGCTTACGGATAATATCGCTGGCCTTCATCTTCTCGCCGTCTACCGCCACGGGCACGCCCTTGACAAAGTCCAATGTCACATAGGCCGGAGCGTCGGGGGCCTTGGCGGGGGAGACGCTCATCTCCAGGAAGCCGGGCTCGTCGTACTTGGGCTCGTTGGCCGGGTCCTCCAGGTCCAGGCCCTCGTGGCTCAGATGCCACAGGTTTTTGTCCTTGGAGTAGCTGGTCTCCCGGCTGACCTTCAGCGGAACGCCATGTGCCTCGGCGTAGTCAATCTCCTCGTCGCGGCCCTTGATTTCCCACTCCCGCCAGGGAGCGATAACCGCCATACCGGGGGCCAGACGCTTGATAGCCAATTCAAAGCGGACCTGGTCGTTGCCCTTTCCGGTGCATCCATGAGCGATGGCGTCGGCCTGTTCTTTTTTGGCGACTTCTACCAGATGCTTGGCGATAATGGGGCGGGCGAAGGCGGTGCCTAATAAATAATCCTCGTATTTAGCTCCCATCATCAGGGAGGGAATGATAACATCATCCACCATTTCGTCCACCATATCCAGAATATACAGCTTGGACGCGCCGGTTTTAAGAGCCTTTTCCTCCAGCCCTTCCAGCTCGCCGTCACCTTGGCCCACGTCTGCCGCGACGGCGATGATTTCAGGATTATTATAGTTCTCCTTCAGCCAGGGAATAATGACAGATGTGTCAAGCCCGCCAGAGTAGGCAAGCACAATTTTTTTATATTCTTTCTTATTCATTACCATCCATCCTCCGTTTGGTGTGTCGTTTTATATTTGCAAAGTGTGAATATATATTATATCATAATGATTATTTATGCAATGATGAGTTGTGATAAATTGAGCGTAGTCTTTTTTCGTCCGCTTGTGCAATTTGCTGGAAATTACCATGGAAACAGTTTTATAGCAGAGGAGGACCGCCATACGCAGCGGTCCTCTTCCAATTACTTGTTATGAGAGAATTACTTGTCAAAAGACGGGTTCATGTAGTAGACGTTCTTCTCTCCCAGGCGGTCCTTGGCTAGACGCAGCCCCTCGCCAATACCGACAGGGTAGAATGGAAAAATGTGTTCTCCGAGCCCGCCAGGTTTTGTGCACAAATCAGAAAAAGGTATTGAAATTCTAAAAGCATTGGGGTATACTAATGCTGCCAAGACAGAAATAACATTTGGAGGTATTTTCATGGCAACCATTACAAAAGATACCATTATTGGTGATATCCTTGACATGGCCCCGCAGACAGCTCCCATTTTCCTCTCCATCGGTATGCACTGCCTGGGCTGTCCCAGCAGCCGGGGTGAGACCGTGGCGGAGGCCTGCGCTGTCCACGGCGTGGATGTGGAGAAGCTGCTGGAGGCTGTAAACGCCGAGGCCAATAAGTAACGCAGCACGCGCCCTTTTAGGGGACTCATGGGTTGTCCTGTGAGTCCCTATCCGGGCGTCCTGGAAAGGAGGAGACCGGTGGAATCCGTGGATTTGGGTCCGAGACTGCGGGCGATTGCCAGCCTGGCGCCGGAAAACTGCCGGGTTCTGGCCGATATCGGTACGGACCACGGCTATATCCCCGCCGCGCTCCTGCTGGAGGGACGCATCCAGAGGGCCGTGGCCGCCGATGTGGGCAGGGAGCCCTTGGAACATGCCCGGCGTACCGCCGCCCGGCTGGGGCTGGAGGACCAGATTGATTTCCGTCTGGGGGACGGACTGTCTGTCCTGGAGCCGGGAGAGGCGGACGTTATCGTGATTGCCGGTATGGGCGGCGACACTATTTCCGGGATTTTGGAGGCCGCCCCTTGGAGCAGAGACGGCGCGCTGCTGCTCCTCCAGCCCATGAGCCGGGCGGAGACGCTGCGCCGGTGGCTGCTGGAGCGCGGGTATGCCGTTTTGGCTGAGCGTCTGGTACAGGACAAGGGGACGTTATACCCTATATTGACAGTGCAAGGCGGACAGACGCCTCCCGCTGGCGGCGTCTGTGAAGCAGACGCCTGGGGCGGCTTTTTGCTGAAACGGGACCCGCTGTGGGGCCTCTATCTGGAGGACCGTATTCTGCGTCTGCGGAGGGCCGCCAGCGGTCTGACCCGCGCCAGAGACCCGGCGTTGGCATGGCGGCGGCAGTCGTTTCTCGATATCATTGACGAGCTTGAAAAAAGGAAAGGGGAGTGGCAGAGTGCCAAGGGTGCGCGAGATTGAAAACGCCCTTTTTGAGCTGGCGCCCAAGAGCCTGGCCCAGAGCTGGGACAACGTAGGGCTGCTGGTGGGCGACGGTAAGCGGGAGGTACATCGGGTTCTTGTGTCTCTGGATGTAACGGAAGAGGTGGCGGAAGAGGCCGGTAAGTCCGGCGCGGATCTGATTGTGGCCCACCATCCGGTGATGAACTGCGCGTGGAGTCCCGTACAGAGCCTTCGAGAGGACGATTTGCAGGGACGGCTTCTGCGGCGGCTGGTCCGGGAAAACATCTCTGTTATCTGTATGCACACCAATTTGGACGCGGCTCAGGGGGGCGTCAACGACGCGCTGGCACAGCGGCTGGGGCTGGAGGAATTGGAAGCCCTGGAGGAGGGGAACTTCCCGAAAATGGGCGTTTTACCCGCAGAGATGCCCCTGTCCGATTTTCTTGCGCTGGTCCGCAAGCGGCTGCGGCCTAACGGTATCCGGTATGTCAAGAACCGCAGGGCGGTACGCCGGGTGGCGGTAGGCGGCGGCGCGTGCGGGGAGTTTTTCCGGCTCGCGGCGGAGCGGGGCTGCGACGCCTATATTACCGCAGATGTGAAGTACAACCAGTTTTTGGATGCCGAGGCGTTGGGACTCAGCTTAATTGACGCGGGCCATTTCCCCACGGAGGACGTGGTCTGCCCGGTGATGGAAAGATTTTTGCTGGAACGGTTCCCTGAACTGGCGGTACAAAAATCGATCTCCCATAGAGAGGTCGTCCAATACTATGTTTAAGGAGTTGAAAAGCCATGTCAGGACATTCCAAATGGCATAATATTCAGAAAACAAAGGGCGCGGCGGACGCGAAGCGTTCCCAGGCCTTTACCAAAATCGCCCGGGAGATGATTGTGGCGGTAAAGGAGGGCGGCAGCGGCGATCCCAACAACAATTCCCGTCTGGCAACCGTTATCGCCAAGGCCAAGGCCGCCAATATGCCCAATGACAATATTAAACGTACCATTGACAAGGCCCTCGGCGCGGGAAATACCGACAATTTCGAGCAGGTCGTCTATGAGGGCTACGGCCCCAGCGGCGTGGCCGTGATCGTGGAGGCGCTGACGGATAACCGGAACCGTACCGCGCCGGAAGTGCGCCATCTCTTTGATAAGTACGGCGGGAATATGGGCGCGACGGGCTGCGTGAGCTGGAGCTTTGACCGCAAGGGCGTGATTGTGATTGACAACGAGGACGGAGACCTGGACGAAGATAAGGTAATGGAAGACGCGCTGGACAGCGGCGCGGCGGATTTCGAGGCGGATGGCGGTATTTTTGAGATTACGACCGACCCGGACGATTTTAACAGCGTAACCGCCGCTCTGGAGGCAAAGGGATATGTTTTTGCGCAGGCCGCTATTGAAATGGTGCCGCAGAACTATATTAAGCTGACCAGCGAAGACGATATTAAGAATATGACCAAAATGATTGACCTGATGGAGGACAATGACGACGTGCAGAACGTCTGGCACAACTGGGAGCAGGAGGAATAACCTCAGTTTATTGCTGAAATCGGATGATATAGAAAAGTTTTGCAACTTATTTAATGTATTACTTCTTTTGGCTAAAGTAAAAACCTGATGTGCGATGCTATACATTGACCTTGCTATTGTGCTATACAATGGGGGTTAATGCTATGCGCATTTCGGCGGCTATAAAGGACTATCTAATAGAGATCGAGGTTAGGAAGTACACCCCTAAAACCATCAAGGGGTATCGTACTAACCTTGGTCTCTTTTTGCGTTTTTGCGAGGAAGTTGCAGAGATAGACACGCTGGAGGACTTAACCCCGGCTATTGTGCGCCAATTCGCAAAGCATATGGTGTTAGAAGCACAGCGCGGAAACAGTACGCCCGCTCAATACACCAAACGAGCGGGCAAAAGTAAAAACGGCTTTTTTGTTGCAAAAAATTATGAATGGTGGTGGTAAGAGCAGATAGAACTTACTAAGAACAACATTAGAAGCGCCGAGCGGGGGACATATGTACACACTAACGGTGTATTTTACCATGGGCCAGCCATTTCGGCGGGAGGGAAAGTTGCTTCTTTCAATGGGGTTGTGGGAATTTGTAGCGGAATGGATTTTTATACGGATTATGATGTTGGCCTTTTGAGCCTTTTGCAGAAAATCGGCACGTGGGTTGTAAGTAAAGGTGCATTAAAGGCTGTAGTTGGTAGAGACAGGGTGCCTTTTTCAACTATTGTGTGGGCGTATCACCATTGGAGTATTTCTTTAAAGTAAGTGCGAGATTCGCTGCTGCTAAAAACATTCAAATCTTTTTCATCGAACAGCATGGGTAAAAGCTCCTTCCCAATGCCTCTCTAATGTCTTGTTTAGCGTTTTTTCAAGATGTCAAAAGTCTGTAGCCAACTTTAATGGCGTTATGATCTTTCTGGAGTAATGCAGATGATTTTGCCTGCTACTCTGACATATAAATCCTGCTACTGATCTATTATAACGAAAAATATTGTAAAATGCAAGAAATAGGGAGATTCATGTTGCCGTCTATTCCAAAAAGAATAGGCGACTTTTTCTATGCCCATACATAGCCGACTGTTACACCGCAGGCGGCTAAATCTATTAGGAGTAGGAGGGCCCCATCAATGGCGAAAGCAAAGGTGTTGAGTGTAGCAAATCAAAAAGGGGGCGTTGGTAAAAGCGCCACTGTCTATAACCTGGGGGCTGGCCTTGCCATGAGAGGTAAAAAGGTTCTGGCACTGGATGTAGACTCCCAGGGGGACTTGACCAAAATGCTGGGCCAGCGCAAACCCCACGATCTGCCCCTTGCCAACAGCACGAACGATGTTGTGGCCGGGACACTGGCCCATGACCATCCGGAAATCATGCGCCACCATGAGGGCTTTGACTATGTTCCGGGAAACCGCAGCCTGTCCGCCGTGGAGCAGAGACTGGCACAAAACTTAGTCCCACAGAGAAAGTTAGCCACAGATTATGCGGGAAGTTGACCTGATCAGCATCCGCGAAAACGCCAAAAGCAATTATCGGAGTCGGCAGGAATACTTGAAACGCAATTTGGTCCATCAGGAATTCAGCGTGACGAATCCTAATGAGATATGGGCCAGTGACATCACATATTTCAAGATCAAGGGCTATGCGATATACCTTTGTGTTATTATCGACTTATTTTCACGAAGGGTAGTGGGATACCGAGTTTCCCGCAAATGCAGCACTCATTTGGTGACAGCTACATTCAAAGATGCGTTCCGAGCGCGGAGTAGCCCCACAGATTTGACTTTTCACAGTGACCGTGGAGGGCAGTATACCTCTGACACCTTTTTTAAGCTGCTTCAGCAGGGCGGTGTCAAGCAATCCTTTTCCCGCTCTGGCCGTCCATGTGACAACGCAGTGGCTGAGACATTCTTTGCTTCGTTTAAGCGGGATGAAGCGTATCGAAGGGACTACTCCTTTGAGGCAGATTTTCGCAAAAGTATGGACGAGTATGTGCGCTTCTATAACGAACAACGGCCCCATCAGACGCTGGCACACAAGTCGCCGGTACGATTTGAGGAACTTTATGGGCAGAAAAAGACACAGGCTTGTGAAAAACCTGTGTCTAAAAAACGTACCTGGACAAATATTTTTTTGTAGCTTTTTCTTATTTTCGGAAATGCACTGTAGGCAATCTTTTCAGAAAATCCAGTCATTACAACGGTTACAGAGCAAAGAGGAGCCGCTTTTCGATAAAATAGTTTGAAAAACGACCCCGCTTCAGTTGGTGCACCGAGTACGGATAAATCCGAACCCTCAACTTCCTCCAGTGTGATAGTCTTAGAATCGTCCTTATAGTTGAAAGTAAGGATTATCTTGTCCTCATAAAGATACACCGCATTTACAAAACTGTCAATCAGTCTTTGCCGCTGTTCCCGCTTTGTCACATCAAATTTGCGGAATCGGTAAATGAAAAATGCTATCTGTTCTCTTGTAAGCAGGGGCTTGTGCATTTCCTCCTGCAAAATGCTGATTTCAAGCTGGCTTTTGGTTTCCTCCAACTCGTCCAGTCTTTGCTTGGTGGACGGAGTAAAAATCCCTGCTTGAATGGCGTTGAGCATATTGTTAATACCTTTTTCCGTTTCTGCAAGCTGCTTTTTCAAAAGGGGCAGATCGGTGCTTTCTTTCTTCTGCAACTCCATCAGCGTATCAATCAGCCGTTCCATGACTTCATCATTCATAATTGCTTTCATGGTATAGTTGACAACCAAATCTTCAATCCAGTCTTTCTTGACAGCTTTCTTGTCGCAGAGCTTCTTTTTCTTAGTATTCACACAGCGATAATAACGGTGTACTTTCATTGTATGGCTTGTGCCGCTTTCTCCCACCATAAAGGAGCCGCATTTCCCACAGTACAGCTTCGTTGTCAAAAGGTAATCGTCCTCGGCTTTGTGACGGGCGGGAGCCTTTTTGTTCTTCGCCAGCCGTTCCTGTACCCGTTCAAATAATTCTTTCGGGATAATCGCCGGAATACCGCCCTCTTTGACTACATCACGATAACTGTACTCGCCCATATAGCGGCGGTTTTTCAACAGATGGTTCATAATATTCAGCGTGATTTTCCCGCCACGAATGGAACGCATACCCCGACTGTTCAATAGATTAACAAGCTCCTGCATGGTCGCCCCCTCGCTGTACTTTGTAAACATTTCCAGTACCACCGGGGCAGTCTTGGGGTCGATTTGATAATACTGCTGTTCGTCAATATAATATCCCATTGGAACAGTACCGCCGTTGTATTTACATTTCAGCGCATTGTCGGTCAGTCCCCGGATAACCTTTTCAGAGAGCTCCGCAGAATAGTATTCCGCATACCCCTCCAACATGGCTTCCAGAATAATTC
>CAMSIF010000083.1 GCA_947058885.1 uncultured Clostridia bacterium
TGCTCTTCCGATCTCCAATCCCTTTGCCGCATGAACCGTCATCAGGCGCACCTTGTCCTGAGCAACGTCCGCGTCGCTGTTGGTAAAGAGAGCCACGTGGGACAGATAGTGCTCCAGCGTAACCTCCTCGCCGCAGGTGGTTTCAAATTCGTATACCGACTGCTTCAGTTCCGCCAAATTATCCAGCCGTTCCTGGCTGCCCTCAGTGCGCAGCAGTTTTTCATAGCCGCTCTGGTTGAGAACATCTGAGAGCACCTCCGAAACAGACCGCTGCGCGTAACCGGCGGCAAAGGATTCCACCAGCTTTACAAACTGTCCGGCCTTTGTACCCTTCATAATTTCATGGTCCAGATTTTGCAGGAGAGCGTCGTAGAGCGAACATTGGCGTTCAGCCGCGAACTCCCGCAAAAATTGCATACGCCGTTTTCCCAGGTTCCGTTTGGGGGAATTTGCGACGCGCAGGAAGGACAGGTCGTCCTTATAGGCGATGATACGCAGGTAACTGAGAGCGTCCTTGATTTCCATGCGCTGAAAGAACTGCGTTCCGCTAAAAATTGTATAGGGAATCTTCTCCCGCATAAACGCCTCTTCAATGGTTCTGGTGACATAGTGCGCCCGGTAGAGAACGGTCGTGTCCTGATAGGGGACGCCCAGCTCCTGGAGTTCCTGAAGCCGCTCTACAATCCAGCGGGCCTCCGCCTTGGTGGTGCCGGCACAGTGGCAAAGTACCGGCGTACCGCCGGGGAGGGTGGGGATAAGCTCCTTTTTTATCCGGCGTTTATTTGTAGCGATAAGAGAATTCGCCGCCGCCAGAATTTGCGGGGTAGAGCGGTAATTTTCCATCATCAGGATAGTCTTCGTTCCAGGAAACGCCCGGTCAAACTCCAGCAGAAACCGCACGTCCGCTCCCCGCCAGGTGTAGATTGTCTGGTCTGGGTCGCCAACGATGAAGAGATTTTTATGGTAGCCGCAGAGAGCCTCCATGAGTTCGTATTGCAAGGAGTCGATATCCTGGAACTCGTCAATCATGATGTACTCCAGCCGCTTCTGCCATTTCAGCTGGATATCCGGATTTCTCTGGAAGATGTAGAGGGAGAACTTGATGAGGTCATTGTAGTCCAGACCAAAGCACTTTTTTTCCTGGTATAGGTAGCCGTAAAAGATGATATCTCCCGCGGAGGACGCCGTTTCGTACTTCTCGTGCAGGGCGTCCAGGGAGAGGTCCGTCATGTCCAGATAGTACTCCGGTTCCTTAAAAAGTTTGCGTATCTCAATCATCTCTCTGGCCTTGGCATAGGTCATATTGCGCAGGGAGAGGCCGCGTTCCTCGTAGATGATTTGCAGCATTGCGTCGATGTCGGAGTTATCCAGTACCAGAAAATTTTTGGGATATTGCACCGCGTGGCTGTCCTCCTGGAGAATAGACACGCAGAAGCCGTGGAAGGTGTTAATATAGCCGGTATCGTTGTCGCCGGTAAGATTATGGATACGCTGGCGCATTTCCCCGGCGGACTTATTGGTGAAGGTGACGCAGAGAATATTTCCCGGCAGAATGCCAACCTCGTTCACCAGAAAGGCGAAGCGGTGGGAGAGGGCCCGGGTTTTGCCGGAACCCGCCCCGGCGATGACACGGACGAATCCCTCAGTGGTGGTGACGGCCTCCCGCTGGGCGGCGTTGAGGCCCTGTAAGATGTCAGCCATAGCGCGTTCCTCCTTGCTTCCGCCGGATACCGGCATGATTTACTTTTGCCGCCCTATTATGTCCAGCGGTTTCTCAGGGGACCAAAATATCCATATCCTCCAAAGTCAGTTCCCGCTGGTAGGGATTGAAGTAGTTGTTAACCAGCTCCAAAGTCCCCTCCGGGTCCAGGACATAGTAGGAGCCGCCCTTGTACCAGCCTGCCCCATCGCCGGGCAGCGTATGGAAAGCGATTTTGCCGCTGCCGATGGTCAGAGCCTGCTCGCCCAGCCAAATCAGATTGGAGAGCTTTAAGTCCGTATCTACCCATGTTTGAAAAATTTCCGCCAGCTCGCGCACCTTGTCCAGCTTTGACAGCTGGAGGGTCTGCTTAGCCACCGCTGTTAAAAAGGCCTGTTGGGTGCCGATACGTCCAATGTCCGCAGTGGCATAGCCGGTACCGTCGTTATTCTGCCGCCAGCGGACGACTTGCAGCGCCTCGGCCCCGGTGAGATGGCGGGGACCCGCCGGAAAGTGAATGTGCAGGTCCTGATACGGGTCGTCGTAATCCATGTCTACTGGTATATCGAAATCCACGCCGTCAATAGCGTCCACCAGTTCCACAAAAGCCCGCAGGTCCACAGTGATATAGTGGTCCACAGGGATACCCAGAAGCCTGGATACTTCGTCCATAGTCTGGGAAAAGCCCCCGTGATGGTAGGCGTTGTTCAGCTTCTTTACAGACCATGAGACGTTCAGCAGCGTGTCCCGGGGCAGGCTGACGACGTTGATGGTTCCATTCTGGCTGTCCAGAGCCACCAGCAGGTTGGTGTCGCTGCCGCCGTTTTCGTCGTCCAGGCCGCCAACCAGGATGGTATGGAAATGCTCCTTACGGGCATTGCGGGAGGGGTCCAGCTGCTGGCGGCCAGCCAAATCGTCCGGTTCCAGGGCTGAATCCGGGCCCATGTTCTGAACAGGAAGGGCCGCTGGTGTCGGTTCTTTAGAAAAACACTTATAAAGACCGATTAAAGCTGTCATAACAAAGAGGATACTTACCGTGAGAACGGCGGCCGCCTGTAGGGCGGATGTGCTTCTTCTGTTACGCCTCATGAACAATTCGCTCCTTGGATGGGTTGAGGTCCGGCGGTAAATGCCGCCGCCCAACTGGTAATTATACCCGATTTATCATGATAACACAAGGTCCAGGAAAATTTTGTTGGGATTTTGCTGCTGAGAGCGAATGGGGGATTTGCCTGCTGGCGGGTGGTGCAAAAAGGGTTGAACGGCTGGCGTTTAGGTGGTATACTTGCTTCAGAGGGGAGGAACGCGTATGGACGAACGAAAACTGAACAGCAAGCGCACGATTTTGGTGGGACTGGCCTTTTTATCCATCTCCGCCTTTTGGCAGATGTATGACAATGTGGTACCTCTGGTCCTGCGGGAGACCTTTGGCATGGACGAATCCCTGACCGGCGTGATTATGGCTGCGGACAACATTTTGGCCTTGTTTCTGCTGCCCTTTTTTGGAGGCCTGTCGGACCGAACCAGCACCCGGCTGGGCCGCCGCACACCCTATATTCTTGCCGGTACGGCAGGGGCGGTAATCCTTATGAACCTGCTGCCAATTCTGGACAACAGCTATTCCCGGCAGGCTGCGCCCTTCAAAATGGCGGCTTTTGTCCTGACGCTGGGCCTGCTGCTAATCGCCATGGGGACCTACCGTTCCCCGGCTGTGGCCCTGATGCCTGACGTGACGCCCAAACCTCTGCGCAGCAAGGGCAACGCCGTTATCAATCTTATGGGCGCGGTAGGCGGCGTATTGTACCTGGGGGTGGCGGCGGCTCTGTACCCTACCGCCAAGGTGGCGGATTTGGAGCATGTGAACTACCAGCCGTTGTTTCTGGTGGTGTCCGTCATTATGGTGATTGCCGTAGTGGTACTGCTGCTGACCATCCGGGAGCCGGAGCTGGCGGCGCAGAACCAGGCGATGGAGAAACGCCACCCGGAATGGAATTTGGCAGAGGACGACGGCCGTGGCGGCGAGACCCTGCCTGTACCAGTCAGGCGCAGTCTGGGATTTCTGCTGGCGTCCATCGCTCTGTGGTTTATCGGCTACAACGGAGTGACCACCTGGTTTACTACCTATATTTCCCAGGTAATGGGCGAGGGGCTGGGGGGCGCGTCCACCTGCCTGCTGGTAGCTACTGCCGGAGCGATAGTGTCTTATATTCCCATTGGCGCAGTGGCCTCCCGGGTGGGCCGGAAAAGAACCATCCAGGCTGGCGTTATTCTGCTGGCGGCCTGTTTTGCGGCAGGCTTCGTCATGACAGTTCTGTTTACGTCCATCAATTTGTTGATGTATCTCATCTTTGCGCTGGTAGGGCTGGCGTGGGCGGCGATCAACGTCAACTCTCTCCCCATGGTGGTGGAGATGTGCCGGGGCAGCGACGTGGGCAAGTTTACCGGCTACTACTACACCGCCTCCATGCTGGCCCAGGTTGTTACGCCGGTGCTGGCGGGGTCCCTGATGAAGAGCGTGGGATATCAGATTCTCTTCCCCTACGCCGCCTTTTTTACCGCGTGCAGTTTTATAACCATGCACTTTGTCCGCCATGGCGATAGCCGGGCTGGCGTTAAATCCGGCCTGGACGCCTTTGAGGACATGGATTCCTAAAGGAAATATGCTTCTTGAAAACAAATAAGGAGGCCGTCCTATGATAATCGTCCGAATTTTTTGGATTGTCCTGCTGAGCGTCTGTGGGGTTCATGTTCTCTGGTGTATCCTTCTGTGTCCGCGGCGGAATCAGCCCGGCTGGGAGAAGCTGGCCGGGGTCCGTTATGCCCACCGGGGCCTCCACAACCTGCCCAAAGGCGTACCGGAAAATTCTCTGGCCGCTTTTCAGGCCGCTGTGGACTGTGGCTATGGAGCTGAGCTGGACGTACACCTGTTGGCGGACGGCGCCCTGGCGGTGGTCCACGACAGCAATCTCCGCCGGGTCTGCGGCAGGGATGCGGTGGTGGAGAACCTGACGGCGGAGGATTTGAGAAGCTATCCTCTGCAAGGGGCGGAGGGGGAATATATTCCTCTGCTGGAGGAGGTATTGCAGCTGTTCGAGGGCAAAACGCCTTTGGTCGTAGAGCTGAAGGCGGAGGGCGGCAACGCCAGTGCGCTCACGGACGCCGCAATGGCCCGGCTGGGAGATTGGAAAGGTACATACTGCATAGAGTCTTTTCACCCCGCCGTACTGCTGCGGCTGAAGAAGCGGTACCCGGAGGTTCTCCGGGGCCAGCTGGCGCAGAACTTTCTGCGGGGCAGTGAGACTGGATTCCTCTCTTGGCCTGCGCGAGCGGCTCTGACGCTGCTTCTGACCACCTTTTTTACCCGGCCCGACTTCATCGCGTACAACCACCGGGACCGCTCCTGCCCAAGCCTGCGGCTGATGCGGCGGCTCTACGGCGTCCATGAGGTGGGCTGGACTATCCGGGACCCCAAGGTGCTGGAGGAGTTGGAGCAGGAAGGAGTGACGCCCATTTTCGAGGGCTTCACACCCTAAAACGGAATAAGAAGAGGACGCGCGGTTTCAGGCGCGTCCTCTTCTTGCTTAGGGATTCGGGTCCTTTTCCTCCGGATAGTCCTCCAGGCTGTGGAACAGCATGAGCTGGGGACCAAAAATACCGCCGGAAATCAGAAGCTTGTCCTGCTTCTTTTTCCGTCCGGTCTCGTCGGGAAAACCGGGTTCGCCGGTGGGAAAAGCTCTTCCAAACGTATCAAATTCCATATTTCTATCACCCCGCGCCTAGTCTTCCGCGAGGCAATGAAAATATACGGGAAAATATCTGCCAGTAGTCTGGCGGCGTCAGCCCTGGGCGGAGGGGAGGCTATGCAGCTCCCGCAGACACTTGGGGCAGATATTTTTGCCTTTAAAGATAGTAATATCCCGTGCGCTGTCGCAGAAGATGCAGGTAGCGCGATACTTCTTCAGCACTACGGACGACCCCTCCACAAAGATTTCCAGCGTGTCTTTTTCTGAAATATCCAGCGTGCGGCGCAGTTCAATAGGCAGAACGATACGTCCCAGCTCGTCAACCTTTCTCACAATACCAGTGGACTTCATTGGTACAGCCTCCCATTCAGATGATTCGGGTATAGAGGCGTTCATCTACCCCAGTATAAGATTACCACAACCACGCCTTTCTTTTCAACAGAATTCTATAGAAAGCGACGGATTTTTTTTGCATGTTTTGTCCAGCCTGCGCTATATATAGAGGGACGGCCCCTGAGGATGCCGGAAAAAGAAGAGGGAGCGTGACCAATATGGCGATGGCTTGGGTGTGGACGGGAATGGTCGTGTTGTCGGTAGCGTATGGGATGCTTAACGGTACCATCGGAGCGGTGGGAAACGCTGCCATGGAGGGCGCGGCGGCGGCGGTACAGCTGTGTTTGAATATGGCGGGAGTGATGTGCCTGTGGAGCGGCGTCATGTCCATTATGAAAGCCTGCGGGCTGATGGACGGTCTGAGCCGTCTGTTCCGGCCCCTGTTGGGACGCCTGCTGCCCCGGGCCTGCAAGGACCCGGAGACTCTGGCGGCTCTGTCCGGGAACGTATCCGCCAACCTGCTGGGGCTTGGCAACGCGGCAACCCCTCTGGGCATACAGGCTGTGCGGCGGATGGCGGTGGGGTCCGGCGGCAGGGCCACCGATGAGATGTGCCTGCTGGTTGTAATGAATACGGCGTCTATTCAGCTGCTCCCCACTACGGTGGCAGGGGTACGGGCGGCTCTGGGGTCCCAGAGTGCGTTTGATATTCTGCCGGCGGTTTGGCTGGCGTCGGCGTTGTCGGTAACGGCCGGCGTTATAGCGGCAAAGGTTTTTTCCAGATTCTGGCGGAGGTGATGCAATGGATTATTCAACGCTGCTGGTTCCTCTTCTGCTGGCCTTTGTGGCGCTGTTCGGCATGGGGAAGGGAGTCAATGTCTACGACGCAATATCAAAGGGCGCGGAAGAGGGGCTGGCAATCCTGATACGCATTCTCCCGGCGTTGGTAGGGCTGATGACGGCGGTGTATATGCTGCGGGCATCGGGGGCAATGGATCTGTTCGGGGAACTTCTGGCGCCCCTTCTGGACCGCCTGGGTATCCCGCCGGAGACCGCCGCTATGCTGTTTATCCGGCCTGTCAGCGGAAGCGGGGCCTTGGCGATTGGCAGCGAGCTGATGGCCGCCCACGGCCCGGATTCTTATATAGGACGGGTGGCGGCGGTAATGCTGGGCAGTACGGAGACCACGTTTTACACGATAGCGGTCTATTTTGGTTCCGCCGGGGTTCACAGAACCCGCTACGCCATTCCGGCGGCGCTGCTTGCGGATTTGACCGGTTTTGTGGCTGCCGCCTTTGCGGTCCGGCTTCTCATGCAGGGGCCATGAATCAGACAGCGTAAAGGCCCCCGTCCGGTGTTGGATGGGGGCCTGCGCGTCAGTTGAAGGGATTTTCACCGGGATAGGGCAGGCTCTTGGGCTGGTTATAGGCGATATCCTGGATTCCCAGGTACTTAAATACCTCAAACAAGGCCTTACCCCAATGTCCGAAAGCCACCGCGCCGTGGTGAGGGTAACGTTTGGCGATAAGCACATGGCGGTAAAACCGGTCCATCTCCGGGATGGCGAAAGCCCCGATGGACCCAAAGCTCTCACAGTCCACATCCAGAACCGCTCCCTGGGCAACATAAGCCCGCAGCTGGGTATCCGCAGTAGACTGGAGGCGGAAGAAGGTGATATCTCCAGCTTTGATATTGCCCTCCAAAGTGCCCCGGGTGATGTCAGGCTCTGGAAGATCCGGCTCCAGGTCCCGCTTCATGATAAGCTGATAGCCCATGTGGGGGTTCTTCAGCAGGGAGCAGGCGGTATTGCCGCAATGGAAGGCCATGAAGGTCTCATTGAGACGGCAGTCATACTTACCCTTGATACCCTTCTCATACATGGAAGCGGGTACGGTGTTATTGATATCCAGCAGGGTAGTGGGCAAACCGGAGACGCAGGCGCCGATGTACTCCGAAAGCGCGCCATAGATGTCCACCTCGCAGGCTACGGGAACGCCCTGTGCGGCCAGACGGCTGTTGACGTAGCAGGGCACGAACTTGAATTCCGTTTGGAAAGCAGGCCAGCACTTGTTGGCAAAGGCCGCATATTTGCGGGTACCTTTATGCTGTTCCATCCAGTCCAGCAGAGTCAGCTCGTACTGGGCCAGCCGGGGCAGAATGCCGCCGTAGGGGTTGTTCTTGCCCAGCTCCGCCTCCATCTCCTTCATTTTGGCGGGGATACGGGAATCGTTAGCGTGCTTGTTGTAGGCCACCAGCAGGTCCAGCTCGGAGTTTTCCTCCACCGCCACGCCCAAATCGTAAAGGGCCTTAATAGGGGCGTTACAAGCCAGGAAATCGTCGGGCCGGGGGCCGAAAGCGATAATCTTCAAGCTCTTAAGGCCCAGAATGGCCCGGGCGATGGGAACGAAATCCCGAATTTTCTCCGCCAGCTCGCCAGCGGTCCCCACAGGATACTCCGGAATATAGGCGGTCTTGCCTCGCAGGCCCAGATTGTAGGAGCAGTTGAGCATACCGCAGTAGGCGTCGCCCCGGCCGTTATAGAGGTCGCCGTCGCCCTCAGCGGCGGCCACGTACATGATAGGACCGTGGAACCAGTTAGCAATCAAGGTTTCCGGAGTCTCAGGGCCGAAGTTGCCCAGAAAGACCACCAGAGCGTTGATACCGTGGGCCTGGATGTCCTTGACGGCATCCTTCGCCTGCACCTCGTTCTCCACCGTGATGGGGCACTCGTAGAGGTTCTCGCCGTAGGCGGCCTTAAGGGCGGCTCTCCGGCGTTCGCTCAAGGCGGCGGGGAAGCAGGAGCGGCTGACGGCAATAACGCCTAGACGTACTTCGGGAATATTGTGCAGTTCCATGTTGTTTTTTCTCCTTATAGCAGAATGAAAGTCTGGACCCGGCGTTTTCGCCGGTTTCCTCATGTTTATTCTGCTGCTAGTATATAGGATAACCCGGAATCATGCATTGATTTTTCAACATTTTTTATTAGACGAATTAGCTGGATAAAAAATTTTGGCTTTTTGACTATTCTACCGCTTTGTTTTTGGACAAAACGGCGAAAGCCGCTATAGCCTCCGGGTCAGCTCCTCAAACAGCCGCAGACTCTCCTCACTGGTGTAAAACCGCTCCATCGACCTGGGATTTTGGGCATGAGCGGCGTCCGGACCGGCTTGGAGGGCCTGAAGGCGGTACTCCTCCGGGGTCACGCCAAGCCGTTCCCGAAACGCCTTGGAGAAGTATCGGTAGTCCGAAAATCCGGACTCAGCGCATACATCCAGCAGCCGGTCCCGGCCTGCTGTGATAAGGGTCCGGGCGGTCTGGAACCGGACTGTGGCTACGTAGTCCTGAAAGCTCTGCCCCAGATTTTCTTTTACAAAATGGGACATATAGCTCATCGAGCGTCCCTCCCGGCGGGCGAACTCCGAGAGACAAAGCTTGTGCCGGTGATTCTGGTCCACAAAATCAATCAGCCGTTCCAGCCGCTGGTCCCGCCGTTCCTGCTCCTGGCTCTCCGCCCCGGTCAGCACGCGGTTGGGCAGTCCCAACAGCAGCTTGCGCAGGACCAAGCTCAAACAGCCGGCGCATAGAAGCTCGTACCCGGGGTCCCGGCGGAAATACGGCGGCGTAAGCTCCGCCAGCATCCGCCGGATAGTCCGGCAGTCGGCCTCCGGCATTGTCTGAGAGGGAAGCGTCTGGTCAAAGCGCAGGCCCTCGGCGGCGGGGAAGCCGTGGGAGAAAAATTGGGGAGAGAACTGTACGCAAAGAAAGGTACAGCTGGCGCCCAGTTTGTGGAATTCGTGGGTCTGCTTAGGGTTGAAGATTACGAGACTATCTCTTTCCGCCAGCAGGTCCCCTTGGGCGATGTGGATTTCTATCTGCCCATCCAGAATCCATAACAGCTCCCATTCTCTATGGAGGTGGGGACTGCGGTAATCGACCGTGTCCAAAAAGACGCTGAGGCCCCGCACCTGGGGGTGCTGAATCACCTCCACCTCCCGCATAGCGCGCATCCCCTTTCCGCCGGGATCAACCGGCGTTTTACGGCTTAAGCCGGATTTCCAACACCGTGTCCTTGCTGTCCGGCAGGAC
>CAMSIF010000084.1 GCA_947058885.1 uncultured Clostridia bacterium
AGATATCTTAGTGTGACTGGAGTTCAGACGTGTGCTCTTCCGATCTCAGCCGTTCTTTTCTTCCGATTCCCTGCATTTTCAGAGGAAAGGCCACATTCTCCGCCGCCGTCATATGGGGGAACAGACGGATATCCTGGAAAAGGATGACTACCCCCCGCTTATGGGGCGGCAGACGGGTGATTTCCTCTCCTCCCAGACGGATGCTGCCGGAATTGGGAGTAAGAATTCCCGCTACGGTTTTTAAAAGCGTAGTTTTCCCACAGCCAGAGGGGCCTAGGAGAGAAAGGAATTCTCCCTCCTCCACCTGGAGAGATACACGCTCCAGAATATTTCGATTTTCCAGTGTTACAGACAGATTCTCTATTTCCAGCTTCATATTCCGCCATCCCCCTTTCTCCCGCGATGAATGAACGCCTCAAAGACCACAAACACCAGCAGAGCCGAGCCGGTGAAGGCCAGGGCGTAGCTGGAGGCCAGAGACCGGTCCCCTCCCTGGATATATGGAACCAGCGTCAGGGCAAGCGTTTTTACCCGCCCGCCGCCTACAATCAGTGTAGTGAAGTACTGGCTGTACGAGAGGATGAAGGACATGCTGAGAGAGGAGAGAATTCCCGGCATCAGTCCCGGTAAGCTTCCGGCGAAAAACGCCTGGACTGGATTGGCCCCCAGCAGGGCGGCCTGCTCTTCCAAACCACCGCCCAAGGCGGCGGTCACATCGGTGAGAATAGCGGCGCTGTAGGGCAGCGACGCCGTCACGTGAACCAGCAGCACGCCGGAGATTGTGTCCGCCAAACCAATCCGCAGCAGTGTCAGGTGGATTCCAACGGCAAACACAGGCCCTGGGACCAGCAGGGGCAGCAGCCACGCGAACCGGACCAAACTCTTGCCTGGGAAGTCGTAAAGCGCGACGGCCCGGGCGGCAAAAAGGCCGATGGCGGTGGAAACCGCCGCCGCCGCGCCGCCTAGAGCCACACTGCTTCCCAACAGCTGCCATAGATTCTGCGAGCCGAAAAACAGCTCCCGCAGTGTGCGCAGGGACCAGCGTTCCGGCAGCAGGGACGGCCAGCTCCAGCGGGCCGTGACGCTCCAGAAAACCAGCAGGCAGACCGGAAGCAGGATACAGGCCGCCGCCGTCCCCAGAGCCAGCCGGGAAAATAAGGATTTTTTTCTCATACGCCGCCCCCTATTCTTCGTAAAAGCCGCCGGGTGAGGATGCCGTAGAGCGCGGCCATGGCGGCGGAGAGCAGCAGAATTACGCCATAAAGCGCCATAGCGGCGGGGCGTTGGCGCAGTTCCGGGCTCATATAGGCCAGGTGGGCGTAGACCGGGAGGGCTTTGGGCGACGTGGCTCCCAGCAGCAGGGGCAGTTCATAGCCCCCGAAAGCAAACAGGAAAATAATAAGAAACGCCTGCGACACGGCGGGCAGGGAAAGGGGCAGCGTCACAGTGAAAAACGCCCGCAGCGGAGAGGCGCCCAAGTTCTCCGCCGCCTCCCCCAAGGTACTGCTGACACCCGCCATCAAGGCCAGGGTGAAGTACGCGACAAAAGGGACCTCCTTCCAGAGGTAGGCCAGGATGGTCCCGCCATAACCGGGGGTAAAGAGCAGCTGAGGGAACTGGCTGAAATCCGAGATAATCCCCAAGAAATAGGCTGTTCGGGCCAGCAGTCCGGTCTGGCCCAACAGCAGGATTGCAAAGAGGGCTGTTACCGTGTGGGGTACCAGGATAGGCAGGCGGACGAGGTGTACCGCCATTCCTCTGGCTCCCCGCCGGACCAGAGCCGCACACAATCCTGTCCCCAACACACTGGCCGCCGCCGCTGAAAGAAGGGCAGTGCGCAGGCTTACCAGCAGGGCCGGAAAAAATTCCGGCTTGGATAAGGCCGCCCAGTAGTAGTCCAGTGTCAGCCGGGTGAGGCCGAAAGCCGGGACATACCCCAAGCTTTGAGCCAGTACGCTGCCGCAGGCAAGCGTCAGCAGCACGGTTACCCCCGCCAGGGGCAGCAGCAGAATATACGCGGTCCTTCTCTTCCACATAACGCCTCAAACGCCGTCAAACGGCGCGGATGGAACGCGCCGTTTGACCCCTTTCCTTATTTTCCAACAACTTCGTTCAGCCAGATTTCCTCAATGACAGGCACCAGCTTAGCAGGCATTTCCGGCAGACGGTGAGCGAGGAGCTCGTCCTGACTCAGCACACCCTCGCCCATGTCCACCGCGTCAAAAGCGGCCTTCTCCTCCGCGCTGAGCTTCTCTGGGGATACCACCGGCAGGTTGCGCAGCTTCTCATACTGGGAGAGCTGAAGCTGGGCGGAAATCATGGCGTTGATGACCACCATGGCTCCGGCGGGATTGGGGGCGTTGAAAGCAATGGACATGTAGTTGGTATTGCCGATCGTGCCGTTTTCAAACAGGAACGTCCGGGTGGTATCGGTGTACACGCCGTTTTCAATGCCTACTGACACGCCGTAGGGGGAGTAGCTCATCCCCATGACCAGCTCGCCGTCGGCGAACATGGCGTCCACAGTGGTGGAGGAATCGGGGAAGGTTCTGCCCTGGTTCCATAGGTAGGGGTTCAGGGAACGGAGGTAGTCCAAGGCGGGCTCAACGGCGGATTTTACCGTGTCGTAGTCCGCCTCCATCGTCTGGAACTGCTCCCAGCCGCAAATCTCATAGATAATGTTGCGCACAAACGCACTGCCGGTAAAGTCGGGCAGCGCGGGGTAGGTAACCCTGCCGGGGTACTGCTGGCAGTAGGACAACAGCTCCTGCGCGCTGGAGGGGGTCTCCGGCGTGACGGCGCTGTCGTTATATAGCACCAGCTGCGCCTTGCCGTAGGGGGCCTCATAGCCTTCAATGGGCATACAGAAGTCATTCAGAGTTTCCGGGTCCTGGGTGTCGATATAAGCCTCCGTATTGGGCAGTTTGTCCAGGAACGCGCCGTAGAGCAGGCCATTTTCTTTGGCGGAATAAAAGTTCTCGCCGTTAATCCAGATCATGTCAATACTGCCGGAGGCGGAACCCGCTTCCTTTTCTCCGGCCAGCTTGGCCAGAATCTCGTCAATATTCATGCCCACCACCTCCAGGGTGATGTCATAGTGTTCCTTCATGTAGGGCGCGGCCACAGAGGCCAGCCAGTTATTGCGGTCCTCATCGCCGCCCCAGCCATAGAAAGTGACTGTAGTACCCTTGGCGGCGTCCACGATCTCTTCCCAGGAGGCGGAGGAGAGGCTGGCGGGCTGGCCGTCCTTGCCGGAGCATGCCGCCAGGGCCAGGACCATCCCCAGAGCCAGTATAAACGCAAGCAGTTTTTTCATCTTTTTCTCCTTAATTATATTTGTGTATAAAAGAGGCTCGATATAACATGGCGGGAATCTTTTCAGCCATTACCGGCCTTCCTTTGCGCCAGGCGGGTGAAGGCCAGCCGGTTGCCCCAGCCCCGCGTTTTACTTCTGCCAAACAAAATCTCCAGCAAATGCAGGGTCTCCAGCCCCTCGCTCCGGAACGCGTCCAGGCAGCCCTCACAGCAGCTGGTTACCGGCAGTCCCGGTGGAAATTCCGCCGTCCGCCGCCGGCGCAGCTGCCCGCTCTTCTCCGGATCGCGGGTCCGAAGCATCTGAATGTTGCCGCAGCAGATTGTTTTTTCACGGTTGTGCGCCGGTTCCGCGATTCGCGCCCCGGCCAGCTCCAGCAGCTTCCGTGCCGCCTCCAGCTCCTCCGGCTGGTCACGGAGAGGGCAGGGATCGTGGAGAGCCGCAACACCTGTCCATCCGGTGATATCCTCTTTCCGGATGTGTCCGGCCAGCAGGTTCCAGACGCGGCGCACCTCCACGCCCCCCAGCTGCTCCAGCTGTTTGGCGCAGTTGGGACAGACCGCGTAGATTCGCTCCACGCCCCGCCTGCCCAGCAGAGCGGACAGCTTGTCCCGCCGGGCGGGGTAGGCGGCTTCCGTCAGATACCGGGTGGGCTGGCCGCAGCAGCAGGCGGAGAAGCCCAGCTTTGGCTCTGCCCGCCGGAGAACCTCCGCCGTTTTCATCAGGATGGCCGGGTCCAGCTGCATCAGCGCACAGCCGGGCCAAAAAACCGCGCTGCTCTGGGACACGGCCATCAGGGGAGATAAGAAAGACAAGGCCTGATGGCAGGTCATGCCTAGAGAGCCGGACTTATTCATGGCTTTCGCTTTGCTTTTTGGTCTGACGTTCGGTGTAGATATTTTTTATAATCATAACCAGAATACTCAGGGCAAAAATGCACAGCAGGGCTGTAACAAAATACTTCACCCCGCCGGTGAGCATCCCGCCTACGTAGGAATAGACGACGGTAGCCGGCAGCTGTCCCACACCCGTAGCCAGGAAAAAGGACCAGAAGGGGATAGGCGTAAGGCCGGCAAAGTAGCTTACCGCGTCGAAGGACACAAAGGGCAGCAGACGGCAAATAAGGATTGTCCGGCTTCCGTACTTGGTAAAATAGTCCTCCACGCTGGCCAGCGCACCCCGTCCGGCAAACCGCTCCACAGTGTCCCGGCCCAACGCCCTGGCGATGAAGAAGCAGAGAGCCGCCCCGGCCATCGCGCTGCTCCAGGAGAGAATGGCGCCCTGCCACCAGCCGAAAATAGCGGCGTTGGAGAACGTGATAAGGAAGGCCGGCAGGGGAGCTACCACAGAGGAGAACACCATCAACGCAAAGGAGACGGCCATTGCGTAGGGACCATAAGAGCGGATATATTCAATGACGGTATCTACGTTAGCCGAGCCTAATGCCGCTGCGGCCCGGTTGACGCGGGCGTTAACCGGCGGAACGGCGAAATAGAGCAGGCACAGCAGGATAAGCGCACCCAAAACATACCATTTCAGGCGGCTTGAGGATTTGGGGGACGCGGTTTTTTTCTCGTTCATTCCGTTTCTTCTCCATTTTCAGTGAAATTTGGAAACAGCCGTTTTCCCAGCAGAGCGGTGGCCGCCAGCAGAGCCGCCAGCAATCCGGCGGCTGTCCAAAAAGCGGGGGAGGCGGGGTTCAGCGCCTTGTCTCCCAGATTGATAAACACCAGTGTGCCGGGGATGATACCGGCGGCGGAGGCCAGCAAATAGGGAGCCAGTCCCATATCCGTAAGGCCAAAGGCGTAGTTGATGAGGTTGTAGGGCACGGCTGGAATGAGCCGCAGCAGTATCAGCAGAAAAAAGCCCTGCCGTCCCCCGGCCTGCCGGAGCCGGGTGCGCCAAACGGGCGGGAGCTTTTCCGTTACGTACCGGTCTATCCGGCCCCGCCCGAAATGCCGGGAAAGCAGGAACATGAGAGAGCAGTTGAGCATAGCCCCCAGGAAGGTGTAGATACTGCCCCAGAGGAGTCCGAACAGCAGTCCTCCGGCCAGAGCCAGAACCGCCACAGGAAAAAATGCCGCCGGAAGCACCGTAAAGAGAAAAATGTAGCCCGCCGGGGCCCAAGGCCCCAACGCCGTCAAATGTGTATGCAGAACCTCGGGGGAGACACGTGAAAAGAGAACCGCCAGCCCCGCGCCTGTCAGACACAAAGCAGCGGGAATCAGCCAACGCCGTCTATTCATTTTAACAGTTTGCCCCCTCCTCTCCATGTCCGGAAGTATTGTGCTCCAGTATAAGCAATGGCCTGCGGCTTTGTCAAAGCTTTTTCCCGCAAATTTGCATCAGGATTTTCGATGGATTTTTAAATCCATCGGAAATCCTGATTTGACCCGACCCGCCTTTCATGCTATAGTTGTGCTCGCTGCCGCGCGGAAAGCGGCGGGGAAAACATATGATTTTTGAAGGAGTACACAACATGAAGAGAACTGTCTCGCTCCTGCTGGCACTGGTCATGGTGTTCGCACTGGCCGCGTGCAGCAAGGAAAACAACGAAAACAAGGATGATGGCTCTGCTGGCGACGTGGAGATGAAGTACATGACCGCCGACGAGACTGCGGCGATTCTGGGCACAGAGGGCTACACTATTCTGGACCTCCGCAAGTCCGCAGACTACGCCGAAGCCCATATCACCGGCGCAGTCAGCGCCGACATGGATGCCGCCGTCAACGGCGATGCCGAGGCGGGTAAGTCCACCATGAAGGCCGCCGCAGAGGGTCTGGACGACACGCTGGTTCTGGTCTGCTATTCCGGCAAGAGATACGCCCAGGCCGCCACCAACGCGCTGTCCGCCAACGGCTATGACATGAGCAAGGTGTTCACCCTGGAGGGCGGTTTCAACAACTGGAAGGAAGTCCAGCCCGACAACGTGGAGCCCTGATATCCAAACATTTCCTTTACATATGCGGCAAGGCAGGCCCACAGAAAAGAGTTTTTCAGTTGTAAGGGAGTAATTTCAGATTAGGCGGTATAGCCCAGATTACATGGGCTGTACCGCCTTTTTGATTTCCTATGCGCCTTGCCGGACCCCTTACGAGGAGTTTGTAACAGAAAATCTATTGACTTCTTCTATTGTCCCTATTAGTATATGTTTAGAAGGGATAGCGTTGTATGACAAACGGAAGATATCATAGGAAGATGAGGTTTCATTAAAAGTGATAACTGTTAAAGATATAAAAAAGGATTACAGCATTGTGCACCGGGAGAGCCTGTTTCGAAAAAATACAGAGACCGTTCATGCGGTCAAAGGCATTTCTTTTACGATTCAGGATGGTGAGCGGGTAGGGCTGATTGGCGTGAATGGAGCGGGCAAAACCTCCACTATCAAGATGATGACTGGGATTCTCACCCCGACGGAAGGAGAGATCCTGATCAATGGCTTTGTCCCTGTCCAACGGAAACGAGAGTTTTTGTCCCAGATTGGTGTCTCCATGGGACAGAGATCCTGTCTCTTTTACGACATCGCGCTGAAAGAGTCCTTTCGCTATTACAAGGAGGTCTATCAGGTCAGCGACAGCGATTACAGCCAGCGTATTGATGTGTTCGACCAAATGCTAAATATTCAGGAGCTGATGGATATTCCTGTGCGTAAGCTCTCTTTTGGACAGCGGAAAAAAGCGGAGTTGGTGTGCGCTCTGCTCCACTTGCCTCGGGTGATTTTCCTGGATGAGCCTACTATCGGTTTGGACGTGGTGGTCAAAGAGAATATTTTTCAGTTTCTCACAATGCTGAACCAGAAGTACCAGACCACCATTTTGCTGACCACTCACGAGCTGGAGAGTATTGAGAAGTTCTGCCAGCGGATCATCCTGCTGAAAAATGGGCGTGTACTCTATGACGGCGCCCTCAATCGGTTTGCAGGCATGGAGGACTATCGGAAAATCAGCATACCAAAGCGGTCATATAAGGAGAGAGGCTTCACTTTCCCGAACGCTGTGGAGGTAGGGGATGATGTGGAGTTTACGATAAATATCCGAGAGAGCGACTTCAGCGGCTTGTTCCGCAATATGATTTTCTCCGACTTCACCATTCGGAGGCTTTCCTTGGGCGATCTTATCAAGCAGCTGGAGGGAGAGCTGTGAAGATTTTGATGCAGTTTATACGAATTTCTGTCAAAAGGATTCTAGCCTATCCCAATGAGATCTACATGGTCTTTTTGCAGGCTTTCGTTTCTGTTGTGTCCACAGCGCTATTTTGGGCGGTACTGTTTTCTGGCGAGGAAGCCTACGGGCACAGTCAGGAGTTCGTTTACATACTAGCCATGATTGCCCTGCTCTCCAACGGAGTACAGGAGTTGTTTTTTGGCCTGCGGGATCTGGAGTATCTGGTCCAGGCAGGGGAGTTCGACCGGTATCTCTACCTCCCCCGCTCCCCACTTCTCCTACGGCTGGGAGAGACACTTCCTGTGGTCCCTATGTGCCAGCAGATTCTGATCGCCCTAGCTGGAATCGCACTGGTCACGGTCCGTTTTGGCATAATGCTGACACCGGGACGCTTTCTCAAGTGTGTGGGATTCCTGTTGCTGGGGACGGTTTACTACCAGATGATTTATGGAGCGGTGACATTCCTTTGCCTGCGTACGGAGAACATCTCTTCCCTGAGAGATCTCATCTTCCAGTTTGGTGATTACAAGCAGTACCCCTTGGGTATTTTCCCCATCGTTATTCGCTTTTTTCTAACCTATATCATCCCCATGGGACTGGTGGCGTATTACCCCACAGTATTGTTGTTGGGGCTAGACGAGCCACTGCCGCAGCTTTATCTGGCAATGCCCCTGGCGGCGGCAGCCTGTTGGTGGAGTTACCGGACCTCCATAAAAAAATACGCGTCCAACGGAGGCTGACATGAAAATCTGTCGTATAAGCATTTTCATTGAGATTCGGAAGATGAAGCAGTATATCATCAATTTTTTCACATCCTTGATGTACGTCCCGATTTCTCTTCTGATCTACTATTTCCTCTACCGCTCGATTCTGGAGAGTGGTGTAAAATTGGCCGCAGATGTCTCCGAGTTGATGGCCTATTATACTGTGGTACTTTTCATTCGGGCCGCCGTCTCTCACGCAATGCGGGCTGTTTATGATGTGTTTACCGACATCAACGACGGAGATTTGGATCTGTGGATTGTTTGTCCCGTCTCCTATCCCTTTGTCCGGTTTTTCCGTGCGATGGGGAGCGTCATTGTGACGGTGCCCACCGGTATTTTGCTGCTGGTTGCAGCGATGTGTTTCTGGAGCCAGCCAGACCCGGTCGGAGTTCTGCTTCTGCTGGTATCCACGTTTTTGGGGTTTACAGTGCTCTATGCTATGATGTTTCTGTTGGGACTGCTGACCTTCTGGATTAAGACTGTTCTAACGATACGGGATATTTTTTGGGGGATACTGAGCATCTTTTCCGGGGAGTTGATTCCGTTGCAGCTTCTTCCGGAAAAGCTGCGTTTTTTCGCTTGGAATCCTTTGGCCAGCGTTTACTATATGCCGGCGCGGGTTTTGGAAGGGGAATGGGGATACCTGTGGGTACAACTAGCGTATGTAGTGCTTCTGGGTGGCGCGGCTCTTCTGGTGTGGCGGGTAGGACTGCGGAAATACGAGTCGCAGGGAGGCTAATGGCCGTCAAGGCTTCTAATGATAGAAGGAGGATTCGTTTCTGAAGGGAGCTTATAACAGAACCGCCGCCTTTGACAACAGCTTTAGAAATATCGTTTTGATGAACAACTCTTGATCTACGCCCAGCGCCCGGACGCCACCGCCTGCGCCAGCACGGAGCTATGGAATGAAACGATGCGGCGGTGGTTGGTAATCCCCCGAAGCGTGACGATACCGCTCCCCTCCCGGTGGGTCACATAGCCCTTACCGCAGCCAACGGGCGTCTCTGTCAGGAGAACATTTTGACCAGCCGCTACAGTCTGCAAGTTTACTGCTGTAAATTCAGGCATCATATCAATCCTTTCAAATAGAATAAGCGGCGGAGAAAGATCCCCGCCGCTGTTAAACGCAAAATCGGCTTGGGGCCGAACAATCCGAACAATCCGGATAGCTGCTTGCTATGAATTTTTAGCAGCCGCCCCATTGAACCGCTCCCCGTCAAGAGGACAGGAAAAAAATATAAAGTTTTTACACAACCC
>CAMSIF010000085.1 GCA_947058885.1 uncultured Clostridia bacterium
GTCCAGCTCCTCGAATACTTCCGGTTTTCTGGTGTCGGGAACAAGTACCTTGACCAGCCGCTCCAAAAAACCGGACAGGGGCAGCATGAGGGCGGTACAGAGGACATTGAACACTGAGTGAGCCATGGCGATGCCTACCAGAGAGGCCGGTTCATCCAGCAGCGCGGGACGCAGCGCAGCCCGCAGCAGACAGAACACCGTCAGCCAGACCGCCGTTCCGATGACATTGAAGGAGAGATGAACCATTGCTGCCCGCTTCGCGTTTCTGTTGGCCCCCACGGAGGAGAGCATGGCTGTCACACAGGTACCGATATTCTGTCCCATGATAATAGGGATGGCCGCGCCGTAGGAGACCTGTCCCGTGACGGCCAGAGCCTGCAAGATGCCTACCGAGGCGGAGCTGGACTGAATGACTGCCGTCAACGCTGCGCCTGCCAGCACGCCCAACACCGGATTTTTGAACATGACAAACAGCTGTTGAAAGGCCGGGATATCCCGCAGGCCGGATACTGCGCCTGACATTGTCTCCATGCCGAACATCAGGGTGGCGAAGCCCAGCAGAATCATGCCCGTGTCCTTCCTCTTCGCGTCCTTGCAGAACATATAAAAGACAATGCCGATGAGGGAAAGCACTGGCGTAAAAGACGAGGGCTTGAGCAGCTGGATGAACAGGTTACCGCTGTCGATTCCGGCAAGGCTTAGAATCCACGCCGTGACCGTCGTACCGACGTTGGCCCCCATGATAATGTTAATCGCCTGCTTCAGCGTCATTAGGCCGGAGTTGACAAAGCCCACCACCATCACCGTAGTGGCGGAGGAGCTCTGAATCACCGCTGTGACACCCAGTCCTGTCAAGAGTCCCGCCAATTTGCCTGTAGTCAGCTTTTCCAGGAGGGAACGGAGTTGTCCGCCCGCCCGCCGTTCCAGGGCCTGTCCCATCAAGCTCATGCCAAATAGGAACAGACTCAGACCGCCAATTAGGGTAAGCACGTCAAAAATATCCATTATATTCCACCTCTTTTTCTATCGTTTACACCTGTACTCTAACAGCCAGATGTAAAATCTGTTACCTGTATCGTGTAAAATCTGTGTAAAATTTAGATGAGCAAGCTTTGGGCATAATCTTATACAAATTGCCACTTGAAATATGAGATGTTTCCAGTTATACTACTAGCTGTATCAGCAGAGATTTACCAAATTTTTATGCTATATGGTGAACTTAGTTAATCTGACAGCAAAAAAGTGTTTTTAGCCGTATGTATCTGGTAAAATAATTTTCTAAATAAGGAATAGTCAAATGATACGATTTTGCGCATTAAAATCCGGACCCGCATCTAAGGTGCAGGACCAGGAAAACCATCTTGTTTTTGACAACAGCATCTGGGAGCAGGGAAAAAGGTACTTTGACCAGCATGGTACTATAAAAAGCGTGCTGGTAACAGATACGCAGGGGCGTCCGGTATGTCTTGCGTGGCAGGACGAAATGGCGAATCAAGAATTGCGAATGCTGGATGAGCTTGTTCACACAGAAGCCGCATTGCCATTTGAGGCATATTATCCGCAGTATGACGGCGTTATATCTGCAAACCAGAAACATTCCCGTCGCACTGGCCGGTCCGTTTTGGGAGTTCTTAGACATTGCGGGCGCGGAAGAGACGGCCTTTTCTCATCCGCTGGAGATATACGCGGAGGGGACCTGGGAACATAGCGGCGAACCGTGGTTAGAGGCAACGCGCACTGTATCTGTGGAATTTGACTGCATTTTTAAACTCTACATGGAGAATGTAAAGGCAGGAAGGATTTGCAATACATCAAAAACTGTTGATGAGTTTCTGGGAATCCTTCGCAAGCGGAACGTTATATTGCTCGGGACGGATGCCGAAACGCAGGACGCATACGATTTTCTCGCAGGACACGATATTGAAATCGCGGGTTTTCTCAACGGCGAGACGGACCGCGAAGGAATGAAACTGCTGGGAAAGGAAATATTGGTTTACAACGACCTGCGCCGGTTTTCCGACTGCGTTTTAATCGACTGCCACAACGAAAACAGCGTCTTGGGAGGAGAACTGGATTATTACGCTTATCAAGGCTTCCGGAGGGATGAGGACTACTTCTATCTGAAGGACTATATGGCCGTACCCAGTACAAAGCTGGCGCACCTCTTGAGGAACGCGGCTGTAGTTTTGATTGGCGATGAGCTGCTGTGCAGCCGGGTACGCCGCTTCCTTATAAAAAATGGGAAACCGGAAAATGAAGTCCTCTTTTATGAAGATATCGATGGAAAAATCGATGAGGCTTCAAGCTGGCTGGGAGTTCCGGTTGTTCTGCGAAATTACAACACCATGTCGTGGTACCGATGGATGAAGGAAGTCCGAGCATGTAAAAAAGCGTTGAGCGAAAAAG
This sequence comes from uncultured Clostridia bacterium, assembly GCA_947058885.1. Taxonomy (GTDB): domain Bacteria; phylum Bacillota; class Clostridia; order Oscillospirales; family Oscillospiraceae; genus Pelethomonas. The sequence continues at coordinate 2,407 of CAMSIF010000085.1, forward strand.
GCATCGGAAATTATACGGACTATTTTACATCCTTCGAGTCCTTTATTGGGATGGAGGTAACTGAGCCTCAAGCACTTCCCCAGGAATTGAGGCCTAAAGGAGTGCTGTTGGGATGTATCAATACAAACAGCGGCAATATATTTTCACATGACTGTTTGGATAATCATCCCAACATTCTACACCTTGGATTCACCTTTTTGGAGAGCCATCTGTTTCATTACTGCCTCCGTCTTTCGGAGGTAGAGAAAGCGGATATCATGCGGACCTTCTGGACGCTGATTACGCCGGAACTGGGCTCAAGGTTCGCGGCAATTTTTCCCCAGAAGGATGTCTTTGACCAGGCCTGTGAAGAACTCTTGAAAAAAGCAGGCGAACACCCAACTTCTCAGGAGCTGTTCGTCATACTATGCGTTGCCTATTCAAGGATGATGGGGAGACCGATTGGCAATATTGCAGATTACTATATCTGGTGGGAACCGCACTATGTAAGCCGTGATAAAATGCAGCTGTATGCCTATTGGCTGAACGAGGCGAATATAACCGGCTTTTTTGTATATGGCAAACGAAACGCTGTTACCGTCCGGGGGAGTATCTTCAGGCATTTTGACCGGGAGTTTGTCGCGGCAGATCTGCTGGACAATAACAGCCGCACATTAATCACGGACCTCTTCAATATGACGGGAATCTATCTTAAGCCCATTCAAGTTCCCGACTGGCAGGCGGTGGTAAACCGTTTTGAGGATATAAAATTAAAGCCAAGAGAGACTTGGGGGAAGTTCTGCAATGCCCTGGGGATCCCATGGTCAGATACGCTGCTGGAGACCACAAAATGGGGAAAAAGAAGCGCGTATCAGTTGGATTCCAATGTTGTCGCAGGGTATGACATAAAGCCTGTTTACAATACCTATCCAGAATATCTTTCCGCTCTGGACCAGCTGCGGCTCTGCATCTACAGCGCTGATTTTCAACGGGAATTCGGCTATCCCTATGTAAGCTGTCTCCGCTTCACGAGAAAAGAACTGCAAGAACTCTTCCTGAAGGAATTCAAAATTGAGAAGAGGCTTAGATTCCGGGATGCACAGGACTGTACAGAATACTATCTGAAGCGGGCCGTGCTCATGCAGGAATATCTGAGAGAACTTTATAATCGTTCAGTTTTTGAGCAAATAGAGGAAGCCGATGCCGGGGAGAGATACCTTGAGGAGGACGGGAACGTCCGGAAATTGAGACAATATGGCATTATGGAGACCAGAGGAAAAGCGCAGAAACCAACGGAAATGCACCCAAAGGTAAAGGAACTGCTGGCGGACATTCTATCTGTACTCAACAGCAGGGATAAGGTTGTCTTGTACGGCTTGGGCCTCGACGCGGATTGGCTTGTGCGGCACCTGGACAGCAGGATACAAGAGAAATTGGTATTCTGCGATAAAAAGGCCCAAAATGGACCGGTAACGTATCTTGGCAGAGAGGTCATTGCACCTGAGAAATTACCGGGCGCATACCGCGACTACGATATTATCGTCATGCCGGCCTCCTGCTGGGAAGCGATAGAGACGGAACTGAAAAGTCTGGGGGTTGAGGAGAGCCGGATTTTCAGCAATAAACTACCGCTGTACATGATGGGCTACTGGGATTTAAATCCGGTTTCATCCATGCTGGACCAGGTGCTTGGCGAATGGATATAGAAAAAGGGAGACACTGCAAGTGAACCGTGTATATTGGCTTACCGGTCTGTCCGGGGCGGGGAAATCCACCATCGGGCGGCTGTGGTATGAAGAACTGAAAAAAACGGGTGAGCCGGTGGTCCTCCTGGACGGCGACGAGCTGCGGACGGTTTTTGGCGGCGATTTGGGCTTTACTGAGGCGGACCGGCGCAGGAGCGCAATGCGTAACGCGCGGCTGTGCGAACTGCTGTCAAGGCAGGGAATAACCGTGGTATGCTGTACAATCTCCATGTTTGACAGTGTGCGCGAGTGGAATCGGGAGCATATCCCGGGCTATTTTGAAGTGTACATAAAAGCGTCTATAGACACACTGCGCCGCCGGGACCAGAAGGGCCTGTACAGCCGGGAGATTCAGGACGTAGCGGGGGTCCATTTCCAGGTGGAAGAACCCAAAACACCGGACCTGATTTTGGAAAATGACGGGCAGAGAGCACCAGAGGAGCAAATGGCCCTTATGTGGGCAGAAAAAAACAAAATGGAAGGAACAGGCTGACAATGAAGACAGAGTGGGATTATACAAATTTAGCAGATGCGTATCTAAATCGTCCGGATTACGCCCCAAGCGCGATTTCAGAAATGCTAAAATACGCGGAGGTGAAGGAAAACGACTCCGCTTGCGACGTAGGAGCGGGAGCTGCCCATTTGACATTGGAATTGGCTAGATTTGGTCTGAAAGTCTGGGCCGTGGAACCCGCAGTTCCTTATACAACGCGCATTTGGATGGCACAAAAGAAATAAAAATGATAACCTTGACAATAAAAGCCCATACGCTCCTTAGTTTGCCCCACCCGAATTTATGGGGAACCGCGCCTTGTCTCAAGGTCTATCAGAGAGAAGGTTTTGTCTGATGCTGGTGGACTTACATACGCACTCTACCGCCTCTGATGGGCAGTACACGCCTACGGAGTTGGTTGAACTGGCGAAGCAGCATGGTTTGGAGGCAATTTCGATTACCGACCATGATACGGTTGATGGCTTGGCGGAGGCTTTGCAGGCCGGAAGGCGGATGGGACTGAAGGTCATACCAGGTATTGAGCTTTGCGCCAGAGAGTACCCCACTTTTCATATTCTGGGCTATGGTATTTCATCGGAGTCCCCCCGTTTAGCAGCGCTATGCCGGGAAATGAAAGAGAGCCGGGATAGCCGTAAGTATCGTTTAATCTCCTTCTTGCGGGAAAAGGGAATAGAGATTTCTATTGAAGAAGTAGAGGCGGCGGCTGGCGGAGATATTATTGGCAGGCCGCATTTCGCACAGGTGATGGCCAGAAAAGGCTGTGTGTCCAGTGTGAAAGAGGCGTTTGAGCGGTATCTGGATACAGAAGAGTTTCACCAGCGGGTGGAGCGGAGCAAGCCGTCCGCCGGCGAGTGTCTCCAGTCCATAAAAGAGGCTGGCGGTATGGCTTCTCTGGCCCATCCCTATCAGCTTGGACTGGATGACCGCCAATTGGAGCTTCTGGTAAAAAGACTTGCTGGTATGGGCTTGGAGGCAATTGAGTGCCATTATCCGAAACATACACAGGCGCAGACCGCATTTTATCTGGAGTTGGCATATAAATATAGTCTGCATGTAACCGGTGGAAGCGACTTCCACGGCGGCCGGGTGAAACCCGGGATTGGGCTTGCGGCATTGGAACTGAATTTAGAACAATTTCCTGTTGACTTTATTGAAAAAAATGACGCATAGATTCACACGCGTTTTTATAGGAAGCGTCAGAAATCCTTATATTTTTTGTTACAGACAAATATTTTTGATTAAGGCGGTACAGCTCCAGGCAAGAGCTGTACCGCCTTTTCATGTCTATAAACCTTCTGTTGGGCCGCCAGGCCGTTGTTTTTATCAATTACATCTATGGATATGAACAGTTAAATTCCCAATTGTTCGTATAGAGGAGGCAGCCTGATTTAATTCAGCAACGCATCAACTCTATATCGCATCAGTCCGTGCTTCGTGCAGTACAAATAGAGGCTTGCCCCGTTTCGCATATTGGGAAATCGAAAGGCAGGACTTTGCTCCGGGTAAAGCCGGTTAAACCAGACGCGGTCGTCATTTACACACGCAGCAAACAGGAGATAATGCTCCCGCCGCATTTCATGTTCCACAGCAGCATAATACTCGTCCTCGACTACTTCCACCACTGGGGCATGGCTGGGGTCAGCCACAGCAGGGCGTAAAGGCTGTAGCTGCCGCCCGCAGCAGGCAATGGAGGCGGCCCCTGTACTGGTGAGAATATTGCCGCAGGTAGGGCAAACATAAAACTGTATGCGATCCATCCTCCCAACATCAGGCCGGTTGGGGTTCAGTTCACCGTGGAGCAGCTTGAGAATATCCGCCCCCAGTACATTCGCCAGTTTTTCCCAAAGTGAAACGTCGGGGCATCCCAGGCCGCACTCCCATTTTGAGATCGTTTTATTGCTAATATTTAACTGATCCGCAATCTGTTTTTGTGTCAGCCCTTTATCTGTGCGAAGCTGGAGAATGAGCTTTCCTACTTTCATACAATCCATTTCAATAACACTCCAATTCTCCAATAATTCTGGCCGGTGTTCTGAGACGTTCTCCGGTCAATTCCCCCAGGTCGTTTAAGGCCAGAGAAAAATCTTGAATATCCTTCGTAATATTCGGATTTTCCACGCGGTCATAGCCGTCTGCAAACACAACAATTTTTTCATTCATCTCCAAATCCTTCTTGCCTCCGGAGCTTCCTCGAGACATATCTCCAGAAGCGTTTTCAATTCCTCTGTGTGGTCGTCCGCCGGATCTTCATATTCGAGAACCTTGGCAATCGAAAGCTCAAAATGGTTTTCGCCATGCAGATCCCAAAGTTCCTGAAGCTGTTTGTTCGGATGACCGTTTGCGGCCAGCTTAAAGCGATTGCTGTTAAAATCCGCTCTTGTATCCTTGGAGATTCCCAGGAACAAGTCTCCCGTGATTTTGCAGCGGATGGAAATAACGCCCATTTCCGGGCAACGGTTTTTCCATGCGTCCAGAAGTTCTTTTTTTCTTTTGATGTCCATGTTTTTCACCTCAGGTTATATTCTACCGTATAAACTCTACGAAAGCAATCCACGCTCCGTAGACCTGTATTATATGAATATAAAATGGCACCAGGCGCCATTTTTTTGCATAAACGCAGAAAAATTGGTATCTGGTGCCACAGCTTTTGACGCTGATTTACCTATTTGTGGTATCGGCAGCTCTACTTTGCGGAGAACCCAATATCCGCATATGTCAGACCAGCCTTCACCCGCCGCTCACCGGCCCAGCTCAAACCGGAAAACCGCTCCGTTCTCTCCATAGTGCTCATTCGGAACCCACAGCACGGACTTATCCGTCAGATTGTAGACTGCGCTGTGAACGGTGCATCCGTTGCCGTCATCATTGTTCCAGGTTCTGCGGCCTACAATAGCCAGGATATCCATAGCCGCCTGCTCATCCTCTACGACACCGTTGCACAAGGCAAGCTCCTGTCCGATACGCTGGTAGCGGTCATACCCCTTCTTCTCGCCGTCCGCTCCGTAGTAGCCGGGCTGAACGATAAAATTTGTAACCCACTGGAAATCACTGGCAGCCTCTGCCTCACCAATGTGGCTGTCCTCATCGTTGTAGGTCACTACCAGTTCCCGCTTTGTCCCATCGGTGTCTGTGCTGTTGGTCTCGCCCACCCACTCCAAAATCGCGCTTCTGCCGCTGGCATCCACCACCATATAGTGGTAAGAGGTTTTTGCGGAATCATGGAGATCATAATTGGAGGCAATTTCCACCGCCTCCTCCACGCTGTCCGCGTAATCCAGAATCAGCCGCAGCAGGGTGGTGGAGGTCAGGTCGGGCCAGTCTGTCTGCTGGTCCGTAGGCACGGCGTCCCCGCCCTGGTAGGTCATATAGATGCCGCAGGCCACGCCCGCGTCATTGATGCCGTCTAAAGGGATATAGGGTACCGCCAGACAGGTAATTTGATTGGCCAGCCCCGTCACATCTTGATTCACATCCAGCCCCAGGAACTGGAGGTCCACGGTGGAGATGGAGGCATGGCGGCCCTTATTGGCCTGTGTGCGCACGATGCAGGTGTTGGTTTTGGAGAAGTCGTAGTTCCGGGCAAAGAGCCGGTCCCCTTCCGGGGTTTCCGCAGTAAAGGACGAGCAGGCGATCTCCGATTCGCTGATGTTCATCTGTATCAGCCCCTTGGTAATCTTGCCGGTGATGAAGTCGATGAGTTCGCTGTCGCTGGAAGCTCCGCCTTGGGCCACAAAATCGTCCAAGTAGAACCCGCCTTTCACGTCCATGATGTACACAGCCCCATCCAAATGGGCGTCGTCCCGTTCCCGGAGGAGTTTCATGCTGGCCAGAGAGAATATTTCGTTATGCCAGAGAGCGAATACGGCGATTACCAGAATCAGTAACAGCGCCAGAACCGCCGCCAGAACGCCAAGAAGGATTTTCTTCCAGCGATTTGCAGACTTCACAGTAGCTTCCATAAAAGATTCCTCACATTTCAAATAATTTATTAAAGGATGGTTTCAGAGTTTGGGAAGTCCGTCCCGGCTCATTTCCCGCAGATGCCCGGCAATAGACTCCAGCGATTTGTAAAAGCACTCCCTATCCTCCTCATTGAGATCTCCGCCTGCCAGCCCTACCGCCAGGCTCGCCCGCTTACAGACCTGCTCCGCAGCGGCCCGGCCCTGTTTTGTGAGCTTCAGTAAGCCCCGGTAGAGGCTCTGGTTGACGCCCTCCTTGGTTACAAATCCCTTTTCCTGTAGGATGGCGATGGTCCGGGATACGTCGGACTTGTCCCTGCCGCACAGCTCGCACAGCTGAGGGCCGGTAACCCCATCCTCCATGCGGTACATAGCAGTCAGATAGATGGCGTGGGCCCCCTTGAGGCCGTAGGCCGCCATCTCCTCCGCCGCCAGCTTATGCCAGCAGCGTGAAATTTCAAATATCGCCAGGGAGAACCGCGCAAACCGTTCTACCATCTGCGAACCTCCTTCTCAACAGCAAAAGTTGAAACCACAACTTCTGCATCATACACCCCAAAAGTTGTCTTGTCAACTTCTTTTTTGCGGATGAGAGGTTGAGACCGCGAATCTTCATGACACGCGAAAAAAATTTGCTGGCGGCCGGGTTCGTTTTCTTTTAAAAACGGCATACTATGATAAGAAATACTGGTTGCGCAAATCCGTTACATATAGTATAATACAGACCTGAAAAAAGGAAAATAGCGGCAGCTCAGCCGTTTGGAAAGGGAAATTTACATGACCCATATGGAAACTAAAATTCAACATTATATC
>CAMSIF010000086.1 GCA_947058885.1 uncultured Clostridia bacterium
CGGCGCAGGCTCTCCTTGCTGATGTCCCGCACATCAATGCCGTCGTAGGTGATAAGGCCGCTCTCAATTTCGTAGAAGCGGTTGATGAGGTTGGTAATGGTGGTCTTGCCCGCGCCGGTGGAGCCCACAAAGGCAATTTTCTGTCCCGGCTTGGCGTAGAGGCTGATGCCGTGGAGAATCGTCTTTTCCGGCACGTAGCCGAATACCACGTCCTGGAAACGCACGTCGCCCCGCAGAGGGACCAGCTGTCCGTCCGGCTTCTTCCAGGCCCAGCTGCCGCCGTCCCGGACCAGCGTGGTCTTGCCCTGGTCTATCTCCGGCGCGGCCTCCATAACCTCAAAGACGCGTTCCGCGCCGGCAATGGCGGCCAGAATGGTGTTGACCTGCTGGCTGATCATGCCGATGGGCTGGCTGACCTGCCGGGTACACTGGAGGTATACCACCAGAGAGCCCAAATCCAGGCCCATGGCAATGGACAGCAGTGCGCCGGTACAGCAGGTAAGGGCGTAGTTGATATGACTGATGTTACCCATGGCGGGCATCATCGCTCCAGCGAAGGACTGCGCGTTAGTGGCGCTCTGGCGGTACTGCTCGTTGCGCTGGTCAAACCCCGCCTTTGCCTTGGCCTCATGGTTGAAGATTTTAATAACCTTCTGGCCCTCAATCATCTCCTCGATATAGCCGTTGACCGCGCCCAGGTCCCGCTGCTGGGCCATAAAATAGCGGCGGCTGCGCTTTCCTACGGTCATGATGACAACAAACATCAGCCCCAGAGAGAAGACCGTCACCAGAAACAGCAGCGGACTCAGGCAGAGCATCATCGCCACCACGCCTACAAAGGTCAGAGCGCCAGAACACAGGGATACCAGACCGTTTTGGAGAATTTCGGTGAGAGTATCAATATCGTTGGTATAGCGGCTCATAAGCTCGCCGTGGGTATGGGTGTCGAAATAGCGCAGGGGCAGATTCTGCATTTTGGAGAACAAATCCCGGCGAATGGCATGGGTGGCCTTCTGGGAGACATGGACCATAATGCGGGAATAGGTGTAGCTCAAGAGCGCGGCGCAGACGTAGATGCCGCCCATCAGGAACAGCATTCGGGTAAGCTTGGCGTAGTCGCCGGGGACGATGCAGTCGTCAATCAGGGGCCGGAGCAGGTAGGACCCGCCGACGCTGCAAGCCGTGTTGAGCACCAGGCATACTACGACCACCAGCAGCAGCCACTTGGACTTTCCAATATATCCCATAAGGGTACCGAGGGTTTTACGCATATTTTCCGGTTTCTGAAAGCCGCCTCTGGGGCCTCCCGGGCCATGCCCGGGACCATGGGGAGGCGCACCCTTTTTCAAATCAGCCATTGATGTCCGCCCCCTCCTGCTGCGACTGGTACACGTCGCGGTAAATTTCACTGGTTTTCATAAGCTCCTCATGGGTGCCCATGTCCACAATCTCTCCGTCGTCCATGACGACAATCAGGTCCGCGTCCATGACAGAAATAATGCGTTGGGCAATGATAATCTTCGTAGTGTCCGGCAGATTGGTCCGGAACGCCTGCCGGATTTTCGCGTCTGTGGCAGTATCCACCGCGCTGGTGCTGTCGTCCAGAATCAATACCTTGGGTTCCTTCAGGATGGCCCGGGCGATGCAGAGCCGCTGCTTCTGTCCGCCGGAGACATTGACGCCCCCCTGGCCCAGATCGGTTTCGTAGCCCTCCGGCAAACGGTGGATGAACTCCGCCGCGCAGGCGGCCTCGCAGGCAGCCTCGATTTCCGCGTCTGCAGCGTCTTCCTTGCCCCAGAGCAGATTCTCACGGATGCTGCCAGAGAAAAGGGTGTTCTTTTGCAGCACCATAGAAACCGCATCCCGCAGATGCTCCATGGTATACTCCTCCACCGGCCTGCCGCCCACCCGGACCACACCCTTACCGGCCTCGTAGAGCCGGGGGATGAGCTGGACCAGAGTGCTCTTGGCCGAGCCGGTACCGCCGATAATACCGACCGTGGAGCCGCTTTTAATATGAAGGTCGATGTCCCGCAGGTTCCAGCTCTCCGAGCGGTCATTGTATTTGAAATACACGTGGTCGAAGTCGATGGAGCCGTCGGAGACCACCGCGTCGCTGCCAGCGGAGGTATCGCTGATATCAGGCTGTTCGTCCAGCACTTCCAGAATACGCTTGCCGCAGGCGATGGACCGGGTAATCATCATCATAATCATAGAGACCATCATCAGACTCATAAGCACCTGTGTGATGTAGGTAAAAAAGGTGCTCAGCAGCCCTACCTCCAGCTCTCCGGCCTGGACCAGCGGCGCGCCGTACCACATGACGGCGATGATGGTGCCATAGGTAATGAGCATCATCACGGGCATGTTCATTACCACAAAGCCGAAGGCTTTTTCTGAGGTTTTCCGCAAGGCGTTGTTGCGCGTTTGGAATTTCTCCTCCTCGTAGTCTTCCCGGACGAAGGATTTTACCACTCGAATAGCGGAGAGATTTTCCTGAACCACCAGATTCACGCCGTCGGTGCGTTCCTGTAGAGAACTGAACATGGGACTGACTGTCTTAACAATAATGATAATGAGAATCAGCAGCAGCGGCAGCGCGACCAGGAATACCCGGGAGAGCTTCAGGCTGATGGAGACAGCCAGCACCAGTGCGCTTACCAGCATCACCGGGGCGCGTACCAGCAGCCGCATCCCCATCATCAGGGACATCTGCATCATGTTGCAGTCGTTGGTTAAACGGGTGACAAGGGAGGCAGTGGAGAATTTTTCGATGTTATGGAAGGAATACTCCTGAATATGGTCATATTGGGCCTTGCGCAGGTTCGCGCCGAAGCCCTGGCCCGCCCGGGAGGACAGAAAAGCCGCCGATATGCCCAGACTCATAGAGACCAGAGCCATTACCACCATCAATGCGCCCCGCTGGAGAATATAGCCGGTGTTTCCGGAGGGGATGCCAGTGTCCACAATATCCGCCATCACCAGGGGCAGCAGCAGCTCAAACACCGCCTCGCTGGCGGAGCAGAGCACGCCTAAAAATATCCATTTCCGATAGCCCCGGGTATATGGCCAGAGTTTTCTGATCATGTTGCGTTTACCTCGTTTTCCAGATTTGTAATGACGCGGGACAGCAGCCTGCACAGCTGTTTGCGCTCCTCCGGGGAGAGCGCGGCGGCAAACCAGCGGTCCGTTTCTCCCAGCGCGGCCCGGAATTCCAGGACCTTATTCCGGCCCGCCTCTGTCAGGCCCACCAGACGGAAGCGTCCGTCGTCGGGGCTGGCGCGGCGGGAGATAAGCCCCTTTTCCTCCAGACGGCTGACAATGCCGTTGACGGTGGAGGGCTTCAGGCGCAGCTCCCGCTCCAGGTCCCGCTGGTTGACCTCCCGGCCGCAGCAGAAAAGATAGCCCAGGGTGTGGGACTGCACCGGCGTCACATCGTAGCCCGCTTCCCGCAGGTATTTGTCGGTATACAGCCTGCACAGGTGCCCGCAATAGCCTATCATCCGCCCAAGATCCTGCGGCTCGGACATAGCCCCCAACTCCTTTTTTAGAAAAATAAAGTTAGCACGCTAACTATACGACAGAACAAATAAATAGTCAAGAGGCGTTTTTGAATGGTTTTTTAATTCGCTGTGAACTTTTCATGAATTGTGGCCGGGAGCGGTTGACTTCTTTTTTCGATTGTACTATGATGAACTTGTTCAGAAATGATCTCTCTTTTCTCCCTCTCTCTTTTCCTATCTACAGGTTGAGCCGGGACCCAAACGGGTCCCGGCTCAACTCGTTTATCCGTCCCTGACGTCGTACAGCGCGTTGAGTACCGTCCAGCCTTGCGGGTAGGGCCGCATGAGGTTCCAGTACCCCGCGCCGCGCAGGCCGTATTCCTGTATCAGCCGAAGCTTGGCGGACATGCTCCTCGCGTCCTCAAACCAGACCTCGTGAACCGTGCCGCCCGCCGTGTAGCGGAACCAGGGACTTTGGGCGGTCCCGTCATACGCTATGTCCGCCCGCTGGGCTGCGGCAATCGCTACCGCTTCCTGGTTGGAGATGGAACGGGCCTTCGTCTCCCCCTGGCGGAAGGGCAGAGGCCAGTCGTAACCGTAATTGGGTATCCCCAGATAGATTTTCTCCCGGGGGATTTCCGTTACCGCGTAGTCTAAAACCTGCCGTACATTGGGCAGCGGCGCCACGGCCATGGGCGGACCGTAGGTGTACCCCCATTCATAGGTCATCAGCAGCACGTAATCCGCCGCCGCGCCCAGCAGCGCGTAATCGTGACCCTCGTACAGCAGGCCCGGCTGGTCCGCCCAGGTCTTGGGCGCTAACGCCGCCATAACCGGCCACCCGCGCGGCGATAAATGCCGCCGCAGCTGCGCGATAAACGCCGCGTAGGCCTCCCGCAGAGCCGCAGGGATGTACTCAAAATCTACATCTAATCCCTGATACCCCTTCTCCACCATTACAGCCTTTATCTGCTCAATCAGCGCGAGCCGCAGCTCGCTGTCCGTCAGGACCAGCTCCGCACGTTCGCTGGAAAACGTGTCCTCCTCCGTCAGCGTCGACAGATGCATCAGCCCAGCCGTACCCAGCTGCCGGGCCTCCTCCAGCAATGCCCAGTCGTTCAGCGGCAGAAGACCGCCCTGCGCCGTGACGCCATAGGTGAAGGGCGTTAGATAGCTCATGTATGGCAGCTGCGCCCGTAACGCCGGCGGCTGGATGTACGGATACGCGTAGCCGTTGGTGTACGCCGCCCCCAGCTTTTCCCCGCCGTAGGCGATGACCAGCTTTTGCCCCGGAAAAATGTCCGGATTCCCCCCTAGTTGGTAGTTGTTCCGGTACAGCGCGCGTAACGGCAGGCCGTAGAATCGGGCAATGGTCCCTAACGTCTGCCCCGGCTGTACAATATGAAACGTCTTTACCGGTTGTATGACTATGGTCTGACCCGCCGCCAGGACGGCGTCCGGCGGTATGCCGTTGGCCTCCCGCAGAAGCTCCGGGTCCGCGCCGTAACGGCCCGCAATGCCGTAGAGCGTCTCGCCCGGTTGTACAATATGGATTTCCATGGGTCTTTTCCCTCCCCCTGTCCGGTCTTAAAACAGTCTATTTCTCCGGGGAGAAAAAAAGACCCTTTTGTACGCTTTGACGTTTCCCGGTTCCATGCAACTTTTCGCCGTTACACACAGTATGTGTAACGGTTTTAACCGGAATATTACTGCTAAAGGAGATTCTGCCATGAATTACACCGAAAATTTCCACCTGCCCCAGTGGGCCTCCTCCGACCGCATCCTCATGAACGACTTTAACGCAATGTGCGCCAATATCGACGCGGGCCTCGCCGCAAACGCGCAGGCCGCCGCCTCTAACGCAAAGGCCGCCGAAGCCGCCCGGTCCGCCGCCGCCGCGGCCCAGTCTAAAGCCAGCACCGCTTTCGACCGGGCCGTTTTGCCCCGCTTCCACGCGGGCTACTATACCGGAAACGGGTCCACCCTGGAAATCGTCTACGGCTACCGGCCCATATTCGTTATCATCTACGGCGTGGACAGTACCACCGAGCTGGACGAAGCCCAAAATCATATGCAGTACTTCTTCATGGGCGGCGGGGAAAAGGTCCTCTACCAATTCGAAATTACCGACCAGGGCTTTAACATCTACAACGACTCCAGCAGATCCCGCTACCCTATCCTCAACGAAAAGGGAAGACGCTACGAATATATTATCTTCCGGTAAATGGGGAACCCCCCAAGGGCCAAGGCCCTTGGGGGGTGTTGCTTTGATAAGGGGAGATTAAGCGAGTGCAATCTCGATAGTCAAGTAGCTGTCAGTGATAGCAGTACTGCTCTGGACATAAGTCCAAGTGAAGATTCCAGTGGCATCTGCCTCAGCGGGAGTCTTCGTAGCAGTGGTTGCAAAGTTCGAATTGGTATCGGTGAGTGTCACACCAGCCGGAGTAGTAGTTCCTTGGTTCTCGTTATCGGTGGTAACCACGATCTTCGCAGTGGTGGCGCTTTTGTCAACCAGAGCGTAGACGTAAGAACCAACCGTACTCAGGTCAAGGGCATCGCTCACGTTCCCGTTCTTATCAATGAGAACAACACGAACGGCTCCAGTGGTGTCGCTGTTGGCCGCAGTCTTGAGTTTGAGGAACACATAAGCTTCGGTAGACTCGGGCTTGGAAAGATTCAGGTCGGATTCAATGCCGGTATTAGCAAACTTAACGGGAATCTTGTAGTAACCGCAGTTGTTCGCATCGGTCTTGTCAGTCACCTGAATCCAAATGGTTCCGTTCTTGACAAGGGTATCGTCGGAACCGCACTTCAGAGCCTTCAGAATGTTAGCATCAGACTCGGTTGCTCCGACACCGTTAGTTGCCTGCCAGAGGCTTTCGCCGTTGCTCTTCAACTCAGCCCAAGTGGTGGCCGGAGAGACATTGAACGTGGAATAGTTGGGGATAAATACGGCGTCAATCCAGTTAGTATCCTCAGTACCAGAAACCACCAGACCGCCAGTATTACCCAAGGTCAAATTCTCAACCGCAGTACCAGTTGCTTCGTAGGGGGTACGGCCACCAGTGCCAGTGATTCCAGCCGCGATGCTCTGGCCCAGGAGAGTTGCAGTAGTACTGGAGAGAGTGGGAATAGCGGGCAGCTTAATGTTCTCGACGATACCGGCGGAGAGAACGTTATCAGTGCTGAGTTCCAGAACCAGCAGATACTTATTCGCGACGTCAACAGGATCAACAGCGGATCCATCGTTGGAACCAAGAGCAGTAGCATCCGTGTTATCAAGATTAGAACCGTCAGACGGATCCTTGCTGTTCAGGCCAATAGCAGCCAGATACTGAGCTACAGACTGATTAGCAACCACCTGGTTAATCATGCCGGCAACTGCATTGCTGTCCAGCTCGAAGAACTTGTATGTTGTAAAGCTATTTACAACGTTGCCGTCCTTCTTGATGGTGAGCACACCATTGGTCTCCATAGTGATATCCAGGGCCTTCACCATAGAAGTCGCGCCAACAGTAATCACAATGCTGCCGGTCTTGTCGGTCAGCAGCTCGATGACTGTCTTGGTGCCGTCGCCGCTGGGAATGACGTTGTACTCACGGTTATCACCGTTGCCGCCTACCAGAAACTTGCCGCCAACCGACACAGTGTAACCAGCGGCGGGAACAGGATATCCGGCAGTCTTAGCAGTGATGTTCAGGAAGCGGGGGTTGGTCTCGTCGCGGGTTACCGCGAGGTTCTTGTCGGAGATGGTCACGGTGTCGGGACCAACCACAGGACCGGTGATCTCAGGTACCTTGACGATGCCAGCGAAGCTAATCTTAGCACCAGCAGTAGCAGGAGTATCATCCAGCTCAACCACGACAACGAAATCACCCTCGTTGTCCTTGGTCAGGGTAGGAGCGGTGGTGGTGAACTGGAAATCGCCAGTGGGACGATTCTGCTCCGCGTAGACCACAGGAGCGGACATGTACCAGCCGTTGATGATGCTCTCAACCTTGGCGTACAGGTTGGGGCTGTCGGTCTCGCTGACGAGCATGTAGGCCATCTTAGTGGGAGCCATAGCAACACCATTCGCCTTGGTGACCTCCAGCACGCCGTCACGTACAACGACGTTCAGCTTGGCAATCGCCTTATCAAGAGCGGGATTGGCCTCAATCACAAGCTTGCCGGTCACAGCGTCGGTGCCGGTGAAGGTGATCTGACCAGACGCGGCGTCATAGACGTACTTGGTGTCCTTAATCTCGGCGAGCACGCCAGCGGCGTCAGCCATGTGAACCTTCACAGCCTTGGGGTAAGCGTAGGTCTTGTCAGGGACGATCTGGATAACAGGCAGCTTGTCAAGAGTGGTCCTGGCAACCTTCGTGGGGCTTACAGTGAAGTGGTCGGAGGCAGGGGTCTTCGGCTCCACAGCCACGCCGTCCTTTACGGCGGCGGTGGCCCGGATTTCCAGGTTCTCGCTGAACACGCCGGACTTGAAGGTGATAACACCGGTGGTGAAGTCATAGACGTAATCCACACCAGGAGTCAGTTTGCCTTCATTGGTGGTATAGAGCTCGGGAGCCACAGGCAGGGTGTAGGCATCCTTGTAGGCCTCGGTCACGGACAGGGTGATGGTCTCGTCCTTGCGCTCCGCTCCCTTGCGGAACTTATCCTTGTCAATGCTCAGCGTCACGTTGTCCGAAAGGGTTACGCTGATGGTGGAGGCAGACTTGAGCCGGACGGTCAGAACGCCTTCCTTCTCAACGCCCTTGAGGATAAAGCTGTAGCCGCCGCTGGTGTTGGGCCGGTAGGCGCCGGGTTTCACATCGGTGGAGGTGTTGTCGGCGTTGGCGAACTCAGCGTTGCCGGAGCTGGGCAGGCTGTACTTGGTGTCGTCGGTGATGGTCAGGGTCCAAACGTAGTCGTAAGTGGTCTTGCCAGCGGTCTTGACAGCCTCATGGGTCTCCGTCAGGGTGTACTCGGCGGCGGGAATCACAGCTCCAGTCTCGTCAAGCACCTTGGTGGTGATCTTGGGGGCGTTGTCCTTCACGCTGAGTTTAACCGTCTGCACGACGTACTCCAGACCGGTGAACTTAATGGGGAAGGTCCACACGTAGCCCTCTTCCGTAGCCTCGCCGACGGTTTCAGCCTTGGAGCAGTCAACCGTCAGAAGCTCATCGCCGCTCTTAATGGTAATCTCGGAGGGCTGAAGGCCAGCGTCAATGTACCAGATGTAAAAGGGGATGTTGCCATCGGCATCGGGGGTGACCCGGCGCGGGGCCGCCGGAGCGGCCATACGCGCACGGGAGGGAAGGGTCGGGGGAGTGGTGCCGCTGCCGCCGGTCCAGCCATCATCGCCGCCGGGGGTCATGTCGGTACACCACTTCTGGGGATCCCAGCAAGTGACGCTGATGGTGATCTCACCAGCCTCTGTCACAGTGATGGTCTGGGCATCGTAGTCAACAGTCACGTTCTCAGCGGGAACAAAAGAGAGCTCCCAATCGGTGATAGTCGCGCTGTCGGCAGTGGAAATAGCTTCGGGCAGGTCCATGATTTCGGAAACCGCATAGGCCTTGTTCAGCTCCAGCTCCTCAAGCTTGAGGGAGATGGTCTTCTTCTCAGCCTTGGTTTCGGGATCAGCCCAGTAGAACGCGGGCTTGGAACCAAGAACGAGGGCAGCAGCGTTGGCATCCACCTCGGCGGAGGTGAAGCTTACCTCACGGTCAGCGGTCATAGCGTCGATGTTGTCCACGGTACTGCCAGCCTTGTAGCCCTCGGCGTAGGTGGCCTCGAAGGAAACAGCGGCGTTCTCGGGAACGCTGACGTTCTGCTCGCGGGTGG
>CAMSIF010000087.1 GCA_947058885.1 uncultured Clostridia bacterium
AGTTGAACTCGTGGTTGCCCATGACGAAGGCGTCATACCCGCAGTAGCGCAGGCAGAGGGCAACAGGGTTGTTGACGCCGTTCTCGCTGTTGACATTGTAGCGGGTGATAGGGGTACCCTGAATGGCGTCGCCGTTGTCTACCAGAATCACGCCGTCCATGGCCTCCCGCTCTTCCGCCATAGCGGTGGCGACCTTCAGATAGCTGTCCTTTACTTCCTTGCCGTTGGTGGGGTTGAGGCTGTAGCATTTGCCGTGCATGTCCGTGGTGGAGTAGATACCGATGGTGATGGACTCCTCCCCGTCCTCCGCGAACGCGGTGACACTCAGGCAGCCCAGCGCCATCAGCAGGCTCAGGAACAGGGCCGTGAGCCGCCTCGCGTTGGTAAAATGTTTCATACTTCTCTTCCTTTCTCATTCACAATATAGGGATATGCTGGAAATACTATACCATAATCCGACATAAATTACAAGCGTGGGAGACAGGCGATTCCGCGGGCGGCGCGCTATCTGCCTACGAAAATCATCACGCTTCTGGGCCGGATGGTAAAACTGTTGCCGGAAGTCAGCTTCCGAACCGGCAGCAGCTCCTCCTCAAAGGTATCCGCCGCCAGCTCCCAGCACATGGAGGCAGGCAGGTGGGGCAGGTTGACGCGCAGCTCTTCCCAATAGGCGTTGGAGGCCACGTAGATTACCTGGGGACCAGTATCCCGCTCCCAGCCGGAGAAGAGAACGCCTACATACCGCTCATGGTCCTCAAAGTGCTCGTGCCAGGGTTCCACGCCGTGGAAGCTCACGTCCGGCAGGCCGCAGGCCCCGTCGCTGACGTTGGCCCGCAGAACCCGGTGCTCCTTGCGGAAGCGGATCATATACTGAAAGAAGGTAAAAATATCTTTGTTTTTTTCCAGCAGGTTCCAGTCCAGCCAGGAGGTGATGTTATCCTGGCAGTAAGCGTTGTTGTTGCCGAACTGGGTATTTCCGAACTCATCCCCAGCCAGAAACATAGGGAAGCCTCTGCTGCACATCAGCAGGGCAAAGGCGTTGCGAATCATGCGCCGCCGGAGGGCGTTGATACGCAGGTCGCTGGTCTCCCCCTCCACGCCGCAGTTCCAGCTGTTGTTGTCGTTGGCGCCGTCGGTATTGCCCCAGCCGTTTTTTTCATTGTGCTTTTCGCTGTAGGTGTAGAGGTCCCAGAGGGTAAAGCCATCGTGGCAGGTGATGAAATTGACGGAGGCGTTTTTCCTGGTGTTGGGCTCGTAGATGTCCCGGGAGCCTACAATCCGCAGGGCGGCGGACTGGGCTACTCCCGCGTCCCCCTTCAGGTAGCGGCGGATATCGTCTCTGTAACGTCCGTTCCACTCGGCCCAGCGGTTCCAGGCGGGGAAGGACCCCACCTGATAAAGCCCGCTGGCGTCCCAGGCCTCGGCAATCAGCTTTACATCCCCTAAAATGGGGTCGAAGGCCATCGCCTGGAGCAGAGGGGGCTTGTTCATGGGGGTACCGTCCTCGTTGCGCCCCAGAATAGACGCCAGGTCAAACCGGAAGCCGTCCACCCGGTAGGTGGTGACCCAGTAGCGCAGGCAGCTGAGAATCATCTGATGGACAATGGGATGGTTGCAGTTAAGGGTATTTCCGCAGCCGCTGAAATTATAGTAGCTACCGTCCGGGGTCAGGAGGTAGTAAATATTATTGTCAAGGCCCTTGAAGGAGAAAAAGGGGCCCATTTCGTTGCCCTCGGCGGTGTGGTTGAAGACTACGTCCAGATAGACCTCGATTCCCTCCCGGTGGAGGGCCCAGATCAGCTTTTTCAGCTCGTTGCCCTCCCGGTTGTACTCGGTCGAGGCTGTGTAGCTGGTATTGGGGGAGAAAAAGCTGACTGTGCTGTAACCCCAGTAGTTGCAGAGCTCCCGCCCCTCCCAGACACGGTAGTCCTGCATTTCGTCGAACTCAAAAATAGGCATCAGCTCTATGGCGTTGACGCCCAGGCTTTTCAGGTAGGGGATTTTCTCCATAAGCCCCGCGAAGGTCCCGGGATTCCGAACCCCGGAGGAGGCGTCCCGCGTGAACCCCCGGACATGGAGTTCATAAATAATGAGGTCCTCCATAGGGATAAGGGGCCGCTGCATATTGCCCCAATCGAAGTCGTCCCGGACCACCCGGGCTTTGTAGTGCTGGCCTTTCGGCACGGTAGTTCCCCAACGGCTCTGTCCGGTGACCGCCTTGGCGAAGGGGTCCAGAAGGTATTTGGTGCGGTCGAAAATCAACCCTTTTTCCGGCTCGTAGGGGCCGTCCACCCGATAGGCGTATTCAAATTCCTCGATGTCCAGTTTAAAAACAATCATGGAATACACGTTGCCAATGCGGTAGCGGTCGGGAAAGGGCAGTACGGCATAGGGCTCCTGGGCCTCCCGCTTGAACAGCAGCAGCTCAATGGAGGTAGCGCCATGGGAATATATGGTAAAATTGACTCCGCCGGGAATGGCTGTGGCGCCATTAATCTCGTAGAAGCCGGGGCGCACGTCAAAACCGGCGATTTTGTCCATGGGAATCAGGTGGATTGTCCGTGGCAGGGCCAGCTGCGGCACGCCGCCGTCCTCTGGAACGCTCCGCCGGATGACCGTTTTTTCCTCTTTATCCATTTGTGTTCTCCTTTGTCCCGCATTTTATAGGGCATATACCTTATTATACTCTATTTCCGCGCGTCTGTCACCTGTTTTTTCCGGCGGAGCCGCCGGTATTGACAACGCATTGCCGGATGCTATAATGGGGCCAATCCAATATTTAAAGGAGGGCCGGATTATGGCAAAAACTCTGGAACAATGGCGGGCGGAGGCCCCGGTTTTCGCTGACCTGATGGATTTGAGAGAGACCTTCTGGCAGAACCCGCGCCAACAGCCCGCCTCCGCCGCCTTAGCCGCCGCTTCGGTAACGGCGGAGGAGGTGGCCGGCGCGGCGGCGCGGCTGGAGCGTTTTGCGCCCTACATCGCCCGGGTTTTCCCGGAGACAGCCGCTGCGGGCGGTCTGATTGAGTCCCCCTTGACCCCGGTTCCCGCCATGCAGGCGGCGTTGGGGCTCACCACCGGGCGGCTGCTTCTCAAGCGGGACAGCCGCCTGCCCATCTCCGGCTCCATCAAGGCCCGAGGCGGAATTTATGAGGTCTTGCAGCTGGCGGAGGACATCGCCCTGCGGGAGGGCTGGCTGACCCTGGAGGACAACTATGCCCGGCTGGCGGAACCGGCGTTCCGGCAGCGGTTCGGAAAATACGCCATTGCGGTGGGGTCCACAGGAAATCTGGGACTGTCCATCGGCATTATGGGCGCGGCGTTGGGATTCCGGGTGGCGGTTCATATGTCCGCCGACGCCCGGCAGTGGAAAAAGGACCTGCTGCGAAGCCGGGGGGTTACGGTGGTGGAGTACCCCGGGGACTACAGTACGGCTGTGGCAGGGGGCCGCCTAGAGGCGGCGGCGGACCCGGACTGCCATTTTGTGGATGATGAAAATTCCCGGACGTTGTTTTTAGGCTATGCCGCAGCGGCGTCCCGGCTGGCAAAGCAGCTGGAGGAGCAGGAAATTCCAGTGGATAAGGGCCACCCGCTGTACGTATATTTGCCCTGCGGCGTAGGCGGCGGGCCTGGAGGCGTGGCCTTTGGGCTGAAGCTGCTGTACGGGGACGATGTCCGCTGCTACTTTGCCGAGCCGGTCCATGCGCCCTGTATGCTGTTGGGTCTTGCTACCGGACTTCACGACGGCGTCTGCGTCGGGGATTTTGGCATCGACGGGCGGACTGCCGCCGACGGACTGGCTGTGGGCCGGGCGTCACGGTTTGTTGGCAAAATCATGGACCCGCTGCTCTCCGGCTGTTATACGGTGGACGACAGCAGGCTTTACCAGCTGCTGCGGCTGCTGGCGGATACGGAGGGGATCCGTCTGGAACCCAGCGCACTGGCGGGCATTCCCGGTATGGGACTTACGCAAACCTTTGGGGCCGCGCCGGAAAACGCCGTTCACATCGCTTGGGCCACCGGCGGAAGTATGGTCCCGCCCGCGATTTGGCAGGAATACTACAGAACTGGGGTGTGAGGGAAACATCCGGCGGCAGGTTGACATTTGTAAAGCTATGTGGTATACTAATTCTACAGTTGTCAAACGAAGCTTGAACACTGGATATGGAAGGAGATGCCTATGCTTGGAAAACAAATTTCCCTTTCCACCGGAGAGTGGCAGGTTATGGAATGCTTGTGGGAGCAGAGTCCCAGGACGCTGATGGAAATTGTCCGGGCCCTGCGGCCCTCCACGGACTGGAGCAAATCCACCATTGTCACAATGGTAGGCAGACTGGAAGCCAAGGGCGCGCTCTCCTATACTGAGGGAGACCGTGCCCGGCTCTACTCCCCCAACATCCCCAGAAGCCAGGCCGCCTTACAGGAGACCGAATCCCTGCTGCACCGGGTATACCGCGGCAGCGTAGGCATGATGGTGAACACCCTGGCCGACGGCCGGGGATTGAGTCAAGAGGATATTGAAGAACTCAGCGCCATCCTTGAGAAGGCGAGGGGGGAACGCTCATGATAGAGACGGTTCTTACCTCCTCTGTGCTGATTGCGGTGATTGCGCTGCTGCGGCGCTTGCTGCGGGGCAGGCTGGACCCCAGACTGCAATACGCGCTCTGGCTGCTGGCAGCGGCCCGGCTGCTGATTCCCGGACCGCTGTTTCCGGTTCCGGTGAGCCTGACGGAAGCGGCGGCGAGCCTGCAAACCGCTATCTGGAAGGAGGCCTCCTCCAGCAACGGAGCGGATTTGCCGGACCTGGAGGGGATAACGCCCGTCCTGACCCCGCTCCCACCAGATACGGACAGCCCTCTGGTCCCGGACGCGGTCCATACGGAGAATAACGCCGTCCTGGCCGCGCCGGAATCCCGGAGCAGCTGGCTGGGGTTGGTCTGGCGGGTTGGGGCGGCGGTTACGGGCGGAGTCCTGCTCCTTTCCAACGTTTCCTTTTTCCTGCTCCTGCGAAAAAAACGCCGGCTGCTGGACCCCCAGCCTCCGGCGGAGAGCTGGATGCTTAACGTTTATGTAGTGGACAATCTGGCGTCCCCGTGCCTGTTCGGATTTCTGCGTCCGGCTATCTACCTGAACCGGCAGGCTGTGGAGACAGGCCGCCTGGAATACGTCCTGGTGCATGAGCGGACACACTTTCGCCATAAGGACCATCTTTGGGCCCTCCTGCGGAGTGTCTGTGTAGTACTCCACTGGTACAATCCCCTGGTGTGGTGGGCGGCGGTCCTCAGCCGCCGGGATTGCGAACTGGCCTGCGACGACGGGGCTATCCGGCAGCTGGGGGACGACCGCCGCCTGGACTATGGAGCCACACTGCTGCAAATGATTGTTCCCGAGCGGTCTCCGGCTGCCTTTTTGTGCGCGGCTACTACCATGAGCGCGGGTAAACGGACGATGAAGGAACGTATTGCCCTGATCGCCCGGCGGCCCCAGATGCTCAAAGCTACTCTTGCCGCCGTCATACTGATAATGTGCGCGGTAGTGGCGGTCACCTTTGGCGGCGCGATGGGGGATTCCCAGCCGGACAGCTCTGGAGAACCCGCGTCCGACGCCGGAAATCCGGAGAACACCGGCCCCGGCGAAGAAACGGCGGGCCTGCGTTCCGCAGGGAGACTGTCCTCTGCCAGCTACACCCATTTCAGCG
This sequence comes from uncultured Clostridia bacterium, assembly GCA_947058885.1. Lineage (GTDB taxonomy): Bacteria > Bacillota > Clostridia > Oscillospirales > Oscillospiraceae > Pelethomonas. Next base: position 5,699 of record CAMSIF010000087.1, read on the forward strand.
GCATGTTCTCCCTGACCGTTCCCGACAGCTGGCTGGGGGAAGTCGTGTATGTGGAGACAGAGGACGGCGTTTCCTTTCACGAGGCATCCTCCTACCAGGCTGGAGAGGATGCCGGTTGGCTGATGAGCGTGGTACCCCAGCCCACGGATTGGGCGGAGGTCTACGACACAAACGGCATTCCTCTGGCGGAATTTGATTTCAACGGCAGCCCCTATATTTACATGGTAGACCTGAACGCGGAACCGGATTTTCAGGAAAATACGCAAACCCTTATGAGCCAGAGCCAGCTTTTGGCGGACAGCTTCCAGCTGCTGGCGGATGCGGACATGATTTCCCGGCTGGTCCACGACGCCTATCAGGGAAATATGCCGCTGGCGGTGGCGTACCTGCCCTACCTTGATTGGAGCAGTTATTCCGGTCTCTATGGGGAAGACGGGATGATGGATTTGATGGAGAGCCTTTCCGCTTATATTGAGGATAACGACCTGGACTGGGGGCAGTACCATGATATCATGTCCAACCAGTCCCGCGGCCAGCCTATCGACGGCGCATACGCCACCATGATTCAGGAGGGCATCCTCTGGCGCCTATACCAAAAGAACCCCCAGCGGTTTGCGTCAGTGATACAGAGCGTTTTCCTGACGGATGCCGAGCGCGCCAGCGTGCTTGAATGGACCCGCTATCCGTTCTCCATGGACCAGGGCCGTACCAACTTCCCGGAGGACGCCTTGACGGATGGAGAAATCTACCAGATTCTTGGTATCTCTCTCACCGACGGCGTGACAGCGAACTACAGCGACGTAACCATGCAGGTAGGCGAGTCTCCTTTTCAACTCAAACCGGTAGGTATGGTGGGCATCTATGCCGCCGCCTATACCACCGCCGACCCCGCTGTGGCCACGGTGGATGAAAACGGTCTTGTGACCGCAGTAGGTCCCGGAACCACGGATATCACCCTCCATGTAGAGGGCGGCGGCGGGCAGTACGACCTTGTCTGTACCGTTCGGGTGCCGGATAACGGTATGGAACCGCCGCTGGAGACTTCCGGCACAGACAGCGAGCAGATTCTCAGCTGGCAGCGGCAGGTGTTTGCCGAAGCCTTCGCCGTGCCCGCCGGGCCGGAGGGAGAACTGGTCTATGACAGCTATGAGGAGGACGGCCTGGAGCAGGCGGTACTCTCCCGGCTGGCGGAACACGCCAGGGAATACCTGGGGGATGCGTTCAGCCGGATCATCCTGGAGGACCTGGAGAGTGGCCAGCCCAGCCCGGAGAACCCCTACCACGCGGTAACGGTGCTCTACCGGGTGGAGGCGGCGCGGACCTACGACCTGAACGGCGAGCCCTACACCGTTACCGGACAGGGCGAGACGCTGCGAACCACCTACCGCGCTATATCTATTTCTAACATGCAGGGACTGATTCACAGCGAGATGGGGGAGCCGGACGGCGGCTGATTTGCAGGTCCGAATTCCGGAACATGCAAATATCAGAGTATTCTACAAAATACCGGCGGCCTCCGCCGGTATTTTTGTGCGCGCCATGCGGTGGCCGCGGCAAGGGGTCAAATCTGTTTTTATTCGTCCTCATTTGGCGTACAAATTGCATTTTTTCTCTGCATATGCCCCCTTTTATCTTGAAAAAAGGCCGTAGATAGACTGTTCTGGGAAACTTTTTCTTGACAAATGAAAGCCCAGGGAGTAAAATGCGCCCATATTCGAAACTCCCACCAGCGTAGAGACTGCCAGCCCCCCCGGGCAGCTGATAACTACAACTCCCAGGGAGTGAAAGGGAGGAAATTTGCGTGGATTTGCTCGAAATCTATCGCCAGCAGGGCGAGAAGGCTATGGTCAACGCACTATACGCCAGTGGCAGAGAGGACAGCCGTATGGCGGGCAGGGCCGGCCGTGTGGAATTTCTTACCACTATGCGGACGCTGCAAGATTATGTGAAGCCGGGAATGAAAATCCTGGATTTAGGGGCGGGAACCGGAGTCTACACGCTGCCTCTGGCGGATCAGGGATGCGCTGTGGATGCTGTGGAGCTGGCGGAAAAAAACGTGGAATTGCTGCGGGAAAAAGTAAAGCCGGGGCAGGAGGTTCGGGTATTTTGCGGGAGCGCGGCGGACCTCTCCGGTTTTCCCTCGGATTTCTATGACGTGACGTTGGTTTTCGGTCCTTTGTATCACCTCCATGAACCAGAGGACCGAAAACAGTGCTTACAAGAGGCGCTGCGTGTCTGCAAGAAGGACGGCATACTCCTGCTGGCCTATATTTCCAATGATATGGTGCCGCTGACGGAGTGCCTGTACCGGGACTTTTTTGCCCCGGATGCGGACCATACCTATAACCACGAGACATTTCAGCTAGAAAATTTCCCCTTTGTATTCCTGACATTGGACGCTATGCGCCGGGAGCTGGAGGAAAACGGCGTGGATATCCTGCGGGAGATAGCCGCCGACGGTGTGAGCGAGCTGTTGGCGGGGACCATCAACGCGATGAGCGAGGCCAGCTATCAGGAATATTTGAAGTACCATTTTTACTGCTGCGAAAAGCCGGAGATGCTGGGAAGAAGCAGTCACCTGCTTTTTGTGGGCAGAAGAAAACAATAACAGGCTGTCCCTGGCAGCGAAAGGAGATACCGGTATGAGCGAAGCGAGGACGGCGGAACTGTTCGGCAGCATGGTGTTTAACGAGGACGTGATGAAGCAGCGTCTCTCCAGCACCTGCTATAAGGCTTGGAAAAAATGCGTCAACGACGCTACGCCGTTGCAGTTGGAAACCGCCCATGAGATGGCGGCGGTGATGAAGAACTGGGCTCTTGAGAAAGGGGCGACCCATTTTACCCACTGGTTCCAGCCTATGACCGGGGTTACCGCCGAGAAGCACGACAGCTTCATTACCCCCGAGGGGTCCAGCCGGGTGCTGATGCAATTTTCCGGCAAGGAGCTGGTCCGGGGCGAACCGGACGCGTCCTCCTTCCCCTCCGGCGGCCTGCGGGCCACCTTTGAGGCGCGGGGCTATACCGCTTGGGACCCCTCCTCCTTTGCCTTTATTAAGGACGGAAGCCTCTGTATCCCCACTATTTTCTGCTCCTACAGCGGCCAGGCCCTGGATAAGAAGACGCCCCTGCTGCGGTCCATGGAGGAACTCAGCCGTCAGGCCGTGCGGGTGTTGCGGCTGTTCGGAGATACAGACGTGAAAAAGGTCACCAGCGAGGTGGGAGCGGAGCAGGAGTACTTCCTGATTGATAAGGAGGTATACAACCGGCGGGAGGACCTGATCCTCACCGGCCGCACCCTCTTCGGCGCGAAACCTCCCAAGGGTCAGGAGCTGGAGGACCACTACTTCGGCACGATTAAGCCCCGCGTTGCCGCTTTCATGAAGGAGCTGGACGAGGAGCTGTGGAAGCTGGGGATTCTGGCCAAGACCAAGCACAACGAGGTGGCCCCCGCCCAGCACGAGCTTGCGCCCATCTACGCCGACGCCAACACCGCCTGCGACCACAACCAGCTGACGATGGAGACGATGAAGAAGGTGGCGGCCCGCCACGGCATGGTCTGCCTGCTTCACGAGAAGCCCTTCGCCGGGGTCAACGGCTCCGGCAAGCACGACAACTGGTCCCT
>CAMSIF010000088.1 GCA_947058885.1 uncultured Clostridia bacterium
GTGCCAATCCCCTTAGAAGGAGAGGAGGGAGTGCGGAGGGCCTTGCGGCGCAAGGGGTTCCGGGGGTGAGAAAATTTTCTTGGTAGCAGGATTTTGCGGGTTGGTAGCAGAAACAAAATTTATGTAAAGTGGTTTCGTTATCAGCAACGTGTTTTCAGGCTGTTCGGGTTGGTTGTACGTGGTAGCTGTGTGGTAGCTGCAATGTCAATTATTCTAATTAGGGTTATATATATTAGTCAAAAAGATTAAACAATAAGGGGAAATATTGCTTAAATATAAAATAAATAGGATTTTATTTTTTTGGATTTACATAATATTAAAAATAGCTAAAAAGTTAAAAATATAAACAGGAGAGCTCAGCAAAGCAGCCGTACTCTCCTGCAATCTTCCTATTAATATTGAGTAATATCAATCTGCCGCGCCTGGCTCATTACATCCTCCCCCAAAAACAAGGACGCCAAACGCTGGAAATCCGCCGCGCGGTCACTGGTGTAATAATCCGCGAAACCCTCCTGCCCCGCATCCGCCAGGGCGTCCCGGGCCTCCAGCACGGCCTGGCACTCCTTGGCCGCTTCCGCGCCAGCGTCCACCAAAGCCACATCCGCCCCCATCACCTGCCCGATGACTTCCGCTAAAAGCGGATAGTGGGTACAGCCCAGCGCGAGTGTGTCTACCCCCGCCGCCTTCAGAGCGGGCAGGTACTCCTCCGCTGCCAATTCAATCAGCCGGTCCCCGGCCCGGAAATGGCCCTCCTCTACCAGCGGCACAAACAGCGGACACGCCTGGCTGTATACCTCCGCCGCCGGGGCTATCCGGCGGAATGCCCCCTCGTAAGCCCCGCTGCTGACCGACGCGCGAGTGGCAATCAGCCCTACCTTCCGGTTCTTCGTCAGAGACGCCGCGCGGCGGACCACCGGCTCCACTACCCCGATAACCGGAATGCCAGCCTCCGCTTGAAGCACGCTCAGACAGTTGCTGCTTACCGTGCCGCAGGCAATCACAACAATCTTAGGGTCAAAGCTCCGCAGAAACGCCATGTCCTGCCGGGCGTATTTGAGTATCGTGTCCCGGCTGCGGTTGCCGTAGGGGACACGAGAGGTATCGCCAAAGTATATAATGTTCTCGGAGGGCAGCTGGGCGCGAAGCTGGCGCACCGCCGTCAGCCCCCCCAGGCCGGAGTCAAATACGCCGATGGGCCGTCTGTCCAAAGGGAATACCTCCTTCGCGCTTGGATTTGCCATAACATTGTATTATGAATTTACTAGTTTTTCAAGTAAAAATTTGGGCTTTTTGCCCTGTATTTTCTGTGGAATTTTTCCCGCGTTTCTGCTATACTGGGACTGCTGATTTTTAACAAGCTGGGAGGAGGTCCGTCATGGAGCTGCGTATGACAGAAAAACAATACCGCCGTCTGCTGGATCTGGTATACATAGGCAACTGGGTGCTGAATTCAACCCGGGGGGAGGACCGTATCAGGGATTACGACCAGGTGGAAAGCCTGATCTTCTCCCATTGCCTGGACCACGGAATGGCCCCTCTGGTGGAGTTGTACGGCGGGGAGATTATCCCCTCCCGCGCCTTCGCCGAGGGCGGCATCCACGAGGCCATTATGGCCTATGAGGATGTGTCCTTCTTTGAAATCCTCGCCGAGGAGCTGGCCCTGCGGGACCTGGACGCTGAACGGGCTACCGCCGATAACTACGACGAGGTCATGGAACGCATGGAACAGTATATGGGCGAATTCGAGGCCCACGGCACCGACCATATCAACGTGGATATGGAATAGGCGCGAAAAACCGTCCCGGGACCGGGACGGCTTTTTTTGTGCGGTTTGACGGTGTACCCTTTTGTGCAACTTTCCGCCGGTACACACCTTATGTGTACCGGTTTTTGTTCCGGAATCTTTCACGACTTAAAGGAGAACGCAACATGGATTACACCGAAAATATTCATCTGCCCCAGTGGGTCAAGTCGGACCGGATTATGATGGACGACTTCAACGAAGCTATGGACACCCTCGACAACAGCCTTTACGCCCTCCAGCTGACCGCCAATTACGCAAAAAATACCGCCGCGGCCGCCCAGACCCTGGGCATAAAAGCCTACTCCCCCGATAACCCGCCCTTCCACTGCGGCAGCTACACCGGAAGCGCAAACGACAGCCCCCTTGACATCATCTTCAGCAAACAACCGAAATTCCTCATCATCTGCGGTATGGAGTCCACCGTGTCTTATACAGATTCCTCCAGCTATGACCGCTATTTCTGCGCTACTGGCGGGACGGTGCTCTCTGACCGGGTGGAACTCACGAAATACGGGTTCCGGGTGTACCCTAGGGGCACGGGGCACGGCAACTTCCCGGACCTCAACGAAAAGGGCAGAGTCTATAACTACATCGCTTTCCTGTAAAAAGGGAACCCCCCAAGGGCTTTGCCCTTGGGGGGTAGAATTTTGCTTAAGCTTCGGGAACAATCTGAATGACTACATCTTGGATAGCGGTAGTCACCTTTTCTCCCTCTGCCGCGTCCGTCAGAGTTCCGGTGATTGTGTAGGCGGTATAGCCGTCCGCAGACGCACCCTCCGCAGCTTCCACACTAGCGAAGGAACTGCCCTTGGTTATATCGCCGCAAGTAAATCCATCGGCAACGTAAAGAACAAAGGTAACAGTCTTCTTCTCCGCTCCAGTAACAGGATAGTCTTTGGGAATGTTAATCTTCGCGGAGGCATACAGTGTCTTGCTCATAGCGGCATCACTTGCGAAAGTCACGGCAACCTTTGTCTCAGCCTCGGAGACAATCTTCGCAACATCAATTGCGCCCACTTCCAGGGTGGAACCAGCCTCAAGACCGGACACAACGTAAGTGTACTTGTTCTTGCCGTCCTCGTTCAGACCTTCGGTCACACGAGTTACGTTGATGAGCTCAGAGGTGGTGGCGCCGCCGGGGTTGTTATCGTTCTTGAAGGTCAGAACCGGAATGTAACCGGGCTTCACGCTAACGGTGATGATACCCTTGTTAGCCATGAGCTGAGCACCGGTACTATCATCCATGTTGATCGAACCCTCTCCATAAGAGATGGATTCAATACCATCGGAATATCCAGTTCCCTTGGCAACCGTCACGGTCAGCTCCTCGGCAACCGTAACCTTCTCCACCTTCAGCTGTACGTCCGCGTTCGCAGTCACGTTGGCAATGGTAATCTCTACCACACCGTTCTCATCGGCTTCGCCAGCGGTATAGGCGTCGTCCTCGGTAATCTCCCAGCCGCTGAGGACCTTGACCTTGAACGTCACGCTGCTGTTCTCAATGGCGGACTTCTCAAGAGCCTCGCCGGTAACCGCTTCCACGCCCTCCGCAGGCAGAAGCAGCGCAACATTGTACGCCTTGCCAGCGGTGATGGTCAGGTTGAAGGGTCCTTCCACGTCCGCAGGAATGGTGATGGTGAAGTACCACTTGCCGGAACCAACCACACGCTCAACGGGCTTGGTCATGTAGTAATCGGTACCCTCGGTCTTGCCTGCGACAGTCACGGGGTCGTCGCCGCAGGTCGCGCCCTCGCTGACGGTGTACTCAATCTCAGCTTCGTAGTTGCCGTCGGCATTCAGCGTGGCAATTACGGTCTCTACGCTGCTCTGCACGCTGCCAACCGTCTTTACGTTGATGACGGGCAGCTCCGTCAGGACGAGCTTGACCGTGCCAGCTGTCTTAACCTTGGTGAGGGTGATTTTCCACTCGTTCTCAGAGCCTTCCACAGGTTCGATGACAGCTTCGGCGGGAATGTTCGACTGACTGTCTCCCAGAGCGGCCAAAGTGGTCTCCGACTCGTTAATCGTGGGCATGAAGCCGGACGCAGCGGTAACGGTCAGCTCGACCTTTCCGGCAGCGTCAGTGAGCTTCTCAGCGGGAACGCCTACGATATTCGCGTTCGCATCCTTGGTGAAGATAACGCGAACGACATCCTCAGTGGTGAGGGTCACTGAATTTCCAGCATCGGAAGTCACACCGGTTTTTACTACCAGGTACTTGGCGTTCTCTCCGTCGAACTCGTTCATGGGGGTGATGGTGACAGTTTCGTCAGAACCAGTGATCTCCTTGGGAGCGGCAGTCTTCGGGACGGTAATCTCAAAGGTAGCTACACCGCCGGGAGCCTTCACGGTCTTAGTCTCACCAGCCGCAATAGTCTCGCCGTCGATTTTAACAATCTTACTGCCGCTCTTGTTGGTAACGGTCAGAGTGGGAATCGTAACCGCCTCAACGTTCACGCGCTGGGAGGAGGTGATGCCGGTAATCTTTACGTTCCAGCAGGCCATGCCCTCTTTGCTGGTGTCCGCCTCGTCGATGCTCATCTCCGCAGTCAGAGCCCCAAACTTGGGCTGGCTGCCCTCAATGACGTATACCTTCAGCTCCACCACGCCGTCGGGAGCCTCAACACGCTCAACGCCGTTGAGGTCGATGGTCGTAGCCAGACTGCTGGTGGTCAGCGTCAGAGCGGGTACGGACATTGTGGATACGCTCACCTCAGCATTAGCATTCATGCCACTGAAAGTGATGGTCCAGGTATCCTCCTGGCCTTCCACAGCGGCGTACTTCGCGGTGGTGGGGGCGCTAACGGTAACGTTGGGGACGGTGCCGGGGATGGTCTTCACGGTGAAGGTCACATCAGCGAAGGTCGTATCACCGGTCCTGTAGGCGTTCAGGACAGCCTTGCCGTCCTCGTTCAGGCTGACATTCAGCACTTCCACGTCGGAAGAGGGGGTCAGCGTGACGGATACGTATTCCTTGGCGGAAATCTTGAAGATTTCGCCGTCGGGGTTGTTTGCGGTCACCTGTGCAGTCCAGATGCCGGTGGTCTCATCCTTCTGGAAGGTCACATTATCCTGACCAACCACGATAGGGGTCCAGCTGTCGGACGCGGCAGTCATCTTGAGGGCGATTTCTACCTTGCTGCCAACAGTGGTTTCCGTCTGCAAGGTGGAGCCGCTGACGGCGGTATACTTTCCGTCCTCACCCTTGGTCTGGAGGGTGATGGTCACGCCGGTGGGCTGGGGCTGCTGGAGCTGAACGGTTACAGTGGCCTTTTCGTCAGCAGGGGTCTTGGGAGCGGTCCAAACCTTCATCCTGTAGTTGCCGCCGGTTTTGGGGACTGGGAACTTCCAAATGTTGCCAAGATCTCCGTCGGTCCGGTACACCTCGACGGTTTCCATATCGATCTCAATAGAATCGTTCATGATAACCTTGGTGATTTCCCGGTTCTCAGCGATATACCAGACGTAATATTCAACCATATCGCCGGGCTGGGGACGTCCCTTGAGAACCTCCGCAGCACTCACGCTGCGCATACGGCTTGCGCCGGGGACGGGGGGAGGCGTAGTGCCTCCCTGGAGGTCGTCGTCGGGTTCGCCCTCGCCCTCATCGGGGTCAGGGTTAATCACAAAGCCCTCGTCGGTCCACTTGGTATCGTAGCAGCTGACGGTGACAGTAATCTCGCCAGCCTCAGCCACGGTGATTTTGCCGTCAGCGTAGGAAGCGGCGGTGGCGGGGGTGAAGTCGACGAACCAATCGCTGTTCTCGTCGTCGTTCAGGAGAATGCCCTCAGGCAGGTTCAGGAAATCGGCGATGTCAATGACAGAACCAACCTCGAAAGTGGTCTCCGCCAGCGCGAGGACAATCATATCCTCCACATTGCCGGTGGACACGCCGTTGGGCCAGTAACGCTTAACGCAGTTATCACTGGTGTCAAGGGAGAAGACGGCCTTCTCGGTCTCCTCGGGGAGGTTGGCGAGAGCCTGGTCGATAGCCGCGATAGCCTCCTCAACCTTGGCAACCTGCTCCTCGGTCAGCTCAGCGCGGTCAAGAGCTTCCAGCTTGGCCTTGGCGGCGTTGAGAGCGGAGCGGGTGTTGGCGGCGATGGCGGCAGCGTAATCCTCCATAGCCTCCTCGAAGGGGGTCTTCTCGGGGGTGGGAACGTCGGCGTTCTCGGCCTTGTAGGTCTTCTTTACGCCGTTCTCGGAGGTGACGGTTACGTAGGTCTTGCTGGTCTGGAAGCTGCTGAGGTCTTCCAGATCATCATCACCAATCTTGGTAATCTCACCGTTGTCCTTCTGGATGAAGATGTGCTCGACATCGTTCAGGTCGAAGAAGTGCCATTCAGCGGTCGCGCCGTCGGAGAGCTTGAAGGTGCTCAGGTAGAGCTTCACGTTGCCGCCGATGGGGGGGAAGATGAGAATATCGCCTTCCATATACTGGCCGGTCAGCTCCGCCTCGGTACCAACAGCCGCGAAAGTGAAGGTGCAGGTATAGGTCGCGCTGGCGGAACCCTTGCCCGCGCTGACAACGCTGACGGTCTTGGAACCAGCCTCAGCCACGCCGTCAGCAAAGGAGGTGCCCGCCTGGCCGATAACGGTGATGGTGTTGCCGGGAGCGGCAGTGACGGAAATCTTCACCTCTTTGCCAGCGTAGTCCTTCCAGCTGGCGTAGGGGATGGTCCGGCTGGCTTCGCCGTTGACAAAGTCAGCGGCCTCGGCCAGCTCCTTGCCGTCAACGGTAAGGGAGACGATGGGCGCGGCGGTGCCGGTGACAGCGGCGGCTCTGATCTGGTCGAGGTAGACGTAGTAGGCCTCGCCGTCAATCGGATTTCTGTCCTCACCAGCAACCCACAGCCAAGCGGGAGTGGGATGCCAGTCGCGCTGGTACTCATAGCCGTAGGAATAATCAACATCGGTCAGGTCAACCATGAAGCCGGCGGTGGTGCCGCTGCCGGGAGCGTAGACGAAGAGAACTTTATCGCCTACCTGAACCTGCTTGTTGGCATGGACGTCCAAGAGCAGATCCAGAGCGGAGTTGGAGGCGTCGTAGGTGCCGTCAATCCCCCAGACGCTGCCGTAGTTGGCGGCAAGCCGTACGCCTCTGGTGGAAATACCGTTGGCGGTGGGCACGTCCACGGTGATGTAGCTGCTGCGGCGGAGCTCGCCGTCGAAGCTTCTGACAGTACCGTAGTAGATGCCGTAGGAGGTCAGGTTCTCGCGGTCAACGCCGGCGCGCGCGCCGCTGGCGCCATAGAGGCGGGTGACGTCGGCGCGGAAGATGTTGGCGTCCTCAGTGGCGGTGATGTTGCTCAGGCCATAGAAGCCGCGGGCGGCAAACTGGCCCTGCCAGATAAAGTTGTTGGGGATAATGCCGATCTGGCCCTTGGCGTTGTCGATAGCCTGGAGGTACTTCACGTCGCCGCTGACCTTATAGTCGTTGCTGTAGATCAGGGCAATGCTGTCGAAGTTGGTCTCAAAGTGATCCATCTCAATAACAATTACATTGGCAACCCAGTAACTGTTGGTGGAGACGTCATCCTTGGCCCGCTCAGCCACGGCGTACATGGAGCGAATGCCATTGCCGGAGACGGTCAGATTGGGCACGTTGGTGTAGCCGGTGAAGTGCTTGATGACCTGGCCCTTAGCGGAGACGACAAAGAACTCGGTGTCGTCCACAGCGCGTACGTAGTCATAATGAGAGAAGCTGGGGTCGCTGCTGCTGATGGTGTAGAGGGGGTTGGTGTTCTTGACGTCGGCGGTCTTCAGCTGAACATAGTCCTCCATCCAGACGGTATTCTTGTTTTCATCAATTACGTACTGAGCGGCGGTGTTCAGATTGATGCCGTTGTCGGTGAGGGTGTACTTGGCAACGTTGGTCCAAGTATTCTTGTAGCTGTTGGTATCGTCGTCATAGGAGAACATCGCGCCCTCGAAGGAGGTTCCCAGGTGAGTGGCAGCGCCCTGGAGGTAGTTGGGATTGCTCAAATCGTTGATACCAGCGTAAGTCCAAGGAGTGTTGCTGCGGACATAGAAGGGATTCCACTGGTTGCCGGGGTAGCTGTTGACCAGGTTGTACTCCTTGACAACGCCGTCCTCAGCGGTCATAACCTCGGCGGTCAGGGTGTGGCTGGTGAGCCAGGCCTGGTTCATGCCGTTGGTGGGATAGATTTCGGTGACCAGAGCGTAAGTGGTCTTGTTGTCGTAGGCGCGGATATAGCCGTAATCGTCCAGATACAGGCCGTATTCCACGTTCTCATCCACGTTGACAATCCATTCGGGGAGATCGGTGTGGTTTTCGTTGTAGGACTGCTCCCAGACCTTGCCGTTGGTATCGGTAGCGGTCTCGTCCTTATAGGATACAGCCTTGAAGGCAGCCTTGTCAGTAGCGGCCTTGTGCATCTGGGCCTTGCCGTCGATCCTGGCGTAGTGCACGATGTCGCCCACAGCGGGGGTGTAGCCGTCCAGGTAAGCGGGCGCGTACACGTCGATGTCCAGGCCGCGGAAGTAGTAGGTGGTAGTATCGTTCTTGGCGGCGGAGTTGACGACCTTATCCAGGTCATAGTTGGTCAGAAGAACGTACTCGGCAGCGCCGTCGGCGTTGTTGTCCACCACCTGGAGCCAGTTGCCGTTGGTAACTTCGGTGATAGCCTCCACGCGCTCCTTGACGTACTCCTTCTCAAAGGTGGCGTAGCCGATGGAGTCGGAGAGGTCGTCCGCGTCGCCGCTCTTGGTGCCGACCCAGACGGAACCGTCAATGCCAAGGGTCTTGTTGGCGTTGTCGGCCACGGTGAAGATGCCCTTGATGACAGCCAGGTCAACCCAATTGAGGGCCTCCTCAGCGGGAACGACCTTCTTGTAGGCATACTGATAGCCGTCCACGGTCTCCTGCGTCATGTTATCGATTATCAGGGGCCAGCTGGCGCCGCAGTGCGCCAGGAATTTGGTGCGGGCGGCGTCGTCTACCAGACGCAGATTGAACTCAATGCGCATCTCGCAGTACTTCTCGGTGTTGGGGTCGAAGTTGGTGAAATGCGCGGCGGAGGCGTAGTTGGTGGAGGCGAGGTTCCGGACAGTGATGGCCTTGCCCTCGTTGTCGTCAACTACGTTTTTGCCGGAGTCGGCCAGATAGAGGACCTTGGAGCCCTGGATATAGGCGATACGGCTCTTGCCGATGTCCTTGATACCCTCGGCGAAGCTGCCGGCGGTCCAGTCCACGGTACGGGTGGAGCTGTCAGCCAGTTCCAGCCGGGTCTTGCCGTTGGCCAGGGTGCGGTTGTTGTTGAGGTCGGCGTACTCGTTGGCGGTTACCACGCCCTCGATTTCCTCCAGCTTCAGCACGTCGCAGACCTTATCGGCGCTGTCGGAGTAGCTGAGGCTGTTGGCGTTCCAGACAACCTTCGGGAGGAGAATGGAACGGAAGAGCAGCTCGGCCACGACCTCGCGGGTAGCGGGCTGGCTGAGGAGGGTGGTGCCGG
>CAMSIF010000089.1 GCA_947058885.1 uncultured Clostridia bacterium
ACCTTCACCACCGGCGCGGGGGCGGGACCCAAAACCTCTACCGACATATTGGCGGCGGTGGGATAGCGCAATCCCGCCCGCATGGCTTCCCGAAGCTCCGCGGCGGCACGCAGTACGCCGCCTTCCTCCCCGCCGGACACGGTCAAGGTAAAAATATCCGCGAAAGGCGGATACTGCCGGGCCCGCCGGATGCGGATTTCCGCAGCGTAAAAACTGTTATAGTCCTGATTTGCCGCGCTGGTGATGACCTCATTGTCCGGCGTGAACGTCTGGATGACTGCCCGGCCGTCTTTACTGCCCCGGCCCGCCCGGCCCACTACTTGGGTCAGCAGGCTGAAAGTTCGTTCGGCGGCGTGGTAGTTATCTACATACAGGCTCAGGTCCGCCGCCAGGACTCCTACCAGGGTCACGTTTTCAAAGTCCAGCCCCTTGGCCACCATCTGGGTTCCAAGAAGGATGGGGATTTTCTCCTTGACAAACCGGTCCAGCAGCGCCTTATGGTTGCCGGAAACTGTGTCCGCGTCCATACGAAGCGTGCCGGCGTCAGGAAACAAGTCTCGCAGCTCTTCCTCCACCTTCTGCGTTCCCGCGCCCACCTGCTTCATCATGCCTCCGCACTCCGGACAGACCTGCGCGGCTCTCTCCGAATGGCCGCAGTAGTGGCACATCAGCCGTCTGTTGACGCTGTGGTAGGTCAGCGGTACGCTGCATCGGGGGCACTGGGGGGCCTCGCCGCATTCGCCGCAAAGCAGCATCCGGCTGTTCCCCCGGCGGTTGAGAAAGAGGATGCTCTGCTCTCCTCGGCGGATATTTTCCTCCAGCTCCTCCCGCAAGGGTACGCTGAGCATTCCGGCATTGCCCGAACGCACCTCGTCCCGCATATCCGCGATAACCACCCTGGGCAGGGACTGACGGTTGTAGCGGGAACGCAAAATCAACTTTTGATAAACCCCCTTCTGAGCCTGCCAGGTGGTCTCCACCGACGGCGTGGCAGAGCCCAGCACCAATGCCGCTCCGGTTTGTGTACAGAGAAATTTTGCCACATCCCGGGCATGGTAGCGGGGCGGGTTCTCGGACTGGTAGCTGCTCTCATGCTCCTCGTCCAAAATAATCATTCCCAGGTTCTCCAGGGGCGCGAATACCGCGCTGCGGGTACCCAGCACCACGTCCACCTCGCCGCGCCGCACCCGCTTCCACTGGTCGTAACGCTCGCTCATCCGCAGTCCGCTGTGAAGCATCGCCGCCTTATTACCAAAATATGAGCTGAATTTTGCCATAATCTGCGGCGTCAGCGCGATTTCAGGGACCAGAATCATGCCCCGCTTTCCCCGGCGGACAATCTCCTGCAAGAGCCGGATATACACCTGCGTTTTCCCGCTGCCCGTGACGCCATACAGCAGGGCGCAGGAGGCCTCCCCTGTTTCCGTCCGCTGTAAGATACTGTCGTAAGCGGCCTGCTGCTCCTCGTTGAGGATGATAGGTTCTCCCAGAACGGCGTTCTCCGGCTCAGGCACCCGCAGAACCTCCTCTTGGGTAAAAGCCACTAATCCCCGCTTCTCCAGGCCCCGCAAGGTCTGCTGTGACGCGCCGGTAAAATAACAGATATCGCTGGACAGAGCGCTCCCAACCGCCGCCAGAAGCTTAATCACCTCATAACGCATAGGCGCGGACCTCCGTTTTGTCTCCACGGCGGCCATAGCCTCCTCCGCCGGAACCGCTAAACTCACCCGCCGGACTTTTTTATCGGCAATTTTCCGGGCGGCGGTGGCGTCAATCGTCACAATCCCCCGCCGCTGCAACTCCCGAGCCACGGCAGACGCGCCAGCTCCGCAGGCCAGCTGCAACGTCTCTAATTCGGCGGAGCCTCCGTGGGCGGCGATGGCCTCCAGAACCCGGTTCTCCTTCTCACTGGTTCCGGCGTTCAAAGCGGCGTCCCGGTCCACGGCCAGCGTACAAATTTCCCGGATGCGGTACCACAGTCCCGCTGGAAGCAGAGCCTTTACCGCGTCATACAGGGTGCAGAAATACCGCTCACGCATCCAAAGCGCAAGCTTAATCTGTCCTGGTCCCAAAACGCTCTCATCGTCCAGCACCTCCGTTATGCTCTTCAGTTCCGGCCGCCTGCTCTCCTGGGACAACGCCAAAATCACGCCCTCGCTGGCCCGGTTTCCACGCCCAAAAGGCACAGTTACCCTCACCCCGGGCTTTGCCCGCTCCACCAGGGCGGGGGGGATCGCGTAATCGTAGGGCTTATCAATGCTGTAGGTTGCGGCGGCAACCGCCACCCGGGCCACGCTCGCCAGTTCCACGAACTTCCCTCACCTCAATCTGATAACGCCTGCCATTGACAGCCTAAGCCGCCCACGCAAGCGGGCGGCCCAAAAGCAGGCTGATTTACTCCACGTCCTTAATGACCACATCGGCGGCCTCCACCGACAACATGCCGTCGGCGACCTCCTGAATAGCCAAGGTCACGGGTTTGACGGTCATCTTTTCGCCCAAATCCTCTGCCTCCTGGGAGATTTGGCGGGCCCGGCGGGCCACCACGTTTACCAGCAAATAGCGGTTTGGAATATTAGCCGTCAGTTTGTTCATCGCGGGATAGAGCATCATAATAACATCATTCCTTTATTAGAAAATTATGGTTTACTGGGTGATAAGAGCGGTTCGTTCCACTGGCCGGCAGTGCTCCGCCAGCATGATGGCCTGGAGCTCCTCCACCGCGTGGTCTACTGTGTCGTTAATCACCAGGTAGTCGAAATCCTTCGCGGCAGAAAATTCCTCTTTTCCCCTCGCCAGCCGGGAACGCACCTTCTCCATATCCTCGGTACCCCGGCCTACCAGCCGCCGCTCCAGCTCCTCCCAGCTAGGGGGAGCCACATAGATACGCACTACGTCGGGACGCTTCTCCCGGACCTGCGCCGCGCCCTGAATTTCAATGTCCAGCAGCACGTCCCGGCCCTGCTCCATAGCCTGATCCACATATATTCTGGGGGTTCCATAGAGATTGCCAACATATTCGGCGTGCTCCAAAAAATCCCCAGCCGCAATCCACTCCTCAAACTTTTCCCGGGTGAGGAAATGATAGTGTACGCCGTTCTCCTCACCGGCGCGGGGCGCACGGGTAGTGGCGGACACGGAAAAATACAACGCCGGATCACTGGCCAGCAGCTTGGCCACCACAGTACCCTTCCCCACGCCGGAGGGCCCGCAAATAATAAATGTCTTACCTTTTTTCATGCTTCCTCCTCCAGTACGGTGGGGTCCACGCCAAAACGCGGAGCCAGCTTCTCCAGCGGCAGTCCCGACAGCACCACATGGTCGCTGTCCATAATCAGCACCGCCGCCGTCTTGCGTCCAAAAGTGGCGTCAATGAGCATTCCCCTGTCCCTGGCTTCACTCATCAGACGCTTCACCGGCGCGGAGTCCGGAGCCACCAGCGCCACCAGCCGTCCGGCGGACACCAGAGCCCCAAAGCCTATGCTTACCAGCTCCATACCGGCCTCCTACTCAATATTCTGGACCTGCTCCCGGATTTTCTCAATCTCCGCTTTTAGGTCCACCACGTCACGGGCAATTTGCAGATCGCTGCATTTGGAACCGACGGTATTGGCCTCTCTGTTGACCTCTTGGATTAAAAAGTCCATCTTTCTTCCCACCGGAGTGTCGCTCTCCAGCATCTCCCGAAGCTGCCCCAGATGACTGCGCAAACGCACTGTTTCCTCATCCACCGCCACCTTGTCCGCAAAAATCGCCGCCTCGGTAAGAATGCGGGACTCATCTATCGTGGCGCTTTGCAGCGCCTCCCGCATCCGCTCCAACAGCTTCTCACGATACTCCGCCACCGTCTGCGGCGAACGTTCTTCCACACGCTTCGTCAACGCCTCAATGGTATCCAGCCGCCCGTAGATATCCTCCGCCAGCCGCCGTCCCTCCGTCTCCCGCATGGAAGTATATGCCTTCAGAGCATTTTCTAAAACGGCGCACAAGTCCCCGGAGACCTCCTCCAGATTCTCTTCCGCCTTTGTCACCGTCAGCACATCCGGCAGACGCGCCAGATCCGCCGCGCAGCAAGTGTCTTTTACCATCCCGCCGCCCAATTCTGCCAGCTGCCGCATTGCTCCGATATAGCTTCTCGCCAGCGGCTCGTTGACCGCAACCACCGTTTCCTCCGCCCCCAGAGAGTCGATAGTGATGAAAACATCTACCTTTCCCCGGCTGGCGTACTTCTGCGCCAACCCCTTCAGAGCGTCCTCCGCGAAAATGTAGGCCCTCGGCATTTTAACCGTACAATCCAGATAGCGGTTATTCACGCTGCGGACCTCCACGGTAATATCCCGTCCATTCCGGGTCTCCCGGGCTCTTCCGTAGCCCGTCATGCTCTTAACCAATTTGTTCTCCCCTCCCGATTCCGGCATTCATTCTTTTTCTTGAAAGAAAAAGAATCAAAAAGAACTTTAATAGGCCGCCTCCGGCGGCTAGGCGAATCTTTGCGGCTAACAGCAAATAAACCGCATCCCGCAGTACCCGCACAGATTGCACATGAAGTAGGTACAGGCTGTCCCCAAACACAAATTACCGCCTGTACAACCCGTGGAAAACACATTGTATCCCTCCGGCCTGTATGACGCGCCTCCGTTTTCCACAAAATTCAGCGCCTGCCGGTACTCCAGATTGCCCGGATCCATCTGACAAGCTGTCTGATAGTACCGCCGGGCTTCGTCCACCCATCCCCGGCGGTAGCAGATAGTGCCCTTCAAGAAATTCCACTCGCCGTTATGGTCCTCAATCTGCGCCAACAGCTGCTCCGCCATCGCCAGATCGTTCCGATTGACCGCCACGCGCACTTGCTCAAACGCAGAACTCTCCGCCCCAGCCCAGCTCTGGTACTGATACCCCCCATAGCTCTGCCGGGCATAGCCCTGCCCCGGCCCGCCTCTGCTGCCCCGCTGCTTCTGGATGGTGTCGTATGCGGCGTTAATCTCTTTCATTTTTTCCTGCGCCAAATCCGCCAAAGGGTTGTCATGATAGTTATCCGGGTGGTACTTCCTCGCCAAATCCCGGTACGCCTTTTTGACTTCCTCGTCCGTGGCGCTACTGGGGATGTTCAGAACTTCATATGGGTCGGTCATAGCAGCTCCTTGTTTCTGCGGCAGCGCGACGCCTCTGTGCTGCCCGCGTGGAATGTTCCTTCTAAAACGGCCTTCCCCACCAGGAAAAGCCCCTCGTAAACTGTTGCGCGAATCACCGGGCTCCACAGCCCGAAATCCCATAGCTCATAGGCCGCCGCGCACAAACGGATGGAGTTGTCCAAGGAGATAATGAGGCTCTCCCTGGCCTCTCCTGTCAGCTCTCCTTTCTCCAAGGAGAAGCGTCCCAACAGCGGATTATAACTTCCAGAAGCAAAATCCTCCTTCAAATCATCCGCCGCGTCAATTAAATATATCCAGCGGCCCAAATGGTAGAGCAGCTGCTCCAGCACGCGCCGTCTCACCGGTTCCTTTATCTCTCCAGCCACGCCGGAGAGAAGACGGGCAAAGGTATCGGCAGGCTCGTCCAGGGTCGGACAGCGCGCCGCCTCCAGCTCTCCCAGCCGTTTCAGCTGCTCCCTGGCAGCCCGGTCAAAGCCCGGACGGCAGTCCCGCGCCCGCCGGTAAGCCCCGTTTAATACTCCTGCTGCGGCGCGGTACTTGGTCTTTCCCTTTCCAGGGTCCTCCAAAGCGTCCTGCAACTGCCACCAGGCCAAAATCACGCTGCAATCCGCAGCCAGCTCCAATGCCTGATTTCCCGGGAAATAATCCCGGCCCCCCAGCGGATGAGCTATACAGCCCCTGCGGCGGATTTCCGGCGTCTCCTCCGGCCACAGCAATATAGACAAAAAGGCAAAATCATAATTCAGGATAAACCGGGCGGCCGTACCGTACCGCTCTCCTAAAGTCCTGCACAGACCGCAGTAAGCCGCTCCAAACCGCCGCTTGTCCTCCTCGGAAAGCCGGGCCGGGGCGGGCCGCACATATCCGAACATCACCCATCCCTACAACTTCCTGGTAATCTGGTACTGCACAACCTGCCCTTTCCGGACCAGCCGGTCGCATACCACAGCCTCTATCAGCCCGAGCACAAACCCAATTCCGCCCAGCAGGTACCGCCATCCTTCCGGCAAACCAACCGGTAACAGGTATCCCAGCAGAAACAGGATTACTGGCGCGGCGTACACCAGCGCGGCAATCCCCAGCACTTTTCCGTCGCTGTACACCTCCACACGGTCTCCAATCTCCAGCGGAATCCCAGCGCTGGCCCGAATGGTCAGAGCGGGGGCTTTTCCCCCGCAGCGGCCGCATCCGTCACAGGCGTGGCCGCAGGCGGCCTGCCGGGCAATAGTCAGCCCCACTTTCCCATCGCCGCCGGGTTCTGGAAGCGCGGTGACTACCCCGATCTGTGTCATGGTAAACCTCCTCAGGACGAAATCTTGCAGGTCACCGCGTAGGTCCCGATTGCCCCCACCTTGTTGCTGTGACCGTCTACCAGCACAATAGCCGGAACGCGCACCGTTCCACTGCCAAACTCCGTTAGATCAACCACAATGCGGATATCCTCCTCGGTTACATTGTCCAGCTCATCCGCCGGTCCCCGCAGCGTCACGTCCACAGAGTTGGTTACTTTACTGAAGCTCTGCGCGTCAGAAAGACCAATAGCGGAAATGTTAGAGACAGAAAATGTCTTGGTCTCCATATTCCTGAACTGTACCGTCAGCTTCGTGCTGGTAAATCCGCTGCTGTTTTCACAGCCCGCCGGAATGGGAATCTCCAACTCCATAGGCTTGTGGTCCGTGTTGGAAAGCACCATGCTCAAATCAATTTCAGCCAGAAGAAGCTCGCTCACATTCTCCAGGCTGGCGGGCTCACCGGCCAGGGTGATGGTGTCCTCCGACAGACTCCACCGAATATCCTCTTCCATGGAACCGGGGGAGGATTTGAACTTCACCGTCAGCGGCAGCTCCTTGGTGATATAAATGGGAGCCGTCACCTCAATCCGCTTTTCTGAAACGCGGATATTGTCCGTCGGAACCTCATTGCCGTCGCTGTCCAGCAGCGTATACTCAAACTCCCGCCGCACGGTCGCCTTGGCCCCGGACAAATCCACCGTAACCAGTGCGGACGCCACCTGGGACACATCCTCCTCTTTGCCGCTGAGAGTCAGGAAGGACGGGCTGCTGGTCATCAGATTTGACATATAAACATATCCGTCCTCCAGCGTGTTATTCACGACTTCCACGTTCACATCTACGGTTTTGGAGTACATCGTGGATACCTGTACCGTCACCGCGGAACGGGACTGAGAGTCCACATTAATTTTGCTGGTGTCCACGTCGTCAGCGTAGTAAATATTGATACTGCGGGTATAGGTCCCTGCCGCGCTGATGCTGCTGAGGTCCACCTGAACCCGGATATCGTCCCGGCTCATCCCAAAAATATCCGTGCGGGGGCCGCTGAGCCGCAGATCCACCAGGGCATCCGCGCCCCCTGTAAGCATCAGATTCCGGTTAGGCAGGGTATCCTCCGCGCCGATGAACTCAATGGGAATATTGGTAAAAGGTCTCTGGGTCGTGTTTCCCAGTTCGTCGTCCACATAAAGCCAGAGGACAATCGCCAGCAGAATGCTCAGGGCTAAGTACAGGATTTTGTTCATACGCTCATTCATCCGCGCTTTCACCATCCTTTTTCTTTCCGCCGGACTTGGCGCTCTTCTTACCAAGAAGCCGCTTCTTTTCCTTCTCACCTTCCTCTTCCTGCTGTGGCAGCAGCTCGTTGCGCAGAAGCTGCTCCAACGTCTCCGTCATCAGATGCCGCTTGAGCATCCCGCCCACGGCCACGGAGATAGAACCCGTCTCCTCACTGACCAGCACCACCACGGCATCTGAGTTCTCGCTCATACCGATGCCCGCCCGGTGGCGCATCCCCAAATCCCGGCTGAGGTTCACGTTCCGGCTCAGGGGCAGCATACAGCCCGCCCCCAGCACCCGTCCCTCCCGGACAATGGCCGCGCCATCGTGCATAGGCGCCTTGACAAAAAAGATATTCTTCAGCAGTTCCGAGGAAACCTCCGCATCCAGCTTGGTCCCGCTGCGGAGGATTTCGTCCATCTGGTTGTGCCGCTCAAAGACAATTAACGCGCCGGTACGGGACTTGCTCATATCGCCGCAAGCCGCCACCGTCTGGCTGATAGCCTCCTCCACGGTCTGCCTGTCCACCTGGGGTTTGGAGAACATGTCCAGGAAGGGCACCTTGCTGCTGCCTACCTGCTCCAGAATCCGGCGGATTTCCGGCTGGAAGAGGACGATGAGGGCGACGACACCCCACTGCACCACATGCCCCAGCAGGTAGTTAAAAACCCTCAGCCGCCCAGAGGAGAGCCAGAGGGCAATCACCACAAAGAGCACGCCCTTGAGCAGCCGGGAAATGTTGGTCCTCCTCACCAGCAGAAGCAAACGGTACACCAGATAGGCAATCACCAGGATATCCAGAACGTCCCAAAGCTGTAGGGACTGAACGAAGTCGCTGAGCCGCTGGGCCAGCAGCCGGGCCTGATCCGTAAATAGTTCCATGGCGTCCCTCCGTTGATACAGATTTCCATAAGTATTATCTATTTTAATCTAAAACGGGGAAAATTGCAACAAATTCTCTCCCTCATTTTTGCCAAAAATACAGCCCGGTTTGCCGGACTATCACCAATTTGTACTAAATCCCCCTTAAATCCCGGCAAAAAGAGGCCCGTTTGGAAACAATTCTATAAAACTATTCACAAAAAGTTTATAAGGGACGCGTCCAGCGGCGCGTCCCAGATCGGAAGAGCGTCGTGTAGGGAAAGAGTGTCCGCGGTTGTGTA
>CAMSIF010000090.1 GCA_947058885.1 uncultured Clostridia bacterium
CTCATCTTGGCGGCTGTGTTCCACCAGTAGTCATGGTTTCCCTTCAAGATAATCTTCTTCCCAGGCAAGCGGTCGATAAACTGAAAATCCGCCAAGCTCTCCCCAAAGTCAATTCCCCATGAGGTATCTCCGCACAGCACGGTCACATCCTCCTCCCCCTGCCGGGAAAAGGCCTCCTCCAGCCGCTGCGGATGGTTCACCCAGCCGGAGCCGAACACATCCATGGGCTTATTGACGGTCAGGGATAGATGAAGGTCTCCAATTGCGTAAAGCGCCATTGTCCAGCTCCCTTCTACCAGCCAAAATTTACTGTAAAAAGGCCCGCACAATATTTTCCATACCAGCCTTTTCCGTAACCTCTTTAAACCGGACCTCCTTGCCGCGCAGCGCGGCCAGACGTACCGGCGCAGTCACGCCGCTGATCTCTTGAAGCTGTGCAATGCGGTCAAGGCTGTCGGCCTCCGGCGTTCTGCCAATAGCGTTAAGGACGCTGTCACAAAACTTGAACGGGCTGGCGGTGGAGGCGAAAATCGCAGGCGTGTCATCCCCTGTCTCCCGGCGGTAGTCTGTCAAAACCCTTGCCGCCACGGCAGTATGGGTATCCACCAGATAACCGTACTGCCGGTACACCTCCGTAATGGCCGTCTCAGTCTCTCTTTCACCGCAGAAGCCGCCATAAAAAAGGCTTTGCAGACGAGTCTTCATCTCGCCGTTGATTTCATACCGTCCAGTTTCATTCAATTGCTGCATACAATCGCGTACCAGCCCATCATCCCACTCGCTCAAGTCAAACAGCAGCCGCTCCAGATTGCTGGAAATCAGGATATCCATAGAAGGAGATATAGTGGTATGGAAGGGCCGGTTACGGTCATAAATGCCTGTGCGGATAAAATCTGTCAGTACATCGTTGCAGTTGGATGCGCAAATCAGCTTTCCAACGGGGAGTCCCATTTTACGGGCATAGTAGCAGGCCAAAATATTCCCGAAATTGCCAGTAGGCACACAGAAATTCACCTTTTGACCAAGTTTGAACTCCCCGGTGTTCAACAAATCGCAGTAGGCTGAGATATAGTAGACAATCTGCGGCAGAATACGCCCCCAGTTGATGGAGTTGGCGGACGACAGAAAATATCCTTTTTCCTCCAGATCCTTCCGTAAAACCTCGTCGGAGAAAATCCGCTTTACCGCGTTCTGTGCGTCGTCGAAGTTTCCTTTGACAGCACAGACGCCCACATTATCCCCTTCCTGCGTAACCATTTGCAGTTTTTGGATTTCGCTGACGCCGTTCTCTGGATAGAACACCAGAATCTTTGTCTGCGGCACATTCGCAAATCCCTCCATGGCAGCCTTACCGGTGTCGCCAGAGGTGGCCACCAAAATACAGGCAGTCTTCTCCTCCCCTGTCTTTTTCAGACTGTAAGACAGCAGCTGCGGCAGCATCTGTAAAGCTAAATCCTTAAACGCGCTGGTAGGACCGTGCCACAGCTCTAGACACCAGGTATTGCCGTCCACCTTCCTCAGCGGGGCCACGCCGGGATGGTCGAAGGTCTCCGGTCCGTATGCGTTCCTGGAGAATTGCTCTAAATCCTCCGGGCGAAACTGTTCCAAATATTTTCCCATGATGTAGGCCGCTCTGCGCTGGTAGTCCATGCCGCACAATGTTTTCAGGTCCAGGGTTCCCAGGTTGGGAAACGCCACGGGCGTAAACAGGCCGCCATCCCGGCTCAGACCCATGGTAATCGCCTCCGCAGCGCTCAACCGCAAGGATTTGTCTCTTGTACTCAGATATTGCATAGTGTTCACATCCTCCAGGCACGCAATTTATTGAAATGCATTGATAAAATAGTTAATCTTCGGTTTTTCCCATCTGCCTGCCGCATCCGGATACACCTCCGCCACGTCGAACCTGCAAAGGCAGTCCAGCCCTGTCTGAGCCAAATACACCTCCGCAGCTTCCCGAAGCCGCCGCTGTTTTGTGGGTGTGACAGCCTCCCGCGCCTGCGCCAAGCCGCCGCTGGAACGGGATTTAACTTCCACAAAGCACAGAATCCCGTCCGGAGCGCGGACAATCAGGTCTATTTCTCCCCAGCGGCAGCGAAATTGACGCTCCAACACCTCATAGCCTCTTAGGATGAGAGCGTCCGCCACAAAGGTTTCCCCACTGTCGCCCCGTCTTTTGCGTTCGTTCACCCCTGGCGCGCCTCCCATTTTTTTAGGAAGCTCTTCCGGTGGATAGGACTGGGACCGTACATATCCAGCAATTCATAGTGGAGCTTTGTACCATACCCCTTATGTTTATCGAAACGGTACGCCGGATATTCTTCCGCCATTTTTTCCATAAAACGGTCTCGGCTGACCTTCGCCAAAATAGAGGCTGCGGCAATACTCGCGCTTCTGCTATCTCCATGGATCGCCGTCTCGTGAGGCGTACAAATTGTGTGCAACGTTCCGTGGTCCCGGTTCCCGTCAACCAGCGCGTAGTCCGGCGCGGGAGAAAGGGCGTTAATGGCATCCTGCATGGCTTTTATCCGCGCATTAAGAATGTCTATTTTATCAATCTCCTCCGGCGATACCGACGTTACCGCCCAAGCGACAGCATCATTTTGAATCTGTTCAAACAATTTATCCCGCCGCTTTGGTGTCACCTGCTTTGAATCGTTGAGCCACGGCAGAGTGAAGCCGTCGGGCAGAATAACGGCGGCGGCATAAACCGGTCCGGCCAAAGGACCCGCACCAGCCTCGTCGCATCCACAAATAAATTGATATCCTCGCTTCTTTGCCGCATTCTCAAGCTCCCATAGGATGGACATATTATCCATTTTCACCCTCCAAGCTTTCTGGCAGCTCCAATGTAAAGCGTCCTAGCTTGCCAGCGCGAAACTCGTCCAGCAGAATATGCGCCATGCGCTCCGTATCCACTTCGCCGCCCCGCACCAAAAATCCACGTTTCCGCCCAGCCTTTTCCAGCAAAGCATAGCCGGAATCCTCCGCTTCCGCCTGGAACTTGTAGCGGTCCAGCAAAGCCTGTGGGTAATGGCGGCCTAAGTACGCCATCAGGTGGCAGGCAAGCTCTTCCGTGTCCAGAATCTCGTCCCGCACCGCGCCGGTGCAGGCCAGGCGCATCCCTACGTCTGGGTCGTCAAATTTGGGCCACAGCATCCCAGGCGTATCCAGTAACTCCAGGCTTTTGTCCACTGGAATCCACTGCTTACTTCTTGTTACGCCGGGGCGGTCTTCTGCCTTAGCGGTTTTTCGTCCGGATACCTTATTGATAAAAGTGGACTTGCCCACGTTTGGTATCCCCAGAATCATCACCCGAATCATCCGGCCCGCCTGCCCCTTTTCCGCATAGGCCGCTAGTTTCGCCGCAAGGAGCTCCCGTACAGCCGCAGCAAATTTTCCAGTTCCCTGCCCGGCTCTGGCGTCGGCCTCCAAGACCGCATACCCTTTTCCCCGGAAATAAGCCGCCCACTGCCGGGTAGCCGCTGGGTCTGCCAGGTCGATCCGGTTAAGGACCACAAGCCGGGGTTTCTGCTTTGTAAGCTCTTCCACATCTGGATTCCTGCTGGAAAATGGAATACGGGCGTCCAGAATTTCACAGACAGCATCCATATTTTTCATCTGTTCCGCAATCATCCGGCGGGTTTTGGCCATATGGCCGGGGTACCATTGAATGTTCAGGTTATTTTTTTGTGTCATCGCGCCGTCCTCAACCGCCAATCAGGCCCACCCGGCTCCACTCGCTCTCTCCAGTTTCCGGATTTTTACCGGGTGTCAGGATAAACAGCGCTTTGCCCTGTAGATACCCCTCTTTCACAGGACCCAGCCGGGAACTACGGCTGTCAGTACTGTGGTCCCGGTGATCCCCCATAACGAATACCTCGTCCTCCTTCAGCGTAAGAGGAAAGACGGTGCCATCGTTAGCCGCAGTAACGCCTTTGGTATAAGACTCGTCCAGGGCGGCGCCGTCCACGTAGACAGTGCCTGAGCTGGAATCAATATCCACTGTCTGGCCGCCTACGGCGATAATCCTTTTGACAAGCGTATCATTGAGCTCAGCGTTATAGTCGTTAATGACTACCACATCCCCGGCCTTAAAATCGCAGAACATAGCGTTGAGCACCAGAAGCCTGTCTCCAGTATATAGGGTATCCTGCATGGAGGGGCCGCTGACGCCGATCAGCCGGAAGCCGAAGGTAAACAGCAGCACCACTCCCACTACGGCAGTAATGAGTGCCTGCGCCCAGCAATAGATTGTATTTTCAAGAGTTTCAGGCTCTTTCTGCCTTTTCTCAGGCACGCTGGCCTCAGAGGATACGACTTCCATATCCTTCTTTTCTTCTTCCATTTGTTACGCTCCTTCAAGGGTAGTTTTCTAAAGATATATCATAGCACAAAAGTTTTTGAATTACAACTGTGAAGTTGGTAACAGCACTTTTTAGCTTAAAAAACAATCCTTGCTTGTTCTGTTTTCTGATTCATGTCATTTCCACCAAATTTCGATTTGCCGGTTTGACGCTGCCATCAGTTCTAAATCAATTCAAGCATACCTTTGGTCCATCATGAGAAAGACCGGCAGGCGAAACACCTGCCGGTCTTTGCGGGATTTTGCTTACTCTTCCTCCTCCGCAGGAGCAGGAGTGGGAGCCAGAAGGGCGCGGATAGACAGAGAAATCTTCTTCTTCTCCTCATCCACAGCGGTAATCTTGGCATCCACCGTCTGTCCCTCGGACAGGACATCTTCCGGCTTCTCAATGCGGCGGTCAGCAATCTGGGAAATATGGACCAGACCGTCCACGCCGGGGACTACCTCGGCAAAAGCACCGAAGGTCATCAGCTTCACAATCCGCACGGACGCCACATCGCCTACCTTGTAGGTATCCATAAACACCTGCCAGGGATTGGTGCTGCGGTCCTTAACGCCCAGGGAAATTTTCTTCTTCTCCGGATCGTAGGAGATAACATAAACCTCCAGGGAGTCGCCCACGGCCACGATCTCAGAGGGATGCTTGATGCGGCTCCAGCTCAGGTCGGTAATATGTACCATACCGTCTACGCCGCCAATGTCCACGAATACGCCATAGCTGGTCATGCTCTTCACTGTGCCGGTGTAGTGCTTGCCAGCCTCAATATTTGCCCAGACTTCCGCCGCAGCGGCCTGACGGGCCTCCTGCTGCACCACCTTAATGGACCCCACCACCCGGCGGCGGGCCTTGTTCACCTCAGTGATACGGAGCTGCACCTTCTTCTTCACCAGCTCGCCCATTTCAGCGCCCCGGGGCAGGCCGGACTGGGACGCGGGTACGAACACGCGCTGGCCCTTCACGGACACCACGATGCCGCCCTTGTTCTCCTCGGTCACGATACCCTCCATGACCTCTTTGCTGCTACAGGCCTCCTCGATGTTATCCCATACCTTGACAGCATCCACCTTCTTCTTGGAGAGGGTGGCGTAACCTTCCACATCGTTGACCCGGATAACGAACAGCTCCACTGTGTCGCCCACCTTCACCACGTCCTCCGGCTTCAAGGACGGGTCGTCCGTCAACTGGTCCACAGGGATGTAGCCGGCTTGCTTACATCCCAGATCCACATGGACTTCCGTGGGGGTAATGGCGGTGACCACGCCGGTTACCTTATCTCCTGTATTTAATGTATTGGTATACTGCTCTACCAATTCTTCAAAATTTTCCATGCCCTCGCCCTGGATTTTTTCTTCGCTCATCGTCTTTATGACCTCCTTTATGATGCTCGCAGGCGTGGAGGCCCCCGCCGTCAAACCAACCACCCAGCCATCCGACAGTCTTTCCCAGGGCAGCTCGTCCGCGTTTTCAATCTGAAAGACACGGGAGCAATGTAAACGGCAGATCTCTGTCAGGTGCTTTGTATTGGCGCTTTTGGGATCACCAACCACCACCATCGCGTCCACTCTGGCGGCGAGGAGAGCCGCTTCTGACTGGCGCGTATGCGTAGCATCACATATTGTATCAAATATTTTCAGATTTGTACACTGTTTTTTTAGAATTTTCAAAGAACTTTCCCAAATTTCTCGCCGCAGGGTGGTTTGAGAGACCACAGTAAGCGGCAAATCCGTAGCGTTTCCAAGGCCTCGCGTCCAGGAAAGAACTTCCTCCGGGCCAGAAAATACCTGCAAATTCTCGCACCAGCCCCCCACGCCCCGCACCTCGGAGTGCATCGGGTCGCCGATCATCACTGGCTGGCGGCCCTCCTGCTCCACATCCCGGACAATCCTCTGAACCCAGGCGACCTTGGGGCATGTGGCATCCACGACACTAGCCCCCTGGGCCGCCAAAATCTCGTGGACCGCCCGGCCCTCCCCATGGGCCCGCAGGAGCACACAGTCCCCCTCTCCCGCTTCCTCCGGTGAGGAGATGGCGGCAAGGCCCAAGTTGGACAGCCGGGCGATTTCATGGTCATTGTGGATAATATGGCCCAGCATTTTCGCCTTCCGGCCAGAGGATGCCAGCTCCTCCGCCATCCGCACGGCCCGGGCCACGCCGAAACAGAACCCCGCGCTTTTTGCTGGAATCACTTCCATCCGTCCACCTCGCTGAGGGCGTAAATACGCCGCAGAAGCTCCTCCGCCGCCTGACGGTTTTCCTCCGCCGTAGGCCGCCGCCCGGCGCACACCGGGCTATAGGGTTCCCCGAACACCACGGTGGTTTTCCGAAACAGTTTGTGCTTTGGTCCGCAGTAAACCGGAATCATCGGCGTCTTGGTTCGGGCAGCCATAACAGCCACTCCGCCCTTGGCCCCCGTCTCCCCTTGTTCATCAACTCTGGTCCCCTCTGGAAAAACCAGAAGCCGGTTTCCTTCGCCAAGTACCCGCAAGGCGGTTTTCATAGCCGTGAGGTCATTTCCCCCCCGCTTGACAGGGAATACCCCGGCTTTTCTTAGCAGCCATCCCACCACCGGTATGTGGAAAAGCTGGTCCTTGCCCATCACTGCTAATCGGGAGTCCACAGGCATAGATACCGCCACCAGAAACGGGTCCCATCCGCTGGCATGATTTGGGCAGATGATTGCGCCGCCTTCCGGCAGATTTTCAAGGCCCACCACCCGGTGAGGAAAGAACAAACGGATAAAAGGAGCAATAATTCTATAGACGAAGCGGTAAAAGCTTGTCATAGGCCGGTCCGCTCCCTGACGGTTTCTAGAAGTTTCGCAAGGCTCTCCTCAAACGTAAGGTCAGTCGTGTCTATGGTCACTGCGTCCTCCGCAGCCTTCAGAGGCGCGATAGAACGGTGGGAATCCTTATAATCCCGCTCCTCAATTTCCACCAGCAGCACACCGTAATCTTTGTGGCTTCCACGCTGCTTCAGTTCCCGGAAGCGGCGTTTAGCCCTCTCTTCCGCGCTGGCGGTGAGAAAGATTTTTACGTCCGCGTTGGGCAGCACCACGGTGCCAATGTCCCGGCAGTCCATAATGACGCTCTGTTTCTCCGCCATATCGCGCTGCATATCCAGGAGAAACGAGCGAACCTCCGGCACAGCCGCGACATGGGACGTGTACATGGAGACCTCCGGCAGCCGGATTTCCTCCGTCACATCCTGCCCGTTGAGGTACATCTTCTGCAAGCCGTCCTCGCCGTAGGCCATGGAGATATTCAGCTCTGGCAGCAGGCCTGCCACCGCTTCGCCCTTCGTGGGGTCGATGCCTTTTTGCCAGGCATAGTAACCGATGGTCCGGTAAATTGCCCCAGTGTCCACGTAAACGAAATTCAATTCCTTTGCCATACTCTGGGCAAGCGTACTCTTTCCCGCGCCGCTGGGCCCGTCGATTGCAACTGCGTAGTTTTTCATAGCGTGTGTTCCTCTCTTCTAAATTATTCAGTCTGTCCAAGCTTTTTCAGTTCATGTATTTTTATCTAAAACGCTTTTATGATCTCTTCCGCGCGTCTGCGGCCAAACCATCCTGTCCAGGCCCCCTCTCTTGGGAAAAGCCGGTACATATCCGCCTTTTCCACATCAGTCAGTTCGAAAAAAAAGCTGATGTCTCTGTTTTTCGGCATACCTGCCAATTTATTGTCTCCCCATATGATGGAGGAACATTTTCTTCAAAAACTACCGGCAGAAATCCCGGCCAGACGCCCTGTAGACCACGCAATTTGCAGGTTAAATCCCCCCGTGTAAGCGTCCACATCCAAAACTTCCCCCGCAAAGTAAAGCCCCGGCAGAAGCTTGGATTCCATTGTGGATGGATTGACCTCCTTCACCCGCACGCCGCCTGTGGTAACGATAGCCTCTTCTACCGGCCGGGGCCCTGTTATCTCAAGCGGCAAGGCCTTCAGCAGCGACAGAACCATCCGCCGCTGTTCCCGGGTCAAATCGTGGACCTTCTGCCGTGGATTTATGCCAGTCAGCTCCACAAAGGGCTCCACCAGTTTTTTAGGCAGCAGGTCATCAAAGGCGTTGATAAAATCGCTGTTGGAACATTTTTTGAAATCGGATATGAGCCGCCGGTCCAGAGTTTGTTCATCCAGAGCGGGTTTCAAATCAATCTCCAACCGGTACCGCTTGTTCCCAAATTGCCGCATATGAGCCGACGC
The DNA here is from genome assembly GCA_947058885.1 of uncultured Clostridia bacterium. Taxonomy (GTDB): domain Bacteria; phylum Bacillota; class Clostridia; order Oscillospirales; family Oscillospiraceae; genus Pelethomonas. The sequence continues at coordinate 8,570 of CAMSIF010000090.1, forward strand.
GGAGAGAACCATTGGTCCGCTGACGCCAAAGTGAGTGAACAGCATTTCCCCAAAATCTTCATAAATCCGCTTATCGTTTTCATACACCCGTATTGCCGCGTTCCGAAGGCTCAGCCCTCGCAGGCGTTTGCATAAATCGCCAGCCGCGCAAAGCGGAACCAGGGAGCCTCGCGGTTCCACGATGGTATGTCCCGCAGACCGGGCCAGCCGGTAGCCGTCGCCGGTGCTTCCCGTCAGCGGGTAACTGACCCCGCCGGTGGTCACTACCACCCGTCCGGCATGGTAGTTGCCTTTA
>CAMSIF010000091.1 GCA_947058885.1 uncultured Clostridia bacterium
CCCCTGGCTGAGAAGATGATTACCCTGGGAAAGAAGGGCGACCTGGCCGCTTACCGGCAGGCCATGGCCTTTATTACCCGGGAAGATGTGGTGCATAAGGTCTTTCGTGAGATCGCTCCCAGCTATTCTGAGCGTAATGGCGGTTATACCCGTATCACCCGTACCGGCGTGCGCCGGGGCGACGCTGCGGAGACCGCGATGATTGAGTTGGTCTAAGCCAGCCGAACCAAAAAGCCCTTTCGTGTGTGGAGTACTACACATACGAAAGGGCTTTTCACTTTGCCGCAGAGATGGTTACAGGCCTTTTCCAAGGGCTTGCGCTAAGCGCACCTTTAATAGGGGATCAGCCATAGTGTGTTACGCAGAATTAAAAGGGCAAGACAAACCGCAGCGGTCTGTCTTGCCCTTAACCTCATTATGAAACTTCCCTTAAGGTCTGGCGTCTCTTTTTTAAGACTTATTGACAACAAACTCTGTGACGCCGCCTTCAGCGTTTACGTAGGTCTCGGCAGTCAGGTCATACTCATAACCATCCGGGATTTTGATGACCTGAATGTGATATCCAAAAGCGGGGTAAGCGAAAGAAGCAATACCGTTGGCGTCGGACTGTATCGGGGTGCAGGAAGTGTCGTCGCAGATGTTGACGGTAACGCCTTCGACAGGGCTGCCGTTCTGGTCGGTAAATACCAGATAGTAGAGAGCCTTGCCTTCCTCCAGGGCCTCCGTCCCAGCACAGACAGCCGTGGATTCAGGCGCGGCGCCTTCGGCGTATCTCCAGGTGGCGGACAGGACGCCGTCTTCACCGGTAAAGTTACGGGCAAGGAAGGTATTCAGATTCGCCTCATCATTGAAGAAAAAGATGTCGATGGGATTGTCAAATCTGGAGGGCATCAGCTCCACGTAGCTGTAGCCTGTGCCGGTGGTCTCGTAGCTGTCGATTCCATTAGTAGTATATGTGTACTGTCCGTCAGACACACACTCGGAGAGGAGCGGAGAATGGCCGTCAAAGCCGCTGAAGAAGCTGGCGCATTCGGCGTCCAGGCCCTCGGCCAGGGTAGCGGAGAAGCTGGCGGAGCCGCCGGGAATGATGTACCACTTGACGTTGCCGAAGGAGCTCTCAAGGATACCGCTGGGATCGTTGATGAGAACTTCCCTGGCGTCCGGGCTGTTCACGGTGAAGGTTGTCTCCGCGCTGTAGGGATAGGCGGGCAGGCTGGACAGCAGAGCCGCAGCCTCGTCTCCGCTGAGCAGGCGGGCGTTCTTGAAGTACCCCACGTCGCTGCCGCTGTCACTGGCTTCGTCCTTCTCGTAGGCCAGCGTCACCGTGTAGCTGCCAGCCTCTTTGAACTCGTAAACGGCGGTAGTCCAGCCGCGCTCGCCGCTGGCGTATTTCACCAGTTCGCCGTTCACATAGATGGAGAGGAAATCATACCCAGCCTCGCTTGAGACGGAATAGTCTACCGCGAACACGTCACCGGCAGCCGCAGTCACCTCCACATTGAGGGAAGAAACGGAGCTGTTCTGAGCGGCGTTTGTGGAGGCGACGCAGCCATCCGCAACCACCATAGGCCAGTTATATTCGCCGTCGGGGTTCACATAGGTGAGACCCTCTCCCAGTACGGCGGCCAGGTCTGCCGGGTCCGCAGGCTCCACGTCAGGAATCTTGGGGGGAATGCCGTCCTCCAGGAGTACGGACTCGGTGTAATCGTCGGTCACGTAGAGGTTAAAAAGCCGTTCAAACATTTCCACGGAAGAGATGGCGCCGGTTTCCACAAAGCAGATGACGCCAAACCGGTCAACCAAGATAGATGTAGGGACCGCACCGGTCTGGAAACTTTCATCCAGCAGCTTCGGGGTATCCCGTCCCACAGGGAAGGTCATGCCCATGCTCTCCACATAATCGGCAATCACTTCGTCGGTGTCCCCTTCCTCGCAGGAGAGGGCAAAAATCTCGATATCGTCTTTGTAGGCCTCATAAGCGGTTTCCATGAAGGGGAATTCCGACTTGCAGGGGCCGCACCAGGAGGCCCAGAGGTTGATAAGGACCATCTTTTTCTCTTTCAGGGTATCATAGAGGCTGTAGGTCTTGCCGTCAAAGGTGGTAAAGCTGAAGTCCGCGATACCGCTGCCCAGCTCGGTACCAATTTCGGCGGCAGGGAAGGCGGCGTCGGGTTCCTGGGTGTCTTCGGGGGCGTTTTGCTCCTCGTTGTTCCCATCCTTCTCCGTCTGATTTCCGGACGCCCCGTTATTTCCGCAGGCGGCCAGCCCCAGACACAGAACCATTGAGAGCAAAAGAGCTAGCAGAGACTTGCGTTTCATGGTTCATTCCTCCAAATTCCATAATCGTTTCTATTGTCTTCCGCGTCAACTTGGCTCCTTCCGGAAGAAATAGTTACATTTTATGATAAATGAAATGGCCGGGCATGTCAATATATTGGGATAACAAAGGTTAACGGAATCAGAGGAAATTTTTTGGATACATTATAAATTAGCAGCCCTGCACAAACCGCTTGCATTGCAGGACATTCAGCGGTATAATTGAGACGTAATCATATCTGAAAAAGGGGTGGATCTCATGGCACGTGCCCTGCGGGTCATGCGCGTTATTCTGGCGGCGGCAACCGTCGCGGTGTGCCTGCTGCTGTGCTGGCAGGCGGCCGGTATTTACCTCACTGGCAACAGTCCGGAAAATTTCAGCAGTCCCGGTGTGCGTATCGAACCCGTATATTCACGGGAGATTGTGGCAGGCCGCCTCGCGGCCATCTCGCCAGCGTTGTTCGCGTATCTCGCGCTCGTTGTGGCGGGACTCGCGCTCCAGGCCGCCGCCGGTGGAAAACCCAAGCTTCAGACATCGTTTTGGGCTGGCGATAAACTCCGTTCTCTGCGCGGGCGTGTTTCGGAGACGCCTCCAGCGGCAAAGGCGGAGCAGCGCCGCCGCCGGAATATTTGGATTGCCGCAGGGGCGGTCATCCTGGCCTGCAATATCCTGGCTGGGATATATCTTCTGAATCCTGGAAACTTCTCCAGTCTGGACCTGGAGGCCGTAGTGGGGCGTATGATGCTGCGTATTTCTCCATGGGTAGCTCTGGCTTTGGCTGCTGCCGCCGCCGCGTCTGTCCTGGACGGACAGAGCGTTTGCCGCGAAATGGAGTTTCTGAAGTCCGCGCCCCAGAGAAAACCCGAATCCGCTCCGTTTCCCGGTAAAAAGGCCGCGCTCCCTGTTTTGCGCGTTGTTCTTTACGCCGCCGCAGTCGCGCTGATTGTGATGGGCGTTGCAAACGGAGGTCTTTGGGACGTGCTTGTCAAGGCGGTCAATATCTGTACGGAATGCATCGGTCTGGGCTGACACGCCGCCGGTACGCGTTTCTGATAAGAAAAAGTTTCGGATTGGGATGGAGTTGTTATGAGAGCTTTGAATTGGATAAAAAACCATCTGCCCACCCAGCGCAGGCTTATTCAAGTCTATGCGGCTCTGCTGTATAACGCAAACCTTAAGGGTTACATAAGCGGAGAAATCTATACCGGCAGCACAAAGGCCGTCTGCGTTCCCGGCCTTAACTGCTACTCCTGCCCCGGCGCGGTGGGAGCTTGTCCTTTGGGCGCACTGCAAAACGCCCTGGCTTCCTCGGGAAACCGCGCCCCCTATTATATGTTAGGGATTCTTCTGCTCCTTGGTCTGACGCTGGGACGTACCATCTGCGGCTTCCTGTGCCCTATGGGACTGCTTCAGGAGCTTCTGCATAAGATTCCCACGCCTAAGCTCAAAAAAGGCCGCATTACCTACGTGCTGTCCTATTTGAAGTATGTAATTTTGGTAGTTTTTGTGGTGCTTATTCCTCTATGGTACGTCTCACAACGCTACCCAGTTCCCGCTTTCTGCAAGTATATATGCCCTGCCGGAACCTTCGAGGGGGCCATCGGCCTCCTGTCAAACCCCGCAAACGCTGGCAGATTCTCTATGCTGGGCATCCTCTTTACCCGGAAATTTATCATTATGGTGCTTATTTTCGGTGCAAGCGTTTTTGTTTACCGGGCTTTCTGCCGTTTTCTCTGCCCCTTGGGCGCGATCTACGGACTTTTTTCCAAAATCAATCTGGTGGGCGTGAAGGTAGAGGAGTCCAAATGTACCCATTGCGGCCTCTGTGTGGGGCATTGCAAAATGGACGTCCGCCATGTGGGAGACCACGAGTGTATCCACTGTGCTGGTTGTGTGGATGTCTGTCCCACCGCCGCCATCTCCTTTAAGGCTGGCAGCGTTACCCTTTGCGCCCACGCAAAGGACGAGGCTCCCAGACAGCCAAGACTTAACCGGAAACGGTGTGCCGCCTGGTGTGCGGCTCTCCTTGTGCTGGCAGCGGCGTTGGTATATTATAACCTGCCTGCGGCGGCAACCCCCGCAGGAGATCCGCCGGCTGAGGCGATAACGCCTGACCATACGGAACCCGAGACCGGCGAACCCGAAACGCCTGCTTCCACCAAAGAGGACGCCGTCCTGCCGGAGATTGCCGTGGGCAGTGAGGTCGGAAATCTTGGGCCTGATTTTTCTGTTCCCCTGTACGGCGGCGGGACCTTTACCCTTTCGGACACCCTTGGGACGGTGACGGTAATAAACTTCTGGGCTACGTGGTGTACCCCGTGCGTAGCGGAGCTGCCGCATTTTGACGAACTCTACCGTAACTACGACGGCTCCGTTGAGGTCATTGCTATCCACTCTGATTTGATTACGGACGATGTGGACGCATATCTGGAAAACTACGATTACAGCATCCGCTTTGCTTTGGACGACAGCGGCGTCGTGGCCGCCTACGGCGGGTCCACCATGCTGCCGCAGACAATCGTTTTGGACAAAGACGGTGTAATTGTCTACAATACAGTTGGTTCCGTCACATATGAACAGCTGGAAGCCCTCGTTGCCCCGCTTATCGCGGAGGAATGAGCTTCCTTGCGTGAGAGGCTGCGGTATTTAAACCGCAGCCTCTTTGTTATAAAAAGAAGAAACTATCCATTTTGTATACCTCCTGTCTTCCCGTTCAGATACTTCCGCCGCATTTTACAGGCAGTTTTGAGGGATGATACCCACAGCTCTGTAGGGCATGTCCGTGTATCAAAAATCTTTTTCTTAAGGAAAAAGATTAGATATCTTGAAAAAGAAGCGCGGCAGTGGTAGAATTTGACAGAATAACCGTCCAGGGAGGGGCCCCATGATTTATGTCTCTTTTAGCTACTATCTGTTCGTGGCCGCGCTGGCCATTCTCTACTACCTGCTGCCGTTGCGATTCCGCTGGACTGCGCTTCTAGCGGGGAGCCTTGGGTTTTACTGCTGGATGTCGCCGGGAGGACTGCCGGTCTTTCTGGGGACCGCCGCGCTGAGTTACGCGCTGGGAATGTGCCTGCACTGGCTCCAGGGCGGCGGCCGGGGAAGCCATGAGGCCAAGTCGAAAAACTGGGCGGGCGGCGTATGCCTGCTCCTAGGCCTGATAACGGCGTTTGCGCCGTTGCTGGCGGTAAAATGGGGCAATGTCTCATGGGCCGCGCCCTTGGGAATCTCCTTCTATTCGCTGCAAATCGCGGCGTACTTGACAGACATCTATCGCGGCAGGATTGCTCCCCTGCAAAATCCTTTGCGCTACCTGCTTTTCGTATCCTTCTTCCCGCAGATTGTCCAAGGCCCCATTCCCCGGCTGGAGCAGCTGGGAGGACAGCTCTTCGAGGGACACCGCTTTGATGAGCGGACCTTTACCAAGGGACTGCACCTCATCATCTGGGGATTCTTTCTGAAATTCATGATTGCGGACAAGGCCGGGGTCGTGGTGGACGCCGTGTTTGACCAGTTCCCCACCTATCAGGGCTTCTTTGTCTTGATTGCCGGCGTGCTGTACAGCATTCAGCTGTACGCGGACTTTTTGGCGTGCGTTACTTTATCGCGGGGAGCGGCGGGACTCTTCGGCGTGGAGCTGGCGCGCAATTTTGACCGTCCCTACCGAGCCCGGTCCATTCGCGAGTTCTGGCGGCGTTGGCACATATCTCTCAGCTCTTGGCTGCGGGATTACGTCTACATCCCTCTGGGTGGAAACCGGCGGGGTCGGATTGCAAAATTTATCAATTTGACCGTAGTATTTGCCGTCAGCGGCGTCTGGCATGGAACAGGATGGAAATTCCTGGTTTGGGGCTTGCTTCATGCCTTCTACCAGATTGCCGGAGAGCTTACCGCACCGCTGAAAAAGCGGATGTATATCCTTCTGCGGCTGCCGGAGGATTCCTTTGCGCGAAGGCTTCTGCAAACGCTGGGGACCTTCCTGTGGGTAATGCTGGCGTGGATTGTTTTTCGCGCGGAGAGTCTGGAGTCTGCCCTTGCGATGATCCGGTCCATATTCACCGTTTATAATCCCTGGACGCTCTTCGACGGCTCCCTGTTTACGCTGGGCCTGGAGGGGAAGGAGTTCTTTATCCTGCTGCTGTCCGTCATGACACTTTGGGGCGTGGAAACCTGGCAGGAAAAACGCTGTATCCGGGACTGGATTCTGGAGCAGCATCTGATTGTGCGGTGGGGGATTTACCTCGCCGGTATCTGCCTGATTTGGATTTACGGCACATATGGTTTTGGCTTTGGGCAGGACTTTATCTATGGGAGGTTTTAAGGATGAAAAAACATGTCCTGTACTTTGTCAAAGGCGGCGTTTTTACGGTGATTCTGTTCCTTGCGCTGTCTGGAATCAACCGGATGGCCGTGCCCAAATATTTGAATTCAGATTTTCCCACCTCCTCCAATTTCCTGGGCTTTTACGAGATGGAGGAAAATTCTATCGACGTGCTCTTTTTAGGAAGCAGTCATACCATGTCCGCCTTTTCTCCTCAGGAAATATACGACCAGTTCGGTCTGAGAAGCTACAATCTGGGCAGTCAGGAGCAGAGTCCGTTTCTGAGCTACTATTGGCTCAGGGAGGCCCTGCGGTTCCAGAAACCGAAGGCCGTCGTACTGGATACCTACCTGTGCTATGACTTCAGCGAGGAGCCGCTGAATTCCTCCGAGGTGACGGTCCGGCGGACGTTGGACCACATGCGGTGGTCCCGCGTTAAGGTGGAGGCCATCGCGGACATATGCGCACAGGATGAGAATCAGAGTGTGTCCAGCTACTATTTCCCAAACGTCCGCTACCACAACCGCTGGCTGAACGATATGAAGGAAGTGGATTTTCTCCTGTCAGAGTGGGGCGCGTTTTATCAAATGAAGGGTTATGCTTTAGTGACGCGGTATCCTGGAAATATGGAATTTGAACCCTTCGAGGCCGGAAGTGTGGCGCGGAAAACATGGATGCTTCCGCTGATGCAGGAGTATATGGATAAAATCGTTGCGCTTTGCCGGGAAAATCAGATAGAGCTGCTGCTGGTCAAGACGCCTACCACTGCGGGAACGGTCCAAAAATTTAACGCTATGTCCGACTATGCGAAGCAAAATCAATTGCAATATCTGGATTTTAATGAAAAGACTTTGTATGAAGAAATTGGGTACGATTTTCAGACGGACAACCGGGAGTGGAGCCATGTCAACCATTGGGGGGCGGTGAAGCTCTGCCGGAAGCTCGGAGAGGTACTGGTCAAAGAATATCATGTGCCCGCTGTACGCGACCAGCAGTGGGAGGACAGCAGGCCGTTTTACCTTGATATGGTTCAAAATGCTAAAATGCAATATATAGACCGCGTCAATACCTATTTGGCCGCGCTGCGGGAGGACAGGTATACCATCTTTCTCGCTGTACGCGGGGACGCCGCCGAAGCCTACAACCAAAATATAGAAAATGGTATGGAACGGCTGGGACTGCAAACCAGCCTCTCCGGAAAAACAGACTGGAGCTACTATGCTGTTATTTCAGCCGGGGGCGTGCGGGAGGAGTTGAGCAAAGAGGCTCTGAACGCCAATGGTTCCTTCCGGGACGGATTAGGTGTATATGAAATTTCCAGCGCGGGGACAAACAGTGGAGACAGCTGCTCGATTCTACTGGATGGAACCGAATATGCCAGGAACCGGCGGGGGTTGAATATTGTAGTGTACGATAACAGCTGTAAGAAGGTGGTTGATTCTGTGTGCTTTGATCTCCACGATAAGGAACTGACGGCTAACAGGTAACAATAGAGGATGAGATTTTGTGGTCTCACCTATGGGCATGACGGCAGTTCTGGAGAAAATCTGCGCTCTGCCTTCCCGACAAAAGAATAATAGATTTCGATTTCCTGTCTGCGGAGCTTCCCCCGGCGTTTCCCGTCCAGTGCTTCCGATTCGTGGATAACTATTTTCACCACAAATTCCCACAACAGGGTAGGGGTGAGTTCCTTAAAGCTGGTGTACTTGTATACCGCTTTTATAAACTTTTTAGCGTTTGCTGTGGCTTCCAGCGTCTTAGAAGCTGTGTCCGTTTCGGTGGAGGTCTACGAGTGTCTGGCCCAGGCCGACCACAAGGCGGAGAACCTTGCCCACGAACAGCGGCGGCATTGGGACGGGCGAGAGTTTGACGAGTACATAATTGCTACCGAGGGCCGCTTGCCCTACTGCGCCACCCCGGAGGAATTGATCTGCCAGTGGGAAACGCTGGATGAAATTCTGACGGTTCTTGCTCTATGCGCTGTACGATTTCAACTGTGCCGAGATTAGGGAAATGTGCGGATGCTCGAAACAGGCTGTGCGGTTGAGCATTGAGGCCGTCCGAAAAAAGTTTTTCAAAATCTTTCGATAAATACCGTGTCGGCAGACCCCCTAAGTGGCTACCAGGTGAGGGGCATTTGCTCCATCACCGGGAGGGACA
>CAMSIF010000092.1 GCA_947058885.1 uncultured Clostridia bacterium
CTGCGTGGGCTGCAACGCCTGCACCAAGGCCTGCACCCAGGGCCTGGATGTGATGCAGTACATCGCCTACGCCCAGCGGGGAGAGTACGAGAAATGCGCGGAGGAATCCTTTGACTGCGTGATGTGCGGCGTATGCTCCGCACGCTGTCCGGCGGGTATCTCCCATCCCCAGGTGGCCATGCTGGCCCGGCGGCTGAACGGCAAGTATCTTGCCCCTCACTGCGGCCACCTGGACGACCGCATCGCGGAAATCCGGGAGGGGAAATTCATCCCCCTCATCGAATCCCTCATGGGCAAGCCCCTGGAGGAGATGCAGGAGCTCTACAACAACCGGGACATTGAGAAATAGGGAGGGCTGCGGATATGTATCTTGATCCTGTCATCCAGGCGTCGGCTGAGAAGGTAGCCGCCGCCCGGACGGAAAATGTGAAGCTGGACCCCCGCCGCATGACAGCGGAGGAAAAAGACCAGCTTCTGAAAACCTACCACCCGGACTACCGGGAGGACCAATTCCAGATTTTACGGGCCGGCCCCAACAAGGGGGACAAGGTGCCCCATGAGCTGGCCAGCCTGCTGCAAGCCCGTTCCCGCGTTGACCCCGCCCAGACCAGCCTTGACGCCCCGGACTACGACGTGGACGTACTGGTCATCGGCGGCGGCGGCGCGGGTACCTCCGCCGCCATCGAGGCCCACGAGGCGGGGGCGAACGTGATGGTGGTCACCAAGCTCCGCATGGGCGACGCCAACACCATGATGGCGGAGGGCGGCATTCAGGCCGCCGGAAAACCCAACGATTCCCCGGCTCAGCATTTCCTGGATGCCTACGGCGGCGGACACTTCGCGGCCCAGAAGGATTTGCTGGCAAAACTGGTCACGGAGGCCCCGGAGGCTATCCGCTGGCTCAGCGAACTGGGCGTCGAGTTCGACAAGGCCCCCGACGGAACCATGATTACCACCCATGGCGGCGGTACCTCCCGCAAGCGGATGCACGCGGCCAAAGACTATTCCGGCGCGGAGATTATGCGTACCCTCCGGGACGAGGTCCTCAACCGCCAGATTCCTGTGGTGGACTTCACTGCGGCCATTGAGCTGGTTCTGGATGAAAACGGCAGATGCGCCGGGGCGGTTCTTATGAACATGGAGACCCGCGAGCGGAAGCTGGCCCGTGCGAAAACCGTGATTCTCGCCACTGGCGGCGCGGGACGCCTCCACTACCAGGGCTTCCCCACCTCCAACCACTACGGCGCAACCGCCGACGGCTTGGTTTTAGCCTATCGCGCCGGAGCGCGGCTGCTGTACGCGGACACCCTACAATATCATCCCACCGGCGCGGCCTTCCCCGCCCAGATTTTTGGCGCGCTGGTAACGGAAAAGGTCCGTTCTGTGGGGGCTATGCTGATTAACGCCAACGGAGAGGCGTTTATGAACCCCCTGGAGACCCGCGACGTCTCCGCCGCCTCCATTATCCGCGAGTGCTCCGACCGCGGCAGCGGCGTCAAGACCCCCGCCGGGTACGCCGTCTGGCTGGACACCCCCATGATTGAGCTCAAGCACGGCAAAGGAACCATCGAAAAACGGATTCCCGCCATGATGCGCATGTTCGGCAAGTACGGCATTGACATTCGGGTGGACCCTATCCTCGTTTATCCCACCCTCCACTACCAGAACGGCGGTCTGAAAATCACCGTGGACGGCCAGACGGATATCGAAAACCTCTTCGCCGCCGGCGAGGTCGTAGGCGGCATCCATGGCCGCAACCGCCTCATGGGCAACAGCCTCCTGGATATTATTGTTTTTGGCCGCAACGCAGGCCGCAGCGCGGCTGAAAAGAGCCGCGGGGTCCAGCCGGAGAAGCTTACCCTGGCCCATGTGGACCAGTTCCACCGCCTGCTGGACCAGTCTGGGGCTGGCTCCGGCGCGGTATCGCCTAAGCTGCTGCCTACCTACAACTCGCTGGGCAAGGATTTTTAAGGCATACATACTTTTTTCTGAAGAAAAAAGTATCAAAAAAGACTTTTTGCGCAAAACTACGTTTTGCTTACGGGAGGCGATAGCATAGAAAAGAGATACCGTGCGAAACAGGCTTCCGATTCCCTTCTGGTGGGCTGCCTCCTCAGCGCCTCCGGCGGCTTGCAGGACGCCTACACCTACAATGTCCGGGAAGAGGTCTTCGCCAACGCCCAGACCGGCAATATCGTCCTCATGGGCCAAAGCGTCGCCCTGGGCAATTGGGAAGACGCCATCCGCTACCTCCTGCCCCTCCTGGCCTTCGCCGGCGGCGTGTATATGGCGGAGGTCATCCACTCCCGCTTCCACACCCGGGGTATCGCCATGCACTGGCGGCACGCCGTGCTGCTGGTAGAAATTGGCCTCCTTTTTGCCGTGGGCTGGATGCCCCAAAGCCTGAACATGCTGGCAAACGTCCTCGTCAGCTTCGTCTGCGCCATGCAGGTGGAAGCCTTCCGGGAACTGGAGGGCAATTCCTATGCCACTACCATGTGCATCGGCAACCTCCGCAGCGCCATGGAGAACCTGTACTACTGGCGGCACACCAAGGAGGACCTCCGCCGTCACAAAACCTCGGTCTACTTCGTCGTTATTTTCTTCTTCCTGATTGGCGCGGCCATTGGCGGCGTTCTCTCCCGGCACATGGGCGAGCAGACAATCCTTCTATGTTGTCCGCCCCTGCTGCTGGCCTTCGCCCTGATGCTCCGCATCCGGGACCGGCGGCTTCGGTTCCTGTCCCTGATGACCGGAGCCGAGGAGGACGAGGCCGTTGTCAAAGGCGAACAGGACCCCAGCCGTCATTGATGCCAACGTAAAGCAGAGCCGTCCCGGACCGGGACGGCTCTGCCGCGTCATGTTCTCAGTATTTTATCTTAAGCGGGGGTTTTCTCCCGCCGCTTCTGCTCCTTTTCCCGCAGCTTCCGGCAAGTCTTATGGTACCGCTCCGCAATGGGTCCCGCGTCCTTGTAAATCGCGGCTTTTCCACTCCACTGCCCCCCTTCCCGCTGGGCTGTGACCGCCATATACAGCCTCCGGTGCTCCGCGCAGCGGCATCGCTGCACCTGCTCGGTGGGGGTGGTACGCACCCATTTCCCCCCTGCCAGGGGCTGCCCGCACAGCGGACAGACCGGCCTGGATACCTCATCCCGGCTCTTGCATGCCCACCGGGTATTATAGGCTCCCAAATCCGCCTCCCACAGCGGCAGCGGCCCCTTGTGCTTCGGCGGCCTGCGGAACAGCGCAAAATTCTCCACCCGGTCCTGAAGCGCCTGGTAAACCAGCACAGTATAGTACGTGTCGTTCCACGCGCTGTGGAAATCAAGGCCGGTATCCAGCTCCAGCTCCGTTACCGCTTTTTCCAGAGAGGGCTGACAGCCCATCTCCCCGCTGCATACCTTCTGGTAAATATATTGCAGGTCATAATATTCGCACTTCCAGTCCGCGTCAAAGGAGAGCCTATGGTAGGAGAAGTTATCCAGCAGTACGCCGATGTCGTTGTTGCCCCACTCCACAAATACCGGGTCCTGCCCGCACCAGTGCAGGAACGCGGGCCCCAAATCCAAAAATCCCGGCGCGTCGGACAAAAGCCGCCGCAGCTCCTCCGGCTCGTAGGGAAGCAGACGGTAGGTACGATTTTCAATTTTCCGGCTGGCCTTGGGGTGGACGTAGCTGTGGAAGGAATCCAGCATCGCGCCGGTACACTCCTCCACCTTCATCGCCGCCACCTCAATCAGCTCGTGGAACGGAAGGCGTTCCCCGTCCTTGTCCCGGTAAAAGGTGGTGTTCCACTCCAGGTCCAGAAAGATCAGATTGGACATATATAACGCTCCAGTAATTTTTTCATATCCTCCGGCAGGGGAGCGGCGGCGGAAAGCCGTTCTCCCGTAACCGGATGGACCAACTCTAACTGAGCGGCGTGAAGGGCGGGACGGGCAATCCTCTCCCGGTCCTCTCTGCCATACAGCCAGTCCCCGGTCAGAGGACAGCCTATCGCCGCCATGTGTACGCGCAGCTGGTGGGTTCGCCCAGTATGGGGCGTCAGCTCCACCAGCGACATTTTTTCCTCCCCCCAGGCCGTTTGCAGCACACAATAATCCGTCTGTGCGCTCTGGCCTCCCTCCAGGTCAATCCTCCGCTTAATCGCCGAACCAGGTTCCCGTCCGATAGGCAGGTCAACCCGGCCCGCCTCCGGCTGGGGAACGCCCTGGCAGACTGCCAGATACTTCCGGCGGAAGTCCCCGCTGTGGAGCTGACGCCGGAGCTGGTCGTGGATATAGCCGTTTTTAGCGGCGGCCAGCAATCCTGTCGTTCCCCGGTCCAGGCGGTTCACCGGATGAAAAGAGGACCCGGGACCCAGATAATAGGCCAGTCCGTTGGCCAAGGTGGGTTCCTCCTTTGCCAGCGAGGAGGGAATTACCGCCAGCGGCGCGCATTTGTTAATCACCAGCAAATGTTCATCCTCGTAGAGAATATCCAGGGCCATAGGAACTGGAACCGTGCCCGCCGCCCGCTCCGCGGCATCCAGGTTCACCTCCAGGTGGTCTCCCGCCTGGAGAACCGCGCTGGTAAACACCCGCGTTCCATTGACAGTAATACCGGAATCCGTGCGTTTGAGACGGTTTATCCGGGCGGTGGAGAGGCCCAGCCCGCCCTTCAGCAGGGAACGGACCGTCCGTCCGCTCTGCTCCGCCGCCACCACCAGCTCCAGTTTTGCCATAACCCGCCTCCTGTGAAATTTATAAAATTATACAACAAATACAGCCTGTTTTCAATATGAAGAATCTTGAAATTGTTTCCCGCGCAAGGAATATCTCCTATTTTTTTGCGTCATACCATACAGAGAGGAGTGATACCCATGGAGGACGTTCAGATTATCGGCCTGTACTGGCTGCGGGATGAAAACGCCATCCGGGAGACGGACCGCAAATATGGTGCCTTCTGCCACCGTGTAGCCATGAATATTCTGCACTGCTTTCAGGACAGCGAGGAGTGTGTCAGCGACGCCTACGGACGCTGCTGGGACACTATGCCGCCTCAGCGTCCCCAAAGCCTGCGGGCCTATCTGGGAGCCATTATCCGAAATCTGTCCATCAGCCGCTATCGCAGCTCCCACGCCCAAAAGCGGTTCAGCGGCGCGGAGGTGCTGCTCAGCGAACTGGCGGACTGCATTCCCGCAAGGGACAGCGTACAGCGCACAGTGGAGTCGGGAGAGCTCAGCGAGCTCATCAGCCAATGGCTGGAGAGTCTGACGGCGGAGGACAGGTCGCTGTTTATCCGGCGGTATTGGAACGGAGACCCGGTGAAAACCCTGGCGGGAGAATTGGGCGTGCGGCCCAACGCCCTGACCAAACGCCTGCTGCGGATGCGCGAGGCCCTGCGGAGGCATCTGGAAAAAGAGGGGGTGAGCGTGTGAGCCGGGAGGAAATTTTCTTCGACGCCATTACCAATTTGCGGGAGGAACTGGTGGAAGAAGCTCAAGAATACGTATTCCGCAAGCATTCCTGGCGACGTTACACACGTCTGGCGGCCTGTCTGGCCCTGACGGCCATCCTCTGCCTCGGCATATACCGGTCCGCCCGCAACACCGCAGACGCCGGCAACAGCAGCAACACCGCCATGCCTCCCTCCGGGGAATATGACGGCTGTCTGGAGGACAGCATACCGGAAGCCGTCCGGTTTACCGCTTCTGTACTGGAAGTCCGGGCGGACAGCCTTCTGGTATCCACGGCGGAATACGGCCCTGTGGAGGTGCCCACCGCCGGGCTGGAGAACCTGCCGGAGGTTCACGAAAAGGACAGGGTTACCGTCCGCTGTGAGAGAATCTCTCTGGAGGACGGCCTGTGCAGAGCTGTAGGCGTGACAGCCGTCGTCCCAGCCGACGCCTAGCCCAACAAAACCGCCCCCGGGACAGGACAGTCCCAGGGGCGGTTTCAACTGTACGCATAGCCCGCGCTCACTTCGCCAGATAGTCCCTGACCAAAATTTGCAGGAGCTCGTCGCGGTCCACCTTACGGATCAGGGTACGGGCCTGATTGTGGTTGGTAATATACGTCGGGTCCTCCGAAAGGATATAGCCCACAATCTGGTTGATGGGGTTGTAGCCCTTTTCCTCCAGCGCCTGATATACGGTCAGCATGATGCGATGGATCTCCGCGTCCTGGTCACCGGCAAAATCAAATTTACGAGTAAAATCGTCCATTTTCGCACCACCCCTTATCGTTTCTTTATTAGTATACTCAATTTTTTCCTGTCTGTAAAGAGAAAATATCAGAATGTTACAGAGATGTAATATTCGACAGCCTCCACCCCCGCTCAGCCGAGAAAGTCCACGATGGCCCGCGCATCCCGGCGGCCCTTCTGGTAGAATTGGATAAGAGCCTCCTTGTCCCGGGTCAGCGTATTCAGTCCGCAGGTGCTGTCCGGAGATATCAGCAGGGCCCGGCCCTCCGCCGCGTATTTCTTCGCCAGCGCGACGCCCTCGTTATACCGCTGGGCCCTTGTGCGCAGCTTTTGGGCCGCGAAGGGGTAGCGGCGTTGGATCCGGCTGGCAAAAAAGGGGTCCCGTCCGGGGGCGCGGGCCGTATCCGCCGGTCTGGTGAGCACCACCACTACCTTCCCGCACCCGCACGCAAACGCCTTTTCCACCGGAACGGGATCGCTCAGCGCACCGTCGTAGTAGGGCATCCAGTTAATCTCGTAGGGCCTGCATACAAAGGGGATAGCGGAGGAAGCCTTGCAGATATCATAATTATCCTGTTTCAGGTCCGACTTATCGAAAAACTTCGCGCTTCCCGTCAGCGCGTTGGTAGCCACCACCAGCAGCTCCGCCGGATTGTCCATCAGAGCCTGATAGTCCAGCGGACACTCGCCCGCAGACGCGCTCAAGGTCCCATATACGTAGTCAAGGTCAATGTAGGAGCCCTTTGTCAGGACATTCTTTGCCCCTATATATTCCTTCCTGAATGCGTATTCTGTATAAAACCGGTAATTTCTGCCCATCTGTCCAGCCAGATACGACACGGCGTTCGCGCTCCCCGCCGAGACCCCGGCCACCAAATCAAATCGTATGCCCTGTTCCAAGCAGAAGTCAAAGACCCCGGCTGCGTAAATACCGCGAAAACCTCCGCCAACATCTACAATTCCCGTTTTCATGCATCATTCCTCCGTTGTCCCGTCACCGCTCCGCCCCAGCCGCCGCGAACATGGCTTCCGCCTCCCCGGTTGTCCCGCACGCGCTGAGCCAGCTGTAGTATCCCGCCATGCAGTGGGCGGAGACGACAGCCTCCCGCTCCTGTTTGAGCAGCGGGGCCAGCTCGGAGGAGAGCGCAAGCGCTTTTCCGCCCAGCAGCAGGGCGGTCAGGCTATTCTGGTCCGCAAGGGCGGACAGCTCCTCCAAATCACCGCTGAGCAGCGCGGCCAGCATGGACATATCCGCGCCGGTTGCGTTGGGAATGAGCCGGCCAATCGCGGCCAGGGTATTTTCTACCGCCTCCTGGTCTTGAAAAACGGCGTAGGGCTGTCCGGTAAGGGCTGTATATTGTTGCTCCATTTTGCGGAAAATATCCTGAGACCGCTCCCCGGAACCGGCTCTGCCGGGCAGAGTCAGATCCGTTCCATAGCGGGCGTATCCCCATTTTGCCAGCGGAATCCGGGTGACCAGGTCCTCCCTGTTGGTGATGTTAAAAATATTTTCATAGCCTGCCTCCGCCGCTCTGACGGATACGGCAGGAGCCGCAAAGGTGTAGGCGTAAACATCTTCCCGCGGCACTTTCATAGAATCCATGAGATAGGCCGCAGTCAGGTTCGCCACCGCGCCGCCTCTGCTGTGACCCGTGACCAGGAATTTCGTGCCGCTCTCCGCCGTACTGGAGATGTGCAGGGCGGAGAGATAGCGGTTGAAATTTCTTGTCAGGTCGTCCCTCGCCCTCGCGAAGCCCTCATGGACGATACCGGTCCCCAAATCAAGGTTACCGGCCCACTCCAGAATCTCATGGGTCCCGCGAATCACCACCGCTGCCAGCCATACGTCCCCGCCCTTCCGTGCGTCAATCCGCCGGACGGCGAAGGTGTACGCCGCCGTATCCGCTCCGGACTCCGCCGCCGCGTCGTAGTGGTAGGATTGCACGTGCTCAAAGCCCAGCTTTTCTAGAGCGTCCCCCATCCCTGTTTTCTCTCCGTAGGCCGCGCCGCTGAGCGCCATAGCGGTCATAGCCAGACTATGCTGGTAGTCTGTCGCGGGTTCCGCAAACCAGGCGTTATCCCAGGCGGCCTCTATCTGTGCCGTTGGCGTCTTCTGAACGCCGGTACCAATAGAGACGGAGGCCGTTGTCTCCGCCGAGGCCGCCGGGGTAATAAGCGCGGCGGCGGTTATGAAAAAGGCCAGCAGTGTGGCCGAAGCTCGTTTTATCGTATGCAATTTGTCTACTCCTTTCAAGGACCCGTTCCCTGGAAACAGTCCTATTATACCAAAATTTTGTGTGCAAATCAATTACCACCGGCGTTGTGTTTTATACGTTGAATCAAGGGGTAATTTGTGGTAGAATCTTGTTATAACATTCCGGCTTTGAGGGAGAATCAAAATGGTAAGAAAAGCAGAAAAAAGAGATGCCGCAATATTAGCGGATTTAGCCGTTCTGCTCTGGGATAGTCATTCTGCCGAAGCCCTGCGGGATGAATTTTCCGAAATTCTATCCAGCGGAGACACCCAATTCTTTTTGGCGTAGATCGGAAGAGCACACGTCTGAACTCCAGTC
>CAMSIF010000093.1 GCA_947058885.1 uncultured Clostridia bacterium
ATGATATCGCCCGTCTCTTTGCCTCCTGGTTCAAGGAGGAGCTGCCCAAGCCCCTCTACCTGGACCCGAACGCCTTTTCTTTGCTGGGAGACTCCGTTCAGGCGGAGGCGTCTTTCCTCAGCTACATGTCCGCTGTGGACGCTCTCTATAAAGCTATGCTGCCGAAGTTGCAAGAAACCGGCGGCGAGAAGCTGTACTTCACGATTGAACTGCCCCTCTGCCGGGTGCTGGCGGAGATGGAGGCGGCTGGGTTTCGGGTGGACGCCCAGGCTTTGCGGGAATTCGGCAAGACCTTAACGGACGCTATCGGCGCCCTGGAGGAAAAAATCTACGCCCACGCGGGCAAATTCAATATCAACTCCCCTAAGCAGCTGGGCGAGGTTCTCTTTGAGCGCCTGGGCCTGCCCCACGGCAAGAAAACCAAAACCGGCTGGTCCACCAACGCCGAGGTGCTGGAGAACCTGCGCTACCAGCACGCCATTGTTGGGGAGGTGCTGGAGTACCGCCAGTATGCCAAACTGAAAAGCACCTATGTGGACGGCCTTTTGAAGGTCATCCCGCCGGACGGACGGGTACGGACCAGCTTTCAAATGACCGTTACCGCTACCGGGCGGCTGAGCTCTACGGAACCCAATTTGCAGAATATCCCCACCCGCACAGAGCTGGGCAGCGAGCTGCGCCGCATGTTTGTGGCGGAACCTGGCAAAACGCTGGTAGACGCGGACTACAGCCAGATTGAGCTGCGGCTGCTGGCCCATATCTCCGGCGATAAGGCCATGCAGGAGGCGTTTCTCTCCGGAGAGGACTTCCATACGGTTACCGCCGCCCACGTCTTCGGCGTGCCGGTGCCGGAGGTTACCAGTCAGATGCGCCGGGCGGCTAAAGCGGTCAACTTTGGCATTGTCTACGGTATCTCCGCCTACTCGCTCTCCCAGGACCTGGGTGTGACAGTGGAAGACGCCAAGGCGTATATGGACGCTTATTTTGAGAGATTTCCCGGTGTGAAGCGTTATATGGAAGATGTGGTGGAGCGGGCCAGAAATGACGGCTGGGTGGAGACCCTGTTCCACCGCCGCCGGGCCCTGCCGGAGATCAAGGCATCTAAATTCGCAACCCGGTCCTTTGGAGAACGCGTTGCGCTGAACATGCCCATTCAGGGCACGGCCGCCGACATCATCAAGCTGGCAATGGTAAAGGTATTTGACCGCCTGAAACGGGAAAACCTGGAGGCAGCGCTCATTATGCAGGTGCATGACGAGCTGATTGTGGAGTGCCCCGAGGATGCGGCAGAACAGATAAAGGCTATGCTCACGGAAGAAATGGAAGGGGTCTGCCAGCTGGCAGTTCCCCTCACCGCCGAGGCCCACAGCGGGAAAAACTGGTTGGAGGCAAAATGACAAAATGAGTATTCTTGACGCGTTCGACGGCGTGACGGAGGAGATTTTAAAGCCCTACCATACGTCGCCGCCTGTGGAGGGCTTTCCCAAGACGGTCATTATGGTTTTTGAGCCTGTGGTGATTGACATCTTGAAGACGCTCTGTCCTGTAGAGGAAATCAGCGGTATGACATCCGGTTTCTGGATTCCAATTTACCGGTTTGCTTATCAGGGGCAGTCGCTAGGGGCGTTTTTGTCTACGGTGGGCGGACCCGCCGCAGCCGGACTGATGGAGGAGACTCTGGCGAAAGGGGCGGAAAAGATTCTGCTCTTTGGGGCCTGCGGCGTTCTGGATAAAAGTCTTGCCGCCGGACACCTTATTCTACCCACCGCCGCCTACCGGGACGAGGGGACCAGTTACCACTATCTGCCGCCAAGCGATTATGTGGAGATTCCCACCGCAAAGCGGCTGGGGGAGATTTTTGACAGTCTGCACATTCCTTATGTCTATGGGAAGACCTGGACTACGGATGCCATTTACCGGGAGACTCGGGCCAACGCAGAGGCCCGCCGCCGGGACGGCTGTCTAACTGTAGAGATGGAGTGCGCGTCTGTGATGGCGGCGGGGCAGTTCCGGAATGTGCCGGTTTATCAGTTCCTCTATGCGGAGGATAGTCTGGACGGGGGAGCATGGGATGCCCGTACATGGCACGGCGTTCCCCAGTCCTCTTATGAAAAGTATCTGCAAATTGCGTTGGAGACTGCCGTCCAACTGTGAAGGGAGGCTTTTATGGAATATACTATTGTCCCTATGACGGCGGAACATTTGGACCAGGTGGAAGCTCTGGAGCGGACCATTTTTTCCCGGGGGGCGTGGTCACGAAAGCAGCTGGAGGAGATATGTTCCGCCGGGTGTGCGGCGGCTTTGGCGGCGGTTACGCCGGACGGTACGGTGGTGGGCTATGCCAGTGCGCAGGCGGTTTTGGACGAAGGGAACATCAACAACGTGGCCGTGTGTCCCCAGAGCCGCCGCCAGGGAGTGGGTTCCGCGCTGCTGGAGGCTCTGCGCCTCTTCGCGGCGGAACGACAGTTGAGTTTTCTTACCTTGGAAGTCCGGGCATCTAATATGGGAGCGCGGGCTCTCTATGCCCGGCATGGCTATCAAGAGGTAGGCCGCCGGAAGAATTACTACGAATTTCCCAGGGAGGACGCTATTTTAATGACACTGGAGTTTACAACATGAACATGAGGATTTTGACGCCGGAAGAACTGAAGCGAGCCTATGATACGGATCTAACCGAGGCGTTCCCGCCCTCGGAGCTGAAGCCGTTAGCGGCCATGGAGTCGCTGAGAAAGCGGGGGGTTTACGATCCTCTGGGCTTCTTCGACGAGGCGGGGGAGATTTTGGGGTATATGCTGGTTTGGCGGCATTCCGGCGGACGCTATGCCCTGATTGACTATTTCTGCGTCCCGGCATGGAAGCGGGGCCGGGGTACGGGAGGAAAGCTGCTTGAGGCTATCCGGGAGTATTACCCGCCGGATACGGTGCTCATTGGAGAATCCGAAGCGCCTACCGGCGACCCGGCCCGGGACGGCGTCATCCTGCGCCGTCTGGGGTTTTACTCGCGCAGCGGGGCGGTGACGCTGGGATACGACTGCGCCTTGTTTGGCGTGCATTTCAAAACTATATGCTGGGCTGTAGAACTGCCGGACGAGGCGGAAATCCTTCGTAAGCATCAGGAAATTTATCTGGAGCAGTTTGGGCAGGAGCGGTATGAGAGATACATCCAGATTCCGCTGGCCCCCGGCGAGGCGGTCCGGCCTGTTACGGACTGGACGGAGGAGTGACATGCGTCAGATTCTATTAGGCACCTCCAATCCCTCTAAGGCGGCATATTTTGCCGGGCAGATGAAGGACTACCATGTTTCGTTTTTGCTGCTGAAGGACCTTGGTATTGAAAATCTGCCGGATGAGGCGGGGAAAAGTCCGTTAGAGAACGCGCTGATAAAAGCGGCGTACTATGGGAGGTTCCATGACTATGTAATTTCGGCGGATTCCGCGCTGTACATCAGGGAGCTGCCTCTGGACGATCCCCGCCAGCCGGGACTGACGGTCCGGCGGAGCCCAAACGGCGGCAGGATGGATGACGATGAAATGATTTCCCACTATATGGCGATGGCGCATGAATTGGGCGGGAGGATGACGTGCTACTACATGGACGCTTATGGCGTGTGTAACCATGGGAAGACTTTTGGGTTTATGGATGATGGGCCTGTGTATACTTTCTACATGGTGGACAAGCCGCATCCGGTGCGTACACCGGGCTGGCCTCTGGACAGTATCTCTGTCTGGCCAGAAAGCGGACAGTACTTTGTGGAGAGCAGGGAGCACAATTTAAGCGCGGCGGCACAGATTTTGAAGAAGGCCTATCAGGACAGGCTGATGGCTTTTTATGAGGAAGCATTAGATTTGGAAAAGCTGTAGACCGGCGCGGGGCGTTGTATAAAGTTCTTTTTGATACTTTTTCTTTCAAGAAAAAGTATGAATACCGTTGGAAGGCACTAAAACTATGAATATTCTAGCCTTTGAATCCTCCTGTGACGAGACTGCGGCGGCGGTAGTCCGGGACGGAAGACAAGTTCTCAGCGACGCGATTGCCTCTCAGGCGGAGATGCACGCGGCGTATGGAGGCGTTGTGCCGGAGATTGCTTCCCGTAAGCACGTGGAGGCAATTGCGGCATTGACGGATAAGGCCCTTGCGGACGCGGGGCTGTGTAAAGAAGAAATTGACGCGGTGGCGGTGACCTATGGTCCGGGCCTCATTGGCGCACTGCTGGTGGGGGTGAACTTTGCCAAGAGCGTTGCATACGCATGGGGGAAGCCTCTGATTCCAGTTCACCATCTGCGGGGACATATTGCGGCTAATTACATCGCGTTTCCGGAATTGGAGCCGCCGTTTTTGGCGCTTTGTATCTCCGGCGGAAACTCTATGCTGGTGGATGTGCGTGGATATACGGATATGTCCATTGTAGGGGCAACCAGAGACGACGCGGCGGGAGAGTGCTTTGATAAAATTGCCAGGGTACTGGGACTGCCGTATCCGGGCGGGAGGCCGATGCAGGAGCTGGCGGAGGGCGGGGACAGTGCGAAATATCCTCTGCCGCGTGCCAAGGTGGCAGGCAGCGGTCTGGATATGTCCTTCTCCGGGCTGAAGACGGCGGCGGTAAATCTTATCCATAACGCACAGCAGAAGGGGGAAGAGCTGGACCGTGCCAGTCTGGCGGCAGGGGTGACGGCGGCTATCAGCGAGGAGCTGGTACCGAGGGCCATGGAGGCGGCGCGGCAGCTGGGCCATCATACGCTGGCAGCAGCGGGGGGCGTGGCGGCTAATAAATTTATCCGCGCGGATTTGAAACGAGCCTGCCATGAAAACGGACTGCGGCTGTATCTGCCGCCGCTGTCCCTGTGCGGAGATAACGGCGCGATGATTGGCTGTCAGGCGTATTATGAGTATCTGGCGGGCGTGCGGGGGGATATGAGCCTGAACGCTTACGCTAATTTGGAAATTTAATTTTTTGTGGGCTGGGTTAAAATGGAACGGGGTGGGATTGCTCCCACCCCGTTGGTTCTT
This sequence comes from uncultured Clostridia bacterium, assembly GCA_947058885.1. GTDB lineage: Bacteria > Bacillota > Clostridia > Oscillospirales > Oscillospiraceae > Pelethomonas. Next base: position 5,009 of record CAMSIF010000093.1, read on the forward strand.
AACTGATACCGGTTAGAGTGCTGTCCACAGGCGTATAGTTCTGCAAACCATATTAATTCGCCTTGAAGTACCGCCGCCAAACACCCGAAGTACCGTCGGAACTGCCCTACATGCCTACAAACATCTGCACCCAGTAATGGCCATAACCGCCGCCCTGGGCGTAGCCCACGCCAATATGGGTGAAGCTGGGGTTGAGGATGTTGGCCCGGTGGCCGGGGGAATTCATCCAGGAGGTCACAACTTCGGCGGGGGTGCGCTGTCCGGCGGCAATATTTTCTCCTGCTGTGTAGTAATTGGAGACGCCCGCCTCGCTCAGAGCGGTAAAGCATTCGCTGCCGTCGGGCCGGTTGTGTTCAAAGGCGGTAATCAGCTCCGGGGCCCGGAGTTGAGCGGCGGCAGTCAGGTTATTAAAGACGCCTAGGGGAGAGAGGCCCGCCTTGGCTCGTTCCTCATTTACCAGACGGACCACCTCGGCACAAACGTCTATGGGGCTGGCATTTTCAGCGGCCTTGACCGTGACCGCGCAGGAGGCGGTATATATCTCGCCCTTCCAAGAAATGATGGCGGTAATCACCGTACTGCCAGCGGCTTTGGCGGAGATATTACCGCTGCTGTCTGCTGCGGCAACCGTCTGGTTGCTGGACGAATAGGCGATATGGGGGATGTTGTCAGTTCCGGAAGCGATGGCTTGGACGCTGCCCGTTTCACCGGCGGTAAGGCTAAGGGAGGTGGGCGATATGGACAGAGAAACTGGCTTGACAGTTTCAGTGGTGTTATTACCAGTGTTGCCAGTACTATTATTGCCTCCGCCGCTGCCTGCCGCATCCAGCATACGGGTGATAACCACGCAGGCTTGGGCCCGTGTCATGGTCTCGCCGCCGGAGAAGGAGCCGTCGGACATGCCGTTGATGACCCCAGCGGCTACACAGCAGGCTACCGCCGTCTGATAGCTGGAGGGAATCCGGCTGAAATCGCTGATGGATGCCTGGGCCTGGTTCTGGGCGCTGGAGTCTGGGGTCTTGCCGCTGGCGTCGAGAATGTTATAAAGCATCATAGCCATATCCAGCCGGGTGAGATCAAGTCCCTGACTGGATTTCCAATTATCATTGCGGCCAGAGGCCAGCTGGGAGGTACCTTGAAGCATACCCACATCGCTGGCCAGCTGGAGCGCGGGAACATACCAGCCCTTGCTGGTATAGCCGCTGTTGGCGGAGTAGGAAGCAAACTGGGTGTCGTAGAAGGTTCTGTCCAGCATAGTGGCGAACTGAGCCCCAGTCACCGGCTTATTGGGGCCGAAGCGGCCATCGCTATAGCCCGCAACCACGCCCAGTTCCATACACTTTTGAATCTGGGCGTTGGCCCAGTGGGCAGCAGGCACGTCGGGGAACGGCTGACCGGCTGTACCGCTGGGATTGCCGGTTGTGTCTTTGGAGCCGCCGGATGTGTCTGGGGTATCCGGATTGGAGGCCGCAGTATCGGAATCAAACGCGTTTACGCCGCTGCTGTCAAGGGTGTAGAAGCAGGGTGTGGAATTGTTGGTTACATACCAGACGGCCTTCCCATTGTAGGCGATAGGCTGGCAGTCGGAGAGCGCGGCTTTGCCGCCGGCAGATTGGAGACTGCCTACACTTCCGCTGGCGTTATAGTTGGCATAAGTAAATTTGCCGTCTGCGTCAGTCCAGATGATGTAGCCGCCGTCCAAGCCGAGGGGAGCCAGAACCGGGGCATGGGATCCCGGCTGGGAGACCTGGACGGTCTGGGTACGCAGGCTGTTTTTATCAGTATAAGCGAGGTAGACGGAGCGGGGGCTGTCCCCGGAGACGCCGTCGAAGTTGTAGGCGGTGACATAGCCGCTGGATGTCTCCGCGAAGCCGCCCAGGGACGCGCCGGTATTGTTTTCGCCAATCGCGCCGGGGAACTCCTGGATGGTGCTGCTGGAACCGTTCCTATTGAGCACAATGGACCGGGGATAGGCGTCGCCGTGGTCAACGGCAACGATATTACCGGACTGGTCCGTCAGGATAAACTGATTGAAGGAGTGGCTGACATAGCCGTACGAATCATGTTCCACTTTATGGCGGGACTCCACCAGGGACATGTCGCTCTGGCGCACAACAAGGGTCATATTGGCCTGATGGTTGAGGCCGTCACTACTCTTGTACATTCTATGGCTTGTACGAATATACAGGTTTCCGCCATATTCTGTGCAGCGCAAAGAACCGGAACGGAAGGGGGTTTCGGTGTTGGCCCCGTATACGCTGTACTGGCCCAGCCGCTGCCAGTCCTTGGAATATTTGACCACGCGGATGACCTCCACGCTGTCGCTCTCGTCGGGGTTATTCTGGCCGAATACGAAGAAATTGTAGTCCTTTCCGGCGTAAAAGCCGCCCCAGACGGAGAGTTCCATGGAGACGGAATGACTGCCCTGAAACTTGAAATTGCCGTCATAGTCCTCCACTACGATGCTGCCGTTGCTGCCGAGGTACTCTACACGGGTGAGCCCGCCTTGGCTGTTTTCAAACAGGTAAGACTTGACGGTGGAGGCGGCGTAAAACGTATAATTATTCTTGCCGGTGTTGTTGGACGTCACGGGACCGTCCGCCGCATAGGCGGCGGGGACCAGGCTCAGCAGCAGCGTCAGAACGCATACCGCCGCTGTAAGCTTACGGAATAGTATATTTCTCATTGCTTCCTCCTCTTGTTTCTGCCACAGGCTTGTTTGATTGTGACACACATAGTATACACCTATATGGAATATATGGCAAGCCTGTCCGAAAGCTTTTCCCTGGATTCTCTGAGCGCGGACAGGTTACAGCAGCTGTTCGGAGATGGTCTTGGCAATCATAGCTACGTCCGCGTTGGAGACAAATTCGAATTTGATGCAGCCCAGGCCGCTGAACCAGAGATCCAGCTCGCTGTCAAGGTCCAGGACGCCGGAGGTCTCCACAGAAAACGCTTGTATCTTGCCATAGGGAAGGATGGTAAAATCCTTCTTTTTTCCGGTCAATCCCTGGATGTTGATAGCAAAAATGCGCTTATTTGTGAACACAACCCCGTCCCGAACCGTCTGAAAGCACTGGACAATCTCCTCTCCAGCAACAAACATAGGACGGATAAGGGACTCAAACGCATCGTCCTTCACGGGCCTCAGTTTCAGAAACTCGGCGTTTTCAAAATCAATCATAGCGGCGTCAACTCCTTCACTTTTTGTCATACAGTGCGGGTAATTTCGCAAAGCGGCGCACCCGCCTACTGGTCATGGTACCATCTGCGGGACGAATATGCAAGAAAAAAACAGTAAAAATATTATGGAATGCCTATTGAAAAATTTTTGTAATTGACATATGATAAAAGACAATTCGTACAAAAATTCCGCCGCCGGGCTGGCGGCGCAAAGGAAGGAAACCATCCATGAGAGTCATCACCGGCGCCGCGCGCGGCAGGAAACTAAAGGAACTCCCCGGCCTGGAGACCCGTCCCACCACGGACAGGGTCAAGGAAGGCATTTTTAACATTATTCAGTTTGACATTGAGGGCAGACGGGTTCTGGACCTCTTCGCGGGAACAGGACAACTGGGCATCGAGGCCCTGAGCCGGGGGGCGGCGTCAGCTGTTTTTGAGATCGGAAGAGCGTCGTGTAGGGAACGAGTGTCCGCGGTTGTGTAG
>CAMSIF010000094.1 GCA_947058885.1 uncultured Clostridia bacterium
CCCTGGCCGGGGGGGCAAGTACTCGGATTTCCAGTGGGACTGGACCTGCTTTGACGGCGTGGACTGGGACGACCGGCACGACGTTTCGGCAATTTACCGGTTTGAGGGTAAGACCTGGGACGGCCAGGTGGACGGCGAGAACGGCAATTATGACTATCTGATGGGGGCGGATCTGGATATGTGCGCTCCCAAGGTCATTGAGGAGCTGGACCGCTGGGGAAAGTGGTATTTGGAGACCACCGGCGTGGACGGCTTCCGGCTGGACGCGGTGAAGCACATTCGCGCCGCCTATTTCACCCATTGGCTCCAAACGCTCCGCCGGGAGTCTGGAAAACCCCTTCCGGCCATGGGGGAATACTGGAAGGACGATTTGGGTGCGCTTACATACTATCTGGACCAGTGCGGACAGGTGATGCGCCTGTTTGACGTTCCCCTCCACTTTCAATTCCACCGTCTCTCCAGCGCGGGCGGAAGTATGGACCTGCGCGGCCTGTTCCATGGGACGCTGGCCGGGACTCGTCCCCACCAGGCGGTTACCTTTGTGGATAATCACGACACACAGCCTGGTCAGGCGCTGCAATCTTGGGTCTCCAGCTGGTGTAAGCCTCTGGCCTATGCCTGTATCCTGCTCCGGCAGGAGGGCGTTCCCTGTGTATTCTATGGGGATTTGTACGGAATTCCCCACGACAATATTCCCCCGGTGGAGGCGTTGCCGAAGCTGCTTCTGGCCCGGAAGCTCTGCGCCCACGGCCGGCAGACCGACTACCTGGACGACCCGGACACCATCGGCTGGGTGCGGCAGGGGGAGGACTCCGCGATGGCGGTGGTTCTCACCGATCGCGCTGGCGGGAGCAAGCGGATGTGCGTAGGCGCAGGGATGGCTGGAACGGTTTTTGTGGATCTGCTGAGGGGCCGGAATGAGCGGGTCCAAATCCCGGAAAATGGTACAACGGATTTTCCGGTTAGCGGAGGCTCTGTGGCGGTATGGATTCCCGAGAACATGGCGGAGAGGATTGAACTGGAGCTGAAATCCGGGGCCTCCTGTTGATGTTCCACGCCCATTGCCGTCCTTCAGGCGTACTGTCTCAGCTTAATTAAAATAAAGTAAGAAGCCAGCGTCCTTCAGACGCTGGCTTCTGTTGTTCCCTATCTTTCATCGCTCCGCCTTCCCATACTTCTAAAAGAATGCCTCGCAGACCCCTGCCGCTAAAATCGCGGACAAAACCGCCTGCATCGCCTTCCCGGCCCAATGCCACCGGAACGACAGCCCTGCCGTCACAGAAACCGCCTGGCAATGCACCGACAAGCCGCCCCATCCCACTATCGCCGCCGCCGAAATAAATCCGATTTTCCCCGGCTCCAACGCCCCGGCTCCGCTCACCATCTCCAACGCCCCCATAGCCAAAGCCGGTACATGCACTGGAATCAGCGCCGCGAAAACCTGAAACATCACCACAAACGCACAGATATTCAACGCCGCCCCCATAGAGCCCGACACAGCGTTTGTCAAAGCCTCTGGAAACGCCACCCGCTTGACCGGCAAGTTGTTCCGCAGAAGTCCGGGGCCCCGTTCCTTCTCCAGCCGGCACAGCGTCATCCCCACCGCCAGCGCGGCGGCGGCATGTATCAGAAACAGCCATGTTCCGGCCTCGGGGCTGCCTAAAACGCCCGCACCTACATATCCCAAAATAAACGCCGGACCACAGTTATCGCAAAACCCCAGCAGCAATTCCGCCTCCTGCCGGGAAAGCTCCCCCCGCGCGTATAAATCCGCCGTTGTCTTCGCCCCGGAGGGGTACCCGCCCAGCAGTCCGGTCAGCAGCGGCAGCGCGCAAATCCCCCGCATCCGGAACAGGGGTCCCATAAACGGCCCGCAAATCCGCTGTAAATCCCCGGCCAGTCCCAGTTGCAGCAGCAGCGACACCACCACAAAGAAGGGGAACAGGGATGGAATCACTGTGCGAAAGCACAGCGTCAGTCCATCCCGCACCGCGCCGGACGCCGTCTCCGGGCGCAGCAGAACCGCCGCGCCAATCCCCAAAACCGCCAATACTGGAATCCGTCTTTTCATCATCATCACCCGTAGAACATATGCGAAGCCCGGACAGGTTAGACCTGTCCGGGCATTTCCCGCACTATCAGGAACCGGCTCACTCCAGATTCAGCTTCCGGCGCAGGATGTACTCTGTACCGGCGAAGTAGACGGCAGCGATGATGAAATCTACACCGATGATGGTCCAGACGGCCCGGTGGTATGGCCACATGCCGGACGTCTCGGCGAAGACCGAGACAATGACATGTTCCATCCATGGCAGGACGGCGTTCATCAGCGCGACCATCAGCGCGTTGATGACGATGAAAGCAACGACACTGAGAGCGACCCGGTTTTTGCTGAAGAGATGCCCAATACTCATGGACACATATAGCTGAAGGAAGCCTGTGGCAAAAGATACCAGCATGAGCAGAAGGAGTTCCAGCAGTCCCCACATCGCTTGCGTGGTCTCCATATTCCAGTGGGAGAAGAGATAGCCGAAAGCCCGGAAAACCGCGTTGATATCCCTCCAGCTCCAGGGCATAATGACCAGGATGGACAGCACTGCCACTACCACGCTAAGGAAGGTGGTCACCACGGCGCACAGCAGTTTGGAACCGATCAGCTGCCAGGGCCTCACGGGCAGAGTGTGCATCAGGTATCCCTCGTCCCCCAGAACGCCCTTGTAAAACCGCTGGATGGTGAAAACGACGGCGGTGATGAACATGGCCAGGAGGATGGCTACATAGACCAGCATGGCAATCCCGGCGGTGGTTGTACCGGCGGTGCTGGTTCCCAGAATGCCGTCTCCGTTGACGGTGGTCATGGCGCTCATGGTAAAGTGGTTGACCAGAGCCAGCACCAGGGCCGCAGGCCAGATAAACGCGAACTGTTTGAACATGGACCGGAAATCGTATTTCAGCAGCTTTCCAAACATCAGAACGCACCTCCCTCATAGTTCCTGGCCCGGAAGATCTCCCGGAACAGGCCGTCCACACTTTTACCCTCCCGCTCCCGGATATTGTCCACGGTGTCATGGAGGGTAATCTGGCCGTCCTTCAGGAAGATGGCCTCGTCCAGCACCCGCTCCACGTCGCTGATGAGGTGGGTGGAGATAAGTACGGTCCCTGCCTCATTGTAATTGGTAAGGATGGTACCCAAGATAAAGTCCCGGGCCGCCGGGTCCACCCCGGCGATGGGCTCATCCAGCAGGTACAGCTGAGCTTTCCGGGCCATCACCAGTACAAGCTGGACCTTTTCCTTGGTACCCTTGGACATGGTTTTCAGTTTATCGCTGGGGGTAACGCCCAGGCTGGCGCACATGGACATCGCCCTGGCCTTATCAAAATCCTTGTAGAAGTCCGCGAAGAGATCAAAGAGGTCTGTGGCCTTCATCCAGTCCGCGAAATACATCCGGTCGGGCAGGTAACTGATAACCGACTTGGTGTAGGGTCCCACCGTCTGGCCGTCAATGAGCACAGCCCCCTCCGTAGGCTGCAACAGCCCGCAGAGAATTTTGATTAAGGTCGTTTTGCCGCTGCCGTTGGGTCCCAGAAGCCCCACGATACGGCCCCGGCCCAGCTCCAGGTTCACCCCGCTCAGGGCCGGTTTATTCCCATACCGTTTGACCACCCCAGTACAGGTGACAAGCAGTTCATTCATGACTCAATTCCTCCTTCACATACACAAGCGCGTCGGCCTTCGTATAGCCAAGCTCCTCCAGAATCCGCAGGCATCCGGCCACCGCCGACTTTGCCCGCTCGCGTCTGGCCCGCCGGATGACCTCCCCGTCCTCCGTAACGGTCCGGCCGGAGGTCCGGTTAGCCACGGCGAGGCCGTCCTGTTCCAATTGGGCCAGGGCCCGCTGCATGGTGTTGGGGTTCACCCCCGCCAGAGCGGCCAGCTCCCGTACCGGCGGCAGGCGGCTGCCGCTGGGATACTCGCCTTTCAAAATACGTAACGTAAGCTGTTCCGCAAGCTGCTGCCATATGGGCCGGTCCTCTGTAAACGTCCAATCCATATCCAGCCTCCTCTCGGTGTATTATTGTATTAAGCTACTAATACAATAATACACCAGAAGCGATTTGTCAAGTGCTTTTCTAAATTTTTTCTAGTCCGCATAGATATGGATATGCGGGACATGGTCCCGGATTACTCAGGGAGGGTCTTATGGAAAAGAATAAAAAGGATTTAGGTGTATTCCGCGAAGCGGCGGAGCTTTTCGACCTGCCGGGGGACGTAGTAGCGGGTCTGCCCCATGTGGAGCTGGTCGGCAACAGCCAGTTTTATATGGAACGCCACCGGGGCATTCTCTCCTACAGCCAGGAGGAAATTGACATCAACGGCGACAAAATGATTATCCGGGTCAAAGGCGCGGGCCTGGAGCTGGTGAGCATGACCGGAGAAGCCCTGCGCATCCGGGGAACTATCTCGCAGGTGGAGTGGGTGGACTGACATGCTCAAACATATCGTAAATCTTCTGAAGGGCGAGGTAACGGGCCGGGTGGAGAGCGGGTTCCCGGAACGGGTGCTGAATCTCTGCGCCGAATACGGCGTTGTCTTTTGGGATCTCCGGTGGGAATCTCCGGTAGCCTTCACCTTCACGCTCACCCGCCGGGACTGGAAACGCCTGCGGAAGCTCTCCAAACGCCTGGACTGCGATATGACGGCTGTAAGCTGGAAGGGCACGCCCTTTTTTGTAGGCCGTATGCGCCACCGGTACGCCCTTTGGGCCGGCCTGGGACTGTGCGCCCTGCTGCTGTCCTACGGTTCCTTTTTTATCTGGGATTTTGAGGTAGAGGGCAACGAAACAGTCTCCCGGCAGGAGATTCTCCGGGCGTTGGAGAAATACGGCGTGGGCTTCGGCACCTACGGCTACGGCGTCAACTCCTTCGAGCTGCGCAATTACCTCCTTCTTGAACTGCCGGAGCTCAGCTACATCGCCGTCAACGTCCGGGGCTGCCGCGCCTATGTCCAGGTACGGGAACGGGTTCCGGCCCCGGAGATTATCAGCAAGCGGGACATTGGCAACACCGTGGCGGCCAAGGACGCCTTGGTTACCGCCATCCAGCCCTGGGACGGCGAGAAGCAGGTGCTGCCGGGGACTATGGTTAAGGAGGGCCAGCTCCTCATCTCCGGCGTGGTGCAGAACGACTACGCCGGGGTCCGCTACCTCCGCGGCATGGGCCGGGTCTATGGCCGGACTTGGTACGAGCTGCGCTGTCAGGTGCCTCTGACGGTGTGGGAAAAGGCCTATACCGGAGAGGAGCGCGTCCAGCGGGCCCTGCTGGTGGGAAAAAATCGGATAAATTTATATTTTAGCAGTAGCATTCCGGGGGATACTTATGATAAAATAATCACCAAGGACAAGTGGACTCTTCCCGGAAACATTCCCCTGCCTGTCACCATGGTTACGGAAACTCTGCGGGGCTACACCCTCAAGGAATCCTCCCGCTCCCAGGAGGAGGCCATACGCCTGGCGGACACTATCCTCACCGCCCGGCTGAGGAGGAGCATGGAGGAGGGGGAGGTTCTCAGCCGGGAACTGACATGCGAGGTGGTGGGGGATACCCTTCTGGTGACCCTCTCTGCGGAGTGTCAGGAGCAGATTGGAAGATTTATCGATACGCCAAAGGAGTAAAGGTAACAGCTATGGAACAAAGGATAGAAATCGAACGTCTGGAGCAGGCGGTGAATATTTTCGGCTCCTTCGATGAAAACATACGTCTTATTGAGAAAGAACTCCAGGTGGTAGTAACCAACCGGGAGGGGGAACTGCGGGTCAGCGGCGAAACGGAAAACACCATGCTGGCTGTCAAGGCCATCCAGGCCCTCCTCTCCCTCTCCAGCCGGGGAGAGAACATCGGCGAGCAGACGGTACGCTATGTGGTAGGCCTGGCCCGCAGCGGTCAGACCGGGCGGGTCAGCGAACTGACGGCGGATGTGGTGTGCATCACCTCCAAGGGCCGCCCCGTCAAGGCCAAGACCATCGGACAGAAAAAATATGTGGACTCCGTGACAAAAAACACGGTGACCATCGGCGTAGGTCCCGCCGGTACGGGGAAAACCTATTTGGCGGTAGCCGCCGCCGTCGCCGCTTTCCGGGACAAGCAGGTCAACCGGATTATTCTCACCCGGCCCGCCGTGGAGGCCGGGGAACGGCTGGGTTTTCTGCCCGGGGACCTGCAAAGCAAGGTGGACCCCTACCTCCGGCCTCTCTACGACGCCCTCTTTGACATGCTGGGCGCGGAGACCTACCACAAATATTTGGAGCGGGGCAACATTGAGGTTGCGCCCCTGGCCTACATGCGGGGCCGGACCCTGGACGACAGCTTCATCATTCTGGACGAGGCCCAGAACACCAGCCGGGAGCAGATGAAAATGTTCCTCACCCGTATGGGCTTTAACTCCAAGGTGGTCATCACCGGGGACGTGACCCAAATCGACCTGCCCGCCGATAAGACCTCAGGGCTTAAGGAAGCTGTCCGGGTGCTCAACCGGGTGGAGGGCATCGGCATTTGCCAGCTCACCGACCAGGATGTGGTACGCCACGTGATGGTTCAGAGGATTATTAAAGCCTACGACGATTACTACAATTACAGCGGCAAGGGAAAGCGGAATAAGAAAGAGTAAAGAGGGGCGTTATGCCGATAGTAAAGATGCGCGCGGAGTTCTCCTGTCCGTTGGAGCGGGTGTGGCGCACGGTGACGGATTTGGAGCATTGGAGCTGGCGCAGTGATATCCGGGGCATGTGGTCCAACGCCGGCGGCAGAAGCTTTGTGGAGCTGAGCCGGGACCGCACTCACACCTACTTCCAGATAACGGCCTTCGCCCCCCGCCGCTGGTATGCCTTGAATATGGAGAGCGAGAAGCTGTCGGGCCGCTGGGAATGCTACTTCTCCCAGGCAGGAGCCGGGACCCAAGTGGAATTCACCCTGGAGGCCCAATTCAAACGTCCCATGCCGGGATTTCTGACGGCGGTCTGTCTGCGCCGCCGCCAGAAACAGTACATCACAGATTTGCGCCGGGCGCTGGAGGTGACATAATATGGCAAAACGGCACTACATCCCCGTCACGGCGGATGTACCGGGAATCAATGAAGGGATGCGGGCGTTTATCCGCAAGGTGGTCCGCACCGCCCTGGCGGCGGAGGGGGTGGATTTCCCCTGCGAGGTGGATGTCTGCGTTACCAGCAATGCCCAAATCCATCAGGTCAACCTGGAGACGCGGGGAGTGGACAGGCCCACGGATGTACTCAGCTTCCCGGCGTTTGAGCTGTCCCCGGGAGAACTGCCCTCGGAGGAGGACGCGGACCCCGCCACAGGACTGACGCCTCTGGGGGATATGATGATTTCTATTGAACAAGTGCGGACTCAGGCCAGGGAGTACGGCCACCCGGTCCGCCGGGAGCTGGCGTATTTAACGGTACACTCCATACTGCATCTGCTGGGCTACGACCACCTGGACGAGGGCCCTATGAAAGCCCAGATGCGGGAACGGGAAGAGGCCATTATGCGGGAATTAGGCCTGGAACGTTAGAAGAAAAACCGGCCAGAGCTCAATGCCGGATATTTTAAGAAAGTTGAGGATTACCTGAATATGAACGACATCAAGAAAACCGCCATGATTACCATTGCTGGACGGCCCAACGTGGGCAAGTCCACCCTGACCAACGCCCTGGTAGGGGAGAAAATCGCCATCGTCTCCCCCAAGCCACAGACTACACGCAACAGAATTTACGGAGTGGTGAACCAGGGAGATACGCAGTTTGTCCTGCTGGACACGCCCGGGTTTCACAAGGCCAGGACCCGGCTGGGGGACTACATGGTAAAGGTGGTCCGGGACTCGGTGGCAGACGTGGACGCGGTGTGCCTTCTGGTGGAGCCCATCGCCAATGTGGGAGCTCCGGAGCAGGCTCTCATTGAGCGCATCCGGGAGGAGAAGCTGCCTGCGGTACTGGTCATCAATAAAATCGACACGGTGGAGAAGGCCCAGCTGCTGGAGGTTATGGCCGCCTACAATGAGGCATATACGTTTGACGCGATTATCCCCGTCTCCGCCCAAGAGAAGGACGGCCTGGAGGCGTTGATGGAGGAGCTTCGCAAATTCGCAGCCGAAGGTCCCCAGCTCTTTCCGGACGGCATGACTACCGACCAGCCGGAACGGCAGATTGTGGCGGAGATTGTACGGGAGAAGCTGCTCAGGAATCTGGACAAGGAGGTGCCCCACGGCACAGCTATTGAGGTAACGAAGTTTTCTGAGCGGGATAATGGGATCATCGACCTGGACGTAACCATCTACTGCGAGAAGTCCAGCCATAAGGGCATTATTATTGGCAAAAGCGGGACCATGCTGAAAAAAATCAGTTCCCACGCCCGCGAGGACATCGAGCGGTTTATGGGTACAAAGGTTTATATGCAGACCTGGGTAAAGGTGAAGGAGAACTGGAGGGATAACCTCAACTATATTCGCAGTTTTGGATATGATGAGCAGTA
>CAMSIF010000095.1 GCA_947058885.1 uncultured Clostridia bacterium
GCTCTTCCGATCTTGGATATTTTGAAAATTTTCAATAACGATAGATAACACCAGCATCCAATCCTTTCTTCTCCCCCCACAGTCTTGCCTGCGGGGGGAAGCTTTTTTCTGGATATATGGGCGTTTTCTAAAGTTTTCCATGACAATGCCGCCGCTTTTTTCAAATCAATGTAAAGAGTATTCTGCCCCAATCCACATAAAGTAACATCGCTGTCAGAGCCATTCGACAGCAAAATTTTGGAAAGGGGTGGTGAAATGGATGACCAGGCGGAACAGGAGGCGAAGCCAGGCTTTTTTTCTTAGCGGCCTGCTCTGCGTCTCCGCGCTGCTGGGTCTGGGACAGTCCGCCAGCGCCGCCTTGGAGGCACAGAGCCTGATTCCAGTAGGGCATACCATTGGGATTAAGCTTTTTGCCGAGGGTGTGGTAGTTATTGGTCTAGCTGAGGTGGAGACGCAAAAGGGCGTTTCCACTCCGGGCGTTGACTGCGGTTTACAGGTAGGGGACGTCATTGAAAAAGCAAATGGAACTGAAGTGGAAAGCTCGGAACAGTTTGCCGCGCTGCTGCAATGCGGCGGCAAGGTCCGGCTGGGTGTCTCCAGAGACGGCGAGGAGCTGACTTTGGCGGCAGAGCCCGTACAGGGGGAGGACGGCACCTATCGTTTGGGCGCCTGGATTCGCGACAGCATGGCGGGTATCGGTACAGTTACGTTCTATGACCCTGTTACAGGGACCTTTGGGGCCTTGGGGCACGGAATTACCGATACCGATACCGGTCTGCTGATGCCATTGGGGGATGGCGCCGTGATGGATGCCACCGTCAAGGCGGTAAAGCCCGGCAGCGTGGGAGAACCTGGAGAGCTGCGGGGGAATTTTGATTTGTCCCACGATATGGGCCAGCTGTACGCTAATACGGACCGCGGGGTATTCGGCGTGATGGCAAAATGCGACTTCACGGAGGGCAAAGCTGTTCCGGTAGCCGGAAAGGGAGAGGTCCACGCGGGTCCCGCAGTAATTCTGGCTAATGTCAGCGGAGACGGCGTGGAGGAATACAGCATTGAGATTTCCAGAGTTCTGGGGACATCCGATGTGCAGAATCTGCTGTTACAGGTCACTGACCAGCGGCTGATTCAAAAGACTGGAGGAATTGTCCAGGGAATGAGCGGCGCACCGGTCATTCAGGACGGAAAGCTGGTGGGGGCGGTTACCCATGTGTGCGTAAGCCAATGATACCTGCGAGCGTTGGGACGTAAAGGGAACTCAGATATATCACCGGCAAGAATTCGTTACCCTGCGTATCACGCCACAGGCGATTTTTGTACCAGAGTTACCAGATGGCTGGGTCGTAAAATCATCAGGACGGTTGTGAATGATAATCGTTCTGCCAATCACTTCGTTTATGGAAAAACGATTCGTTATAAACAGGGAGAGCGCAAATCCATTGTTTTCAAACAGCGGCGGCAAGTCACCGGCGTGGTAGGGATGCTTACAGCCGCTTGGGTTGAAATGAGACATGGCGTCCGCAAACGGATCATCCATATTGCCCCCGCACTCGGTCCCCGTGTGGATATGAAATCCCAATATTTGTTCATGGCAAGGAAGCTCGGAATGGGGCAGGCCGCTAATCTCCGCCCAGACGATTACCCCCTCTCTTGTTTGGTAAAATCGCACTTTTCCTAAAATATTGGGATAGTTTTCACTACCCATGATATGTGCCGCCGCTTGCGGCCTGCTGCGGAGAATGGAAAGAAGATGAATTTTGGAGTTTTCGCAAGATGAAAATGGACTCATATAAAATGCTCCTTTATTGTGGGATATTATGTCTTGGACAAACATATGTACTCAGGAAAAATCACCAGAGAATCCGTAAATAGCTCTCTGCTGAAATTATTCTGCTATCAGAATATGCAGAGGAGGGACGGCTGACAGTGCTGTGCATTGGTAGTTTTCCTTTTGGAGGGCAGGCCAATTTCTGCGGAGATTTCCGGCATTTGGCGTGAAACAACAGTTGACAAGGGGAAAATGTGTGCTATAATACCCTCAGAAACTGCAAAATGCAATGAGGAAACGAGCGTTGGATGGCGGCCTTCAGCGAGCAGGGGAGAGTGAAAGCCTTGCGGCACAGTGTCCAGCGCGGCCACTTCCGAGCGGGCGGCGGCGAGCCGCACGGCCTGGCCCCCGTTACAGGGCTCTTGAGATATTCCGAAAGGAATAATTAGGGTGGTACCGCGAGAATCTTCGCCCCTATGGTTGGTGGGCGCAGGTTCTCTTACTTTTTTGCCTTGACGGTATGGAGGAGAATATGAAATTGCAGCGCAGTGTACTGGGGATCATGGCTGTACTGTGTTTGACACTTTGCGGCTGTAAAGGAAGGCCGCTGCCGGATGGAATGGAAGAAGCGGCTTTGCTGGGGGCGGGGCAGGAGGTCGTGCTGCTGATGGCTGGCGGTGATTACACATCTGTATATGACGCTCTGCGTGAGGATGTCGCGGTGGGGACGTCGGCGGAGGAAATTGCTTCGCTGATGGAGCAGGCGGCAGGGAACGCGGGGGAGTACCGGCAAATTACGGACCGGATGACCACCGGGCAGTCCAGTAATGGCGAGGAGTATGGCGTCGCGGTGTTTTACTGCGAGTTTTCCAAGGACAGCGTACTGTTTCGGACAGCATTTGATGTTAATTTGGAACTGATTGGTCTGGAGGTCAAGAAGCAATAGTTTAAAGTTCTTTTTGATTCTTTTTCTTTCAAGAAAAAGAATGATTACCTCATGGAGGCATTAACAATTTGAACATACTGACAACCAAACGCATCTTTTCAGAAATCGAACCCGCCCTCTGTCAAGCGGGAGCAGTGTCTGCGGGGATAGTTGCGGGTACAAGTCTGGCGGCTACCTACTGGCCCAGCGCAGTTGGCTACGCGGCGGCCTGCGTATCGGCGCTTGCGCTGTTGGAGCTGGCGCTGTGGCTGGCGCAAAAGCTGCTGCGATATTTCCTGGGACATAGTTTGGGCTGGCTTATGGGATTAGGCCTGCTCTATGGCTCTCTGGCCTATACGGTCAAGCGGGGGGCTGGAGAAGGCTGGACGTGGCGGGTTCTGGTGTTTTCGGGCATTGCGGCGGCGGCTCTGGGGACTTTGGCTGTCTCCTGGTGGAGTGTACTCCGCTGGCGGCGCAGAGGAGCGGCGGCTGTAATGGCAGCGGTTTCGGCAGGAGCGGCGTCGCTGTTGGCGGCTTTTCTGTTCACCGGTGGATTTGACGACAGCTATATTCATCGTTATCTGGCCTTGGCTCATCACCAAGAAACCGCGTCTCCGCTGGAAGAAGGGCCAGGCCCCTGGCAGGTGCGGACGCTGGACTATGGGCCTGATACCGCGCTGGAGGCGGGAACGGTGAATTTGACGGCCTATATGAGCCGGGATACTGGAGATTTGACAGGCAACTATGTGGATGCATACTGGGACTACGAACTTAATGAAGTACCGTTAAAAGGCCGGGTATGGTACCCGGCGGACAAGGAGAACTGTCCGGCTCTGTTCATTGCCCACGGCAACCATGAGATTGCAACGGAATCCTACCTTGGCTACGCCTACCTTGGGGAGTATCTGGCTTCCCATGGCTACGTGGTAGCGTCGGTAGACCAGAACGCGTGCAATATGCTGACAAACGAGAATGACGGCCGGGCGGTTCTGCTTTTGGAGCATATCGGTTTTCTGCTGGACAGCAGCGGCCAGGAAGGGAATCCGCTGTACGGCAAAATTGATCCAGACAACCTCGCTGTTGCCGGTCACAGCCGGGGCGGCGAGATGGCGGCTACGGCGTATCTTTTCAATCATTACAGCCGGTATCCGGAAAATGGAGAAATTGTTTTTGATTACGGCTACAACATCAAATCCATTATTGCCATTGCGCCCACGGCGGACCAGTACCGGCCCGC
Source organism: uncultured Clostridia bacterium (assembly GCA_947058885.1). Taxonomy (GTDB): domain Bacteria; phylum Bacillota; class Clostridia; order Oscillospirales; family Oscillospiraceae; genus Pelethomonas. The sequence continues at coordinate 3,931 of CAMSIF010000095.1, forward strand.
AGACCACAGCGTGGCGTTGGAGGACGTCAACTATCTGCTTCTCCACGGCGCGGCGGACCGGGACGTGACCAGCTTTATGGGTATGGCTCAGTATGAGAACATCTCGTTTACAGGGAAGGGACGCTTCCTGAAAACCGCGCTGTACATAGCGGGCGCGAACCACGGCCAATTCAATTCGCTCTGGGGGGCTTACGACCAATCCGGGCCCTTTGCGCCGCTGTTAAACGTGGAGAGTCTTTTGACGGAAGAGGAACAGCAGAAAATTGTTCAGTTATTTATCAAGACGTTTTTAGATGTCACGCTGGTGGGGGACCGCAGGCATGAAGACCTGCTGACAGATTGGGATACCTACGGGACTCAACTGCCGGAAACCGTATATGTGCAGTGCTGGGAATCATCCGGTTTTGTGCCCATAGCGGACTTTGAGGAGGATTCAGATTTGGAGACGGGAACCATGGAGGGGACAACGCTGTCCGCTGCGGGGACCAATCTTTGGACAGAGGAGCTGGCGGGCTTCGGAGGGCGGGACACCCACGCTCTGCGGCTTCGCTGGACGGGAGCTGGCAGCTATACGGCGTCGTTTCCGGCGTTGGACCTGACAGGCAGGGCGGTGAGCTTTGATATCTGCGATTTGGACAGTCAGGCGGTAAAGCGGGGAGATCTTGCGCTGGTAGACGGAGAGATTATTTTGAAAGACGAGGCGGGCAGCACCGCTGCGGCTAAAATCAGCGATTACACGGTGATTTTCCCGATTTTGCCGGTCCGAACGGATAAACTGGACTTTTTATTCGATACCTGTGTGTATAAAAAGGCGTTCGCCACAGCGGCAATTCCTGCCGGTGCATTTCAAGCTGAAAGTGAGATTGATCTATCAAAAATTGTTGAGCTGACTTTTCGATTTACCGGTTCCGGCCAGATTTTAATGGACAACATTGGAATTGAACCTGCCGGTTAAACTAAGGCTTCCCATTATTTACTATGCGGCCCGCAAGGCCGGAAAGAAATACGAAAAAGGAGAGCACACCATGCACAAATCCTACGGAGTAAACGAAATCAGAGAGATGTATCTGCGCTTTTTTGAAAGCAAGGACCATCTCCGCCTCCCCAGCTTTTCCCTGATTCCCCAGAACGACGCCAGCCTCCTGCTTATCAACAGCGGCATGGCCCCTATGAAGCCCTATTTCACCGGAGAGGTGGAGCCTCCCCGCCAGCGGGTCTGCACTTGCCAGAAGTGCATCCGTACCGGCGATATTGAGAACATCGGCAAAACGGACCGCCACGGCACCTATTTCGAGATGCTGGGCAATTTCTCCTTTGGCGACTATTTCAAAAAGCAGGCGATTCCCTGGTGCTGGGAGTTTCTCACCAGTCCGGACTGGCTGGGGCTGGAGCCGGACCGTCTCTATCCCTCCATCTATCTGGACGACGACGAAGCCTTTGAAATTTGGAACAAGGATGTAGGTATCGCACCGGAACGGATTTTCCGCTTTGGCAAGGCCGACAACTTCTGGGAACACGGCGCGGGCCCCTGCGGCCCCTGTTCTGAGGTCTACTATGACCGGGGACCGGAATACGGCTGCGGCAAGCCGGATTGTACGGTAGGCTGCGAGTGCGACCGCTATATTGAGATTTGGAACAACGTATTCAGTCAGTTTGAAAACGACGGACAGGGCAACTATACCGACCTTAAGCAGAAAAATATCGACGTGGGCGCAGGACTGGAGCGTCTGGGCTGTGTGAGCCAGAACGTGGGGTCGATTTTTGACCTGGACACCGTCATGAATATTACCAATAAGGTCAGCGAGATTACCGGCGCCAGATATGGACAGAGCCGTAAGACGGACGTGAGCCTGCGGATTATTACCGACCACATCCGCTCCGCCACCATGATGATCTGCGACGGCGTGCTCCCCAGCAACGAGGGCCGCGGCTACGTGCTGCGTCGGCTGCTGCGCCGGGCCGCCCGTCACGGCAAACTTCTTGGCGTCAGCCGCCCCTTCCTCTTCGAGGTCTGCGCCACGGTTATCGGAGAAAACGAGAACGCCTATCCCGACCTGAGAGAAAAGGAGGCGTATATCACCCGCATCATCCGTATGGAGGAGGAGAGCTTCGCTAAGACCATTGACGGCGGCATGAAAATCTTTTCTGAGATGCTGGCCGGACACAAGGAGAGAAACGAAAAGAGCTTCTCCGGCGCAGATGCCTTCAAGCTCTATGACACCTACGGTTTCCCCGTGGACCTGACCATGGAGATGGTGGAAGAGGAAGGGATGAGCGTAGACCAGGCGGGCTTCCAGGCGCTGATGGAGGAACAGCGAAACCGCGCCCGTAAGGCCCGGGAAGCCTTGGGAGACCTGGGCTGGGCCGGAATCGAGTTCGGGAAGGATACGCCGGCTACGGCCTTTGTGGGCTATGACCGCACGTCTGAGACAGGGAAAATTCTCGCCATTGTATCCGGAGACGAACTGCGTACAGAGATTGCCGCCGGCGTGGAGGCGATTCTTGTCCTGGACCGAACGCCCATGTATGCGGAAATGGGCGGCCAGGTAGCGGACCACGGCACGATTGAGGGACAAAATGGCATTTTCAAAGTCACAGATGTGCAGAAAAACAAGGGCGGCAAGTACCTCCACTATGGCGTGGTGAAATCCGGCGTACTCCAGACCGGCGGCGAGGTGACCGCAGTCATTGACGAGGACCGCCGCAAGGCCGTCATGCGGGCCCACACCGCTACCCATCTGCTGGACAAAGCCCTCCGCAAGGTTCTGGGAGATCATGTTCACCAGGCCGGTTCCCTGGTGGAGGAGGACTATCTCCGTTTTGACTTTACCCATTTCGCCGCCATGACCGCTGAAGAGTTGAGCGGCGTCTCCCGCGAGGTCAACGACGCCATTTTGGAGGGCTTCTCTGTGGAGGCTAAGGAAATGCCGATTGAGGAGGCTAAAAAGACCGGGGCCATCGCGCTTTTCAGCGAAAAATACGGCGATATCGTTCGGGTAGTCAATATCGGCGGCGGTTACTCTGTGGAGTTCTGCGGCGGCACCCACCTGGACAACAGCGCGAAAGTAGGCCTGTTCCACATTGGCAGCGAATTTTCTGTAGCCTCCGGCGTCCGCCGCATTGAAGCCAAAACCGGCCGCAAGGCTATGGACGTGATGAACGACAATCAGGACCTGCTCTTCCACGCCGCCGCTGAACTGAAGGTAAAGCCCGCAGACTTGCGGGAGCGGGCTGTGCAGGTAAATACGGAAATCCGGGAACTCCGCCAGACCATTGAGAAGCTGAAGGCCAAGGAGTTCCTCAACGATGCGGACCAGTTCTTAATGAGCGCAAAAACGGTGAAGGGGCTGAAGGTGGTATCCATGTCCCGCAACGGCCTCACGGCGGACGATATGCGGAAAATGGGAGACTTCCTGCGGGACAAGGACCCCTCTGTAGTGGCTCTGCTGGCTGGCGTCAACGATGGAAAAATCACCTTCCAGGCTGTCTGCGGCAAGAATGCGGTCTGCTGCGGCATCAAGGCCGGGGATATTATCAAAACGCTGGCTCCCATCTGCGGCGGCAAGGGCGGCGGCAAGCCCGACAGCGCCATGGGCGGCGGCAGCGACCTGCTTAAGCTGGACGACGCTCTGGCCGCCCTGGACGATTTTGTCAATGAACGGAAGAAGTAAAGGCATACATTCTTTTCTTGTGAACAAGAAAAGAATCAAAAGAAAACTTTATAGAGGAGGTCAACTATGAGCGACTGTCTGTTTTGTAAAATCATTGCCGGGGAGATTCCCAGCAGCAAAGTCTATGAGGATAGTCTCTGCTATGCCTTTTATGATATCTCCCCCCAAGCCCCTACGCACTTCCTGGTGGTCCCCAAGACCCATATCCAGTCTGTCTCCGCCGTAACGGAGGAGACAGCTCCCATCGTTGGGCATATTTTCTCGGTCATTGCGAAACTGTCCAATGAACTGGGGTTTGCGGATTCCGGATACCGGGTGGTGTCCAATATCGGCGAGGCGGGCCAGCAGACGGTGCCTCACTTGCATTTCCACGTACTGGCGGGCCGCGACATGACTTGGCCTCCGGGCTGATGATAAAACTGGAGAACGGCGTAGGACCGGTAGTGCAGGAACGATATACAGAGAAGATATATGTTACTTCGCGGAGGAGGTTAAGGAAACATGCTTTTGATACGAAACGGAAATCTGCATCTGCCAGGAGGCGAGGTCCTGGCGAAATGTGACCTTCTGAGCCAGGAGGGCCGCATCGTCCGGATTGGCAGGGGCCTCTCCGCCCCGGACGCGCGGACCTTGGACGCGGCGGGAAAGGAGGTATTGCCCGGCTTCATCCTGCCAGTGACCTCAGTGGGTCTCACCGACTACGCCAACCTGCGCCAGAGCGATGCCAACGAGGTCAGCTCCCCCAACCAGGCGGGACTCCACGTACGGTATGCCCTGGACAGCCGAGAGGTGGCCCTAGATCGGAAGAGCGTCGTGTAGGGAAAGAGTGTCCGCGGTTGTGTA
>CAMSIF010000096.1 GCA_947058885.1 uncultured Clostridia bacterium
GAACAAGGCCGTGCTGTCCATTATCAACCAAGCCGAGTTGACCAGCCGTATACAAACTGTCCTCATTTTTGTATTGTGCTATGGGCTGGGTGTCGGCATCTACCTCTCCACCGACCGCAACTACCGCAGGCGGGAGGAACACGGCTCCGCCAAGTGGGGCAGCGCCCAGGCCGCCAGCCACACCGCGCTGGGCTACACGTAATAGGAGACCGCCATGGAAAATCAATATGGCCTCTACCTCCACCGGGATGGGACCACCATCCGGCTGCCCGTAAACCCGGAGAGCTACAGCGTCTCCACGGACAGTGACAACAGCAGCTATAACGTTCTGGGGCTGGGGCCCATCCTGATCCCCCGGACGCCCAAGCTGAAAGTAATCTCCTGGTCCGGCCTGCTGCCGGGCCGGGCGGACCTGGCGGCGGTAGTCACCGCCGGGGCTTTCCAGCCGCCTCAGTTCTACATGGACTTTATCCAGGCCGCGCTGGCGGACAAGGTTCCGGTCCGTTTTGTGGCGAACCGCTGCCTGGAGGACGGCACGCCCCTTTTTGATACCAATATGCAGGTTCTCATCACCCGCTTCGAGACAGAGGAAAAGGGCGGCGAGACGGGGGATTTCTACTATAAAATCGCCCTCTCAGAGTATCGGGACTACTCCCCCAAAACCGTGGAACTTCAGCAGCCAGACGCCTCCGGACCGGTCCAGGCCAGCGCGGAGGCCGCCCGGGCCGTGCCCAAGGGCCAGCTGACGGTGGGGCAGGCGGTGCGGGTCAGCGGCAGCTGCTACCGCTCCAGTTACGGGGACGAGCCCCACGGGAATCTCTCCGGCTTTCTGGGGAAGATTTCCCGCATCGTTGCCAACGATCCCCAGCGGCCCTATCCCTACCACATCGCCACAGAGACGGGGGCGGCCAAAGGCTGGGTGAAGGCGGCCCAGATACAGGCGGTCACGTCATGAGATACGAGCTCATCATCCTGGAGAAGCGCACGGGCAGCGCCTGGGACGTGGCCCCGCAGGTCCAGAGCGTGACCTATACCACCAACCGGACCGGCTCTCCCGGCACGCTGAAATTTACCATCAACGCTTCCGGCGGCGTCTCCTTTGTGGAGGGGGACCCGGTCCGGTTCTCTGCGGACGGCCAACTGGTTTTCTACGGCTGGGTGTTCACCAAAAGCCGGAACCGCTACGCTGTCATTGACGTCACCTGCTACGACCAGCTGCGCTACCTCAAAGCCAGCGCCAGCTACTGCTTCACGGGCCGCACGGCAGGGGAGATCATTCAAGAGATTGCCCATGACTTCCAACTGCAAACCGGGACCCTGGACGATACCGGCTACCCCATTCCGCTGCTGGTCATGGAGGAGAAGACCTGCCTGGACATCATCTCCACCGCCCTCCAGCGGACCCTGCTGGCTGCCGGGAAGCTGTATACCTTCTTCGATGATGGTGGAGCCCTTTCGCTACGTGAGGCCGGGAGTATGATTGCGGAGGGCGTGGTGGGGACCGGGTCCCTGCTGACGGATTATACCTACAAGACGGATATCGACGCCCAGACTTACAACTCCATCAAGCTCTCCCGCCCCAACGAGGAGACGGGCCGGGCGGACGTGTTCCAGGCCATAGACAGCGGCAGCATTGGCCGCTGGGGCCTGCTCCAGCTGTACCAGACGGTGGACGAGGCTCTTAACGACGCCCAGGTGGAATCCCAGGCCCGGTCCATGCTCCGCTACCACAACCGCCGGTTCCGGACGCTGAAGGTCCAGGCGCTGGGCCTGTTGGGCCTGCGGGCGGGACAGATGCTGATGATGGACGTGCCGGGGCTGGGGGATATCAGCCTGCGCCAGCTGGTCTTGCTGGAGCGGGTGTGCCACACCTTTCAGAACGATCTGCACACCATGGAATTTGACGTACAGGAATTGGGGGACTGATATGGACGCTATTGATGTTCTGCATCTCATCACGGAGGAGACCCTGGGCGCCTATGGCCTGACCGACCTGGCGGTGGGGACCGTAACAGGTACGGACCCGCTGGAGGTAAAAATCCGGGAGGACATGGCGGCTATCCCAGAGAGTGCGCTGCGCCTCACCGCCGCCGTGGTGGAAAGGAAGATTCCTGTTTTAGAGCACCGGCATGTGACAGCCGGGTTCCGCCACGGACACGCCCTGCCGGATTTCTCCCACAGCCACGCTCTCTCGGGACTGTCCCACAGCCACAGCGGAGGGGAGGGGCAGACCGGCCCGGCCTTGGCAGGCTCCTTTCAGACAGAAAACGCCTTGGACAACTCTTTCCAGGCGGAGAACTCTCTCATTCAGGACGCCTTTCCCTCGGATGACAGGCTCTCGGATATCGTGTGCTACGAAAACGGAGAAGCCCTCCCGGTACGGGATGGGTACATTATCCTCAACCGGGGACTGGAGGAGGGGGACAAGGTGCTGCTGCTGAAGGTCATGCGCAGCCAGCAGTTCATCATTCTCTCCCGGGTGTTTGAGAAGGGAGGCGCGGCGCGTGCTGCCAAAAAGTGAGATTGATTTGTCGAAGGGGATTGTGTTCCAGGACCAGCCCTCCCTGACCTGGATTGCCGACCCGGTAACCAAACGTCTCCGGGGCCGTGGGGACGGCTGGGAGGCAGTCCGGCAGGCAGTGGAAATTATTGTCAGCGTGGAGCGATACAAGTGGCAGATTTACACGCCCAACTTTGGCACGGACTACGATGGTCTCCTGGGCAGCGAGCCCGGTTTTGCGGCCTCGGAACTGAAACGCCGCCTGGAGGACGCCTTTCTGCCGGACAGCCGTTTGCTGGGGATGAAGGATTTTACGTATTCGTTTCGCGCCGCCAGTCTGACCGTCAGCTTTACCGTGCTGACCGTGTTCGGGGACGTAGCCAGCGGCTTGGAGGTGGAATTGGCATGATCGACTTTACCGCAAAGACCTACCGCAGCCTCCTGCAAGCCCAGCTGGACCGGGTCCCCAACTCCCTGGACAAGCGGGAGGGATCTTTGATTCAGACCGCCGTAGGCGCGGGGGCCTACGCTCTGGAGGAGTTCTACCTGGAGCTGGACCAGGTACAGCGGGGGGCGTACCTGCAAACCGCCGTGGGACAGGACCTGGATTACCTGGTCATGCTGGCCGGCGTGTCGCGCTATCCGGCCTCCCCGGCGGTGCGGCTGGGGGTATTTGACCGGGAAGTGCCCATTGGGGCCAGGTTTTCTACCATCGACGGCGCGGACAGCGTCAATTTCGTTGTGACGGGCCAGATAGGGGAGTGGACATACCAGCTCGCTTGCGAGACCCCTGGAACCATCGGAAACCAGTATACGGGACCCATCCTGCCCATCACCTTTGTTCAGGGCCTTGGCTCCGCCCAGCTGACAGACATTCTGGTGGCGGGCGACAACGCGGAGGATGACGAAAGCCTGCGGGAGCGGGCCATTGCCGCCCTCAACGAGCAGCCCTTTGGCGGCAATGTGGCGGACTATAAGCGGGTGGTGCTGGCCATTGACGGCGTAGGGGGCTTGCAGGTCTACCCCACCTGGGACGGCGGCGGTACAGTGAAGCTGTCCCTTCTGGGGGCCGACTGGATGCCCGCCTCCGCTCAATTGATTGAGACGGTGCAGAACACGGTGGACCCTCCTCCCAACCAGGGCCTGGGCTATGGCACAGCCCCCATTGGCGCGAGGGTGACGGTCACCACTCCGGAGCCGGTTGCGGTACAGGTGTCGGCAACTCTGGCACTCGGTCCCGGCTATGCCCTGGCGCAGCTGCGGGAACCGGTGGAGCGGGCGGCGGCAGACTACCTGCTGTCCATCCGGCGGGACTGGGACAAGCCCGACGCCTCCGGCCTTACCCACTACTCCTGCTGGGTCTACACAGCCCGCCTCACCGCCGCCATACTGCAAGTGCCCGGTGTTGTCAACGTGACGGCTCTGAGGATTAACGGCGCGGCGGCGGACCTGGAGCTGGCGGAAAACGGCCTGCTTCAGCAGATACCCGTACTGGGGGAGGTGGAAGTGCGTGCCTGATACCAATGTCTGCCAGTATTTCCCACGCTGGTTCTGGGAGATACTGGATTTTCAGTATCTATGCCGCAGCGAGAAGGAGGAGCTGGAGGCATTGGCGATGGCTATGGCGCAGATTCACCGCAATCTGTTTGTTCAGACCATGGAAGAGAGTGCGGCGGCGCAGTGGGAGGCCATTCTGCGCATACTCTATACGCCGGGGGAGTCTCTGGAGTTCCGCCGCCTGCGGGTGCTCAACCGCCTGGCCCTGCGCCCGCCCTTTACCCTCAGCTTCCTGCGCCAGAAGCTGGACATTCTATGCGGCGAGGACGGATACCGGCTTGATTTGCGGCCCAACGACTATTTTCTGCTTGTGAAGCTGGAACTGAGCAGCGAGGGCAGCATCAACGAGGTGCGGGACCTGCTTGAGCGTGTCGTTCCCGCGCACCTGACTGCAATTGTTGAGGTGATCTGCAACACCCACGCTTATCTCGCAGGCTTCACCCACGCAGATCTTGCCCAATACACCCATTACCAGTTGCGCCGGGAGAAGTTGGCTCACCGGCCCCCGCCGGTGGTGGATGAAACCAGCGGAATCATCGGAGCCGGTAGGACCGGCGCGGCAATAATAGGAAAGAGGGGAAGTTAAGTATGCCATATACGGGGACCGTCTGGAAGGACGGGGACTTGATTACTGCGGAACGAATGAACAACCTGGAGCGGGGCGTAGCGGAAGCGGCTACCATGGAGCAGGTCAACACAGCCATTGAGGAGGCGTTGGACAATCTGCCGGCAAGAGGAGGGGGCGGCCTTATTCTGGCAGACTTCCACGAGATGGCGGATATCAATATACCGGTTCAAGTATTGGAGGGATACGAGTAATGCAGATTTCCAAGAGCTATTCCGGAACGGTTGAAAGCCCCGCTGTTACATCGTCCCGAGATATCAGCTGGGGTGTAACCAGCAAGCAAAACCTCTATACCAATCTGGTCGATTTCGTCAACGCCGCAGTCGCTGCCTTTCTGCACAACGACTGCGGCGTTGACGCAGTCTATGAAGTGAGAGAGGGCAGTGATTACAAGTTCCTATGGATATATCATGTTCCCTTTTTGTTTAGCCCGTCAGCCAGCAGCAGTTATCCGATGACAAATTTTTATGGGCCGTTAAGCGCTGCCATTTTGTCAACTGGCCAATACGGCTCGTCCTCAACCTATCACAGCAAGCTGTTTGCGGGAATTCCAACAGCGGCGAATGGCGGCAGTTATGCCTTTGGGCTGGTTTTTTCAGGAAATCCGAACACCGGATTTATGCTTCGGTTCAAGTACTATTCTGGAACATCTATCGGTCAGACCTTCAATTTCTGCTTTGCCAAGGCCAAGAATCTTCTGAACGGGAAGGACGCGGTTGTCTGGAAATACCGTTCTTCTATGTCCGCAAGTCCATACTTCAATGAGTACATGAACGGTGTCGATTTAAACGATGACGGCAGTGTGGCCGCAGACAGTTTTTCGGCGAGTGTTTCAGCGTTTTCAGGTATTTTGAATACGAAGGAGGTGTTAAGAACAAGTAATCCAGGAAAGCTTCCACTTGTTCCAATGATAGTTGGCGGTATTTGGCGGGTAGATGGAATCTTCCAGAGGCCTACGAACTTTAATTTGCCGGTAGCAAACGCGGCAACAATGGAACAGCAGACGGAAATCCAACTATCTGGCAGAAACTTTATTTTAGCGGCTATCGACGCGGTAAATACAAATTACATGAATTTCGGTCTGATTGAGGTGAGCGAATAACGAAAAAACCGCCCTAAAAGGCGGCAGGATTTGACAAAGCACAGTGTATCGCGTATAATGGACGCGCCTCGCAAGAGGCCGGAAGGACACTGTTACAAAAAGGCGGTTAGCCACTCCCTTGCGAAAGGGGGTGAGGGCTGATGTGGAAAGCGCGGTTTCTCCAGGCATTGCGCATCGTATTGTGCGTGCTGTGGGTTCTGTACTTATTGACCACAAAAGCGTGCTGACTGCCCGGTGGCACGAGCAGTCAGCATAGATTACTATCCTGATTTGTAAGGGCTAACCGTCAGTAACAGCACCCTTCTGTTATCATTATACGTACCCGCCGCCGTTTTGTCAAGAGGACGAAGCGGCGGATTATTATACTCTTAAACGGAAGGAAGCGCAGCTATGCCGGACTATACCCCTAATTACAACCTGGAACAGCCCTTCCAGGAAGAATACTACAACGTGGACGTCCAGAACCAGAATATGGAAAAGATCGACGCGGCCCTCGCGAAAAAAGCAGAGCTGGGCGCGGACGGTAAAATCAAGCCGGAACAGATACCGGACGGAATTGGCGGCGGTGTAACCAGCTTTAATGGCAGGACCGGCGCGGTCATGCCCGCCAGCGGAGATTACACCGTGGGGCAGGTTACGGGCGCCGCGCCTCTCGATTCTCCGGTGTTTGAGAATAGCGCTTCAGTCGGACATAGGTGGGCGAAAGACGAGCAAGGGGAAAAATCCTTTAGCGTAGGGAATTGTAATGTAAAGGGAGGGGCCAGTTTGGCTGTTGGATTTCAATGCGAAGCATTGGGAGACTATTCAGCGGCGTTAGGAGTGGCGGCAATTGCTTATTCCCAATGTAGTTTTGCTTTTGGGAATACAGAAGCAAAAGGGCAACTTTCCTTTGCCGCAGGCTTCCGAACGATTGCAGAGGCACTAACACAGTTTGTTATTGGAAGGTGCAATATAGCGAGCAGCATCGAGGCGGATAGATTTATTGTTGGGAAAGGACAATCAAACACCTCCAGATCAAATTGTTTTCGGGTCACCGATACTGGAACCTATGCCAGCGGCAACTACAACGCCTCCGGCGCAGACTACGCAGAGCTTTTTGAGTGGGCTGACAGGAACCCGGACGGCGAGGACCGGGCAGGCCGCTTTGTTACCCTGGAGGGGGAGAAAATCCGCCTCGCCACCCCGGAGGACGATTACATTATTGGAATTGTTTCCGGTAACCCGTCTGTGGTAGGCGATGTGTATGACGACCAGTGGCAGGGCCTGTATCTGTCCGACGTATTTGGCCGGCCTATCTGGGAGGACGTGGAGGAGCCTGACCTGATAGGCCCGAATGGCGAAGTGCTCCGTCCCGCCCATGTCAAGCACCGTCAGAAAGTCAATCCCGCCTACAATAGCGAAGAAAAATATATTCCCCGTTCTCAACGCCCTGAGTGGGATGCGGTGGGTCTGCTGGGCAAGCTGGTGGCTGTGGATGACGGAACCTGCAAAATTAATGGCTGGTGTACAGTTGGGACAGATGGAATGGCTGTCCATAGCGAAACACGGACCAAGTATCGTGTGATGGCGCGGCTGGATGAGAGCCATATTCGGATACTGGTACTGTAATTGTGAGGTGAAACGATATGGAAGTGACCATCAGCGCGGACATGCTCATTGAGCTGGCGGCGCTGATGACGGCCCTGGGGGTGATTGGCGGTGCGGCTCTTTGGTGCCACCGGTTCGTACTGCGCAACAAGAGGCAGGACCGCGAACTCGCCGCCATTCGCAAGGAACAGACGCTAATTTGTTTCGGGGTGCTGGCCTGCCTGAAGGGTCTGAAGGAGCAGGGCTGCAACGGCCCTGTCACCGCCGCCCTGGATAAGCTGGAGAAGCATCTCAATGAGGCGGCTCACGAGGAGGACATATAGAATGGAAAGGAGGAAGATCCTGTGAATGAATCTGTCGTGAAACGGCTGGGGAACCTGCTGAGCGTGAAGAGCCTGGTGACCCTGACGCTGACGGTTGTGTTCGCGGTCATGGCCCTGCGGGGAACCATCTCCCAGGACTTCATGACTGTATACGCGGTGGTCATCGCGTTTTACTTCGGCACCCAGAGCCAGAAAGTCCAGGACGCGGTAGATTCCGCAGCGGCCACATCGGGCGAGGGGGGCAGCCATGAATAAACAGCCAGTCAGCTACCTCCAGAAGGACCCACGGTGGAAGGATAAGCCCTACCGCGTGCCGGGAGAGAGCAGCACCATCGGGTCCGCCGGGTGCGGCCCCACCTGCGCCGCCATGGTTATCGAGACCTTGACCGGCAAGACCTTCACCCCGGAGGACGCCTGCAATTGGAGCGTGGAGCATGGATACAAGGCCCTGAAACAGGGCGCCTACTACAGCTACTTCAAGCCGCAGCTGGCGGCCTTCGGCATCACCTGCGACATGCTCAGCTGGACCAGCACCTACGGCAAGCCAAGTGCGTCCGTAAGGGCAGAGTGACGCCTGCCTGCGGAGCTGTTGAAATCCCACCTTGAGCAAGTGGTGGGAAAGGTAACACGCGGTGGTCAATCCACAGGGAGAAGGAGGCCCGACGCGACCACATAACGCAACCCATC
>CAMSIF010000097.1 GCA_947058885.1 uncultured Clostridia bacterium
AAGCGTGCTGGACCAGGACTATCCCTGCGAGCTGCGGGATGTATACGTTATCCCCAACAACTGCACAGACCGCACCGAAGACGCCGCGCTGTCGGCAGGCGCGCAGCTTATCCACTGCCAGGGCAGGGTCTCCGGCAAGGGAGACGCCCTCCGGCAGGCCTTTGCCCAGCTGACGCAAAAGGATTACGACGCTTTTGTGGTCCTGGACGCGGACAACACCCTGGCCCCAGACTACCTGGCGCGGATGAACGACGCGTTCGCCGCCGGAGCTATGGTCTGCAAATCCCGGACCAAGGCCGCTAATCCCACCGCCAGCGGCGTGGCGGGCTGCTACGGCCTGTACAACACCTGCTTTGACCTTATCTGGAACCGTCCCCGGGCGGCCTGCGGCCTCTCCGCCAAGCTTATCGGCACCGGCTTCGCCCTGCGCCGGGAGGTGCTGGAGACCCTGGGCGGCTGGAACACCTCCACAATCGCTGAGGATGCGGAGTTCTCGTCCCAGTGCGCCCAGGCGGGGTTTCGGGTGGAGTGGGTTCCAGAGGCCGTGAACTACGACGAGGAGCCCACCAGCTTCCGGGTGTCTCTGCGCCAGCGCAGGCGGTGGTGCAGCGGCATTATGCAGGTGGCGAAACGCCGGGCGGTTCCCCTGTGGCAGGCCAAGTGTCCTAACGCCATGCTCCGGTGGGATATAACCATGTTTCTGCTGGCCCCCTTTGCCCAAGCCCTGTCCGGCCTGCTGTTGCTGGCGGGCATTCTGACCGGTCTGGGGGAGGCCCTGTTTACAGACGCGCCGGTTCTGGCGAGCCTGCTGCCCATCGCCATACCGGCGGCGGTATATCTCGCTGGCTGTACCATTCTGGCGGCGGCGCTCTGTCTGCTGGGCGGCTACGGCCTGCGGGGAATGGCCCGGACGATTATTATGTTCCCTATCTTCATGGCCTCCTGGCTGCCCCTTGAGATGGTCTCTCTCTTTAAGGATACCACAACCTGGCAGGCGGTGGTACACCAAGGCTTACACAAGGGCTCGGGGACGGCGGTGCAAACGCCCTGACAGACAAACGGAAAAGCCGCGCTCCAGGATACCATCTCCTGGAGCGCGGCTTTGGCGTATCAGTCTCTTCGCTCGCCCTCATTGTCGTAGCACTCGCAGAACCGCCCCGAGAATGCCGGCGGCTCTCCGTGGCAGTACAGATGGGAAACGTCCCCGAAGGCCCAAATCCGGAAGGATACTATCCCCCTCCTGCGCTCCTCAGTCAGCACCGTAGTCACCGAGGACGGCGCGGCGCACATTCCATGCCAGAGGGGCATGGGGGAGACGTTCAGCAGATGGCTGAGCAGTACGCACTCCACGCCAAAGTGGCAAAAGAGCACAATCGTGTCGTTGCTGGCCTCCACGGCCCGGTAGCAGCGTCCTTCCCGCCGGTAGCCGTGACGCTCCAGCAGGCCGTCCAGCCCCTGAACCACCCAGTCGTATGCCTCCTTCACGCCGCCCTCCAGCATCGCCTCGTGCTGGAACCACTGGTCCGGGTGGAAGAAGCGTTCGTCGGCCATCCAGTCCTGGGGCAGCCAATCCCACGCCAGCATCCGCCGGTCCGGCACGTCCGGCCGGTAAATGGGGGAATGAAACTCCCGAAGCCAGGGGCATTCCACGGCAGTGCGGCCCAGTTTTTCCAGGGTAAGGGACGCGGTATCCTTGGCGCGGCCCAGCGGGGAGACATAAAAGGCTTTGACCTCCAGCCCCGCCAAGCGTTCGGAGAGGTATCCGGCCTCTCTCCAGCCTTTTTCCGTCAGGGAATCAATACTGTAGTCCGGGTCCGCGTGGCGCACAATCAAAAGTTTCATAGAAGCGTTATGGCTCTCCTTGTTTTATTACCGGCGCATCAGGTTGTAGAGCATTACCGCCGCCTCCGCGCGGGTAACGGTACGGCCCGCGTCAAAGCTGCCGCCGGTGACGGCCCCCAAGCCCTGAGCCAGAGCGGCGTAGCCCAACAGCCCGACCGGGATGTCCTCCCGGTCCGTGAAGGAGCAGGTAAAAATCCCCTGGAGCTTGGCGGCGGCGCCGTATCCGGCGCAGTCCAGCAGCATTTTGACCGCCTCGCCCCGGGTGAGAACGCTGTCCTCCTTACGCTGGGAGGGGTGGAGAATACCCAGGCTGTACGCGCGGCGGTAGAGTTCGTCCACATTGCCGCTCTCCGGGTCAAAACGGTATCCGTCCGCGCTGGAGAGCAGGGCCACCATGTCCAGCTGGGTCAAAGTGTCCCGGGGACGGCAGGCTCCGCCGTACCAGCCGATACCGTACTCCGCCAGAGCCTCCACCTGCGCCTTGGCCCAGTGGCCCTCCAGGTCGCTGTAGGAAATTTCTGTCCCGCTGGTCCCCATGTCCCGCCGGACAGGCTCTCCCGTCTTGGCGTCCAAG
The DNA here is from genome assembly GCA_947058885.1 of uncultured Clostridia bacterium. Classification (GTDB taxonomy): domain Bacteria; phylum Bacillota; class Clostridia; order Oscillospirales; family Oscillospiraceae; genus Pelethomonas. The sequence goes on from CAMSIF010000097.1 coordinate 2,417, forward strand.
CCGGAGCAGCGGACGCCCTCCGGCTCCGTCAGGAAGTACGCCAGCTTCAGCGTGTAGAAGTAGGTATATCCCATCTCCAGCAGACTGGAAACCGGCCGGCCGGGGTCCCGGCTGAGGTCCAGCTTCACCGGCACGCTGCCGTAGGCCAGCGTAATGTCGTAGTGATGAAACCATGCGTCCAGGGCGGCGTCCCCGTCCAGAATGCCGTCGGGGCTGTCAAAGGTCACATCTTCTGTCCAGACCCGATCCAAGCCGCTGATAGAGCCGTCGGCGGCATCCACCGACACCCGCAGGCTGTTTTCCGGGAAGAAGTAACCGTTTTCCTTCTGCGCGTAGGTGAAGCTATGGGACAAATCCTGTCCGCTGCTCCAGGGACTGCTGTTATAGAGCTCCACAGCGGAAAATTCCGTCCCCCACAGCTCCGCCAGGAAGGCTTCGCCAATCTTACGGGCCTCGCTTTCGCTGACAGACGGCTCACGCTCCTTGTCGTAGGGAGCGGAGGAGTACACCGACAGCAGTCCGGCGGTGCGGGCATCGCAGACCACGTGCCGCCGCCAGATGCCGGAGGCGTCCTTGCGGGTGTAGGAGAGGCGGGCGGAGACGCTGCCAGTCTCCTGGTCCAGGCTGTAGCTCACGGAAGCCAGGGTATATTTCTCCAACCCCAGAGCGGAGATTTCCCGCAGCTTTTTGTCCAGAGCCTCCTTGGCCTGCACACCCTCCAGCTTGGAAATGCCGTCCAGCTCCGCCTGGGTAAGCCCGCCAGTATCCTGCGCGGCGGCTTCCGGCGCGGCGTTGCCGCTTCCAGCGCTGGTGAACTCCGCGGCGGCGCCCTCGCCCTTGCTGGCCTCCTGGTAGAGCTTGGTCAGGTTTACCAATTCCCCGGTCTGGGCGTCCACAAAATACTCATCCGCACTCTCTGGCAGATAGCGCAGAAACGCCGCTGCGCTGTCCGGGTCTAAAACGTACTCCAGGCGCAGGGCCAGGGTGTCCTTCAGCAGCTTCCCGGCATCCGTTTTGCCGCTGGCCGGCTTGGCGGAGGGCGTCTTGCCGATAACGCTACTCTCCGGGTTGTCCCGGTGGAAACGGATGACCTTCCCATCGCTGCCGCGCACCGTGAGGGAGAAACTGAACGGCGAGGGCAGGCCGTTGAGCTGCACCGTTCCGTTGAAGCGGGTTGTTTCCGTGTTCAGCCGCCCGCTGTTATTTTCCGAAAAGGAGGCAGTCTCCAACGGCGTCTCCAGGACAGTTTTTAAGAAGTCCTCCGCAATTTTCCGCGCCTCCTCCCCTGCTACAGCGGGAAAAGACGGCGGGAACCCACGGTCCCTTCCGGCGAGGATGGCCGCAGCCCCGTTTTCGTTGAGGTAGTAATCAAGCACCTTGCCGTCCTCTGACGCGGTAACGGAAATGCTGTCCTCCTCCCGGCTCCAGCTCAGTTCCCACACCGGGGCCAGCTCATTTTCCCACAGTTCCCCGGAGAAAGTGGTATACTCGTCTCCGATGTTCAGGGTCTTTTTGACCTTGGCGGTTACCTCGGCTAACCGCTGATCTGTGTTTTTGCCGCTGTCCGACGCGGCGGCGGGGACCCCCATGGTCATCAGCATCACAGCTGAAAGAAAAAGGCTCGCAAATCGTTTCATACTGATTCCTCCTTATCATGAATAGGGGTTATGCTTTCTTAGACGCAGGAAGAGCTTGGAATGTTCCTCTTTACCCAAAAAAGACGCTTATAAAATACCACAAGAAGCCGCTGAAAGCAAGCGGCTTCCAGCGGCTGTAAGGGTTATTCTGTCCGCAGGGCCACCACAGGGTCCTTCTTGGCGGCGAGGCGGGAGGGAATGAGGCCCGCGATAATGGTCAGCAGCGCGCTGATAGCCACCAACGCTACCGCCCCCTGGACCGGCAGGGCGGCCTTCAGTCCCGTGATGCCGGTGACGTCCAGCAGTATCGCGTTAATAGGGATAATGAGCAGCAGGGTTATGCCGATGCCGATGAGGCCCGCCCCCAGGCCTACGATTAGCGTCTCGGCGTTAAAGACCCGGCCAACGTCCCGCTTGGACGCGCCCACAGCCCGGAGAATGCCGATTTCCTTGGTACGTTCCAGTACGGAGATATAGGTAATAATTCCTATCATGATGGAGCTGACGATCAAGGAGATGGACACAAAGGCGATCAGCAGATAGCTGATGCCGCTGATAATATCGGTGATGGAACTCATCAGCAGGGCCACGTAGTCGGTATAGGAAATTTCATCCTCGCTGTCCACACCGGCGTTGTAGTCCGCAATCAAGTCCGCAATCCGGTCCTTCTCCGCGAAGGTAGAGGCATAGATACTGACGGAGGAGGGGCTTTCCAGGTCCACATATCCCAGCAGATCCAGATTCTCCTCATAGGTAGATTCGCTCTGGGACGGCGGCATATAATTGTCGTAGAGATAGACGCACTGGCCGTCGGTAAAAGGCTCTGCCCCCATGCCGCCGCCGCTGAGGGCCATATCCAAGGCCCCAGCTAGCTGTTCCATCGTCAAGGCTCCCAACTGTGCCTGTACGCCCTGCGCGTACTGTTCCCGGACCTGTTCCGCGATGGCTTCCTCAATCCTGGCGAAAAGGGTTTCGTCATCCATTTCCGCAATGTAGCCGGAGATGGTTTCTTCGTCCACGCCCATCTCCCCGGCGTACTGGGCCACAATGGCCTCCTCAATGGATTCCCGGGTCATACCCTCCATCTGCTGGGAGACTACCGTCTCCACATATTCTCCGGCGGGCTGGCTCATGACGTCCACATAGGCCTCCGCCTTGTCTGTATTGGGGAAACCCGCGAGGGTTTCGGTAACAGCCTCCCGTTTCTCCTGGGCTGTGGGTTCATAGCTGTCTTCCGTGGCAAAGGGCAGGCCAAGAATGACGTCCGTGTCCTTCTCCGACATCTGCTCCCGGACGATATCCATCTCCGCAGTGGCCTCAATGGCGTAGGTAGTCAACGCGCTGGTGTAGCCGATGGCCCCGGTAACCATACCGGCGGTGGAGTCCTCGTTGGGCCGGGCTACGCCCACTACTTTCAGAGGCGTCCCCACCTCGCTGCTGTTGTAGAGAAAGTCCATACCCGTATCCGTGACAGACATATCCGTGTAGGTCCCGTCCGCCTCATTGTACTGGTAGCGTTCCGCTGGCAGCAGCAGTTTGAAGTTCATGGCGCACAGCTCCTCATAGCTCCAGCTGCGCTGTTCCGCCTCCAGGGTCTCGCCCTCCATGGCGGAATTGAGGCTTTCTGTCATATGGTTGGAGGACATGAGGCCCAGAGAATACAGCATGAGGTCAGAAATTTCGTTGTTTTCGTTAACAAAAAGTATAACTTCGTCATAATTCTCCGGCCAGGAGCCGTAGAGCAGGTCGTACTGGCTCTTTACCTGACTGCCAACGGCCTCGCCGTTCTCGCCAGGCAGCAGCTCCTCCCATACGTTCATCTGCTGGTATATGCCGCCCATGGTGGAGAAATAGGAGGAGTAGTCCCCGCCGTACATGGTGGTCATAGCGGTCTGCATCAGCTCCATTACGTCGCTTTTGACAATATTTCCATCCTCGTCCTCCGTGTAGATGTCAAAGGCCAGGTCGTAGCCATAGCGCAGGGTGGCCAGCTCCGAGATACCGCCGCCGCCCTGGTCCAGCCATACCTTGAAATCCTTCAGGTTGTTGGTTTGGGTCTCAGCGTTAATCATGGAGTTGAGCATATCGTACATGACCGTGGAGGAGTAGATCCGTTCCCGGTCATGCCCGCCGCTGCCGTCCCCTTGGTGTGCCCCCATCAGGGTCACCAGCATATCCGACATGTCGGTGGTCTCCGCCTGGATGGTGATAGGATAACTGGAGAGGGTCTCCTCCTGAACCTGATTGATATACGCGTTAATACCGGTGGAGAGGGATAGGATAAGGGCAATGCCGATAATACCGATAGACCCGGCGAAGCTGGTCAGCAGGGTGCGCCCCTTTTTCGTCATAAGGTTGTTCAGGGACAGGGAAAAAGCGGTGGGGAAGCTCATGGAGGGCTTTTTCACCCCCACCTCCCGGCGGACCGGCTTTTCCAGCGCTCCGTCGTAGGGGGCGGAATCGTCCACCACCTGTCCGTCCAGGAAACGGATGGTGCGGGTGGCGTACTTCTGGGCCAGCTCCGGGTTGTGAGTGACCATGATGACCAGCTTATCCTTCGCAATCTCCGCCAGCAGGTCCATGACCTGCACGCTGGTCTCGCTGTCCAGGGCTCCGGTGGGCTCGTCGGCCAGGAGAATATCCGGGTCGTTGACCAGGGCGCGGGCAATGGCCACCCGCTGCATCTGTCCGCCGGAGAGCTGGTTGGGCCGCTTTTTGATTTGGTCCGCCAGTCCCACCTTTTGCAGGGCCCCGGCGGCCCGGCGGCGGCGTTCCGCCTTGCTGACCCCGGAGAGGGTCAGGGCCAGTTCCACATTGGCCAGCACCGTCTGGTGGGGAATCAGGTTGTAGCTCTGAAAGACAAAGCCGATGGAATGGTTCCGGTAGGCGTCCCAATCCCGGTCCTTGAATTCCTTGGTAGACCGCCCGTTGATAACAAGGTCGCCGCTGGTGTACTGGTCCAGCCCTCCGGCGATATTCAAAAGGGTGGTCTTGCCGCAGCCGGACTGGCCCAGAATGGCCACGAACTCGTTTTCCCGGAAGCAGAGATTTACCCCCCGCAGGGCGGTGACGGTCTCCCCGGCGGTCTCATAGACTTTGACAATGTTGTCTAGCTTCAGCATGTGGCAGGTTCCTCCTTGATTTCCACGCCGCGCCGGATCAGCGCGATTTTGGTTGATAAACGTTCCCGGACCGCCTCCATAGCCGCCTTGCCGCAGCATACGGCCATCAGGGACTGTCCAGTTGAGGAGAGCAGCAGGTCCAGCAGAGCCAGCTGTTCTTCCTGACTCCCCACGTTCAGGCCGGTCCAATCCGCCCTGTGCCATACCTGCCGCATGATATCCGGCAGGTTCAGCAGCTGACCGGCATCCATCCCCAGATTCTGCCGCAGAATGCCCAGAAACTGGACAAAGCCGTCGTGATTTTCCTGGATGTGGTGGAGAACCAGGTCAAAGAGAATCAGCGGCAGGTCCAGAGGCCGCCCGCCGCTGAGGTCCAGGCTCTTGGAGACGGCGGTTTCCAGCTGGCGGTCGTAGCCGCGCAGCACATGCCGGAACAGGTCCGTTTTGTCGGAAAAATACTGGTAAAAGCTCCCCCGGGGAATCTCCGCAGCCTGGATAATCCGGTTGATGGACACCTCTCCATAGGGCTTGCGGGTGAATTCCGCCGCGGCGGCCTGCAATAGTTTCTCCCGTTTAGGCGGCGGGAGGTTGAAAAAGGTATTGGTGGGCATAGCGGCGCTCCTTACTAATCCGCTGAGATGTTTCAGCTGCCTGACAGCTGCCGCTTATCTTACATGACAACTTGTCACATGTCAAGGCGTTTCCCCAGAAATTTATAGAGCGTTCACAACCGGGTACACGGCGGCGCAAATTCTCCTTCCCCGCGCAGAATTTACCCTTGCATTTTTAGAACTTCATGCTACAATAAAGGTACATTTTGATAGGAGGTAATAATCCATGGCTCATAAGATCACCGACGCTTGCGTCAGCTGCGGCTCCTGCGCTGAGAACTGCCCCGTGGAGGCCATTTCTCAGGGCGATACCCAGTATGTCATTGACGCCGACGCCTGCGTGGACTGCGGCGCCTGCGCTGCCAACTGCCCCACCGAAGCCATTGTGGCCGAGTAAGCTACATAGGGAAACGCCCGCCCTCTTACGAGGACGGGCGTTTTATTGCTTTCGGACAGGACCGGCGGCCTACCGGACCCTCGCCCCCCGCTCGCAGCGGTTGCCCCAGGAGTCAATCAGCTCATCCCCCCGGTACACGCAGATAATCTCACAGCGGTTGGAACACCCGCAGCAGCTGGCCTCCCGG
>CAMSIF010000098.1 GCA_947058885.1 uncultured Clostridia bacterium
GGCAGCCATTGGGGTCAGGGGAAGCCCAGGCTGTGTTTTGACACAGCCTGGGGGTCATCCGGCGTAAGCATATCCTAAAAAATTTTACAAAAAAGACCTTCTATCTCTTGAAATTCGGGACAAGATATGTTATGATATAACTCCTTTGAAATGGAACACTGCGCGTTCCGGTGCGTTTCCATTAAGATTTGGGAGGTATACTGTAATGACTGTAGTAACCACGATTTTCACAGTTTTCCAGCTGCTGTGCGGCCTGGTGGTGATTCTGGCGGTTCTGTTCCAGTCCGGCAAGAGCGCGGGCCTGAGCGGCACCATCGGCGGCGTAGCCGACACCTTTATGGCAAAAGGTAAGGCCAAAACCTTTGACGCCAAGCTTGCCAAGGCCACAAAGTGGATTGGCGCGGTGTTTATCATCCTTACCCTGGTCCTGAACATTCTCTAATCTGTGAAAAAACTGCCGTCCGTGCAAACGGGCGGCAGTTTTTCTTATTTCTCTGGCTAGGACAGCTGCCGGGTTTTTCCCGGTGAGGCGTAAAGCGCGCCGCACTGAGGCTCCACCTCCTGAATGCGGAACAACTCCTCCACGGTGACGAACACATACCCGTCCGCCTGCAAACGGTCAATAATCTCCAGGGCCGCGTCCACGCTGGTGGGGTAAAAGTCGTGGAGCAGCACAATATCCCCCGGCTTCACGTGCTTCAGCACCGCCGCCACCACCTTATCCTTGTTCAGCAGCTTCCAGTCCTCCGGGTCCACGGACCAGTAAATCATGGGCGTGCGTACCAAGGCGGCCCGCTGGCGGTCAATGAGGCCGTAGGGGGGCCGGAGCCAGAAATCCCCGTCGCCTACCACTTCTTTCAGCAGTACCTCTGTCTTATGGATTTCCTCCACAGCAGAGTTCCTGTCCGCATCCAGCAGGCGGACATGGGAATAGGTGTGGTTGCCAATCTGGTGGCCTTCCGCCGTCATGCGGCGAAGCAAATCCTCGTTGCCGGGAATCTGCTCCCCGATGACAAAAAAGGTTGCCGCCGCATCCCGCTCCAGCAGGCCGTCCAACAGCCGTCCGGTGGTATCGGCCCGGGGACCGTCGTCGAAGGTGAGGGCCACGTATTTGGGCTCCTCTGTCAGCTCCTGCCGGGTGGCCTCGTCCAGCTCTCCCAGAATTTCCATCGGAATTTCAGCCGAAACCATATGGGCTGGGGCGCAGCCAGTCAGAACCAGCGCCGCCAGCGAAAAACAGAACCATTTTTTCAACGCACTCTTCCTCCTACGCGCATTTGCCCCTAGTATGCCCCGGCGGACCAGGGAAATTACCCGAATGCTTTTTCGTTGGAACAGGATGCAAATTTTCCTGTATATACATTTTCGCCAAAACGCCGGGGCTGGAATTGTGACAAAGGGAGAATCGAAAACGCGCTCTTGACTTTTGGGCCGGGCCGTAGGAAAATAATTTTGGGCGCTGTGCCTGGAATGCGAGGCGCGGAGCTTACATTAAAGATTGAGGTGTAATATGTCCAAAACAATTGAGGAAATTCTGGCATTTTGTGAGAAGAACGGCGTCCGCATGATCGACTTTAAAACCGTTGACCTGCAAGGCCGCTGGCATCACATCACCATCCCGGTGGAGCGGTTCAACCAGGATACGCTTCAGTACGGTATCGGCTTCGACGGCTCTAACTTCGGCTACGCCTCGGTAGAAAAGAGCGATATGGTTTTCGTCCCCGACCCGGACAGCGCCCAGCTGGATCCCTTTACCGCTGTTCCCACTCTCTCCATGACCGGCGACGTGCAGGTAATTGCCGAGCCGGAGAACCAGCGATTCGGCCAGTATGCCCGCAGCGTCACCAAGCGGGCGGAGGAGTACATGCGGGAGACCGGCATCGCTGATAAGATGGTGGTGGGCCCGGAGTTTGAATTTTACCTCTTCGACAGTGTCAGCTTTGAGAACGCCCCCCACCGCGCCTCTTTCGAGGTAAACGCCCAGGAGGCGGAGTGGAACACCAGCGAGGCCTACGGCAGCGGCTACCAGATTGCCCACCACGACGGCTACCACGCCGCTCTGCCCCAGGACCTCACTTACGACGTGCGTAACGACATCTGCCTGAAAATGGCGGAATGGGGCGTTAAGGTCAAGTACCACCACCATGAGGTGGGCGGCCCCGGCCAGCTGGAAGTCGAGGTGGAGCCGGAGAGCCTCACTGAGATGGCCGATAAGACCATGATTTCCAAGTATATCATCAAAAACGTGGCGGCCCAGAACAACCAAACCGCCACCTTTATGCCCAAGCCCATTCACGGCGAGGCGGGCAGCGGTATGCACGTCCATATCTGGCTGTGGAAGGACGGCAAGCCCCTCTTCTATGATGCCAACGGCTACTCCAGCCTCTCGGAGACGGCGCTCTGCTTCATCGGCGGCCTCCTCAAGCACGCTGGAAGCCTCTGCGCTATCACCAACCCCTCCACCAACTCCTTCAAGCGGCTGGTACCTGGCTTTGAGGCCCCGGTGACCATCGGCTACGCCACCGCCAACCGTTCCTCCATTATCCGCATCCCGGCCTACGCCAAGACCCCGGCCCAGAAGCGGTTCGAGCTGCGCAACCCGGATGCCACCTGCAATCCTTACTACGCCTTCGCCGCCATCCTCATGGCTGGTCTGGATGGCATCCAGAATAAGATTGACCCCCACGCCAACGGCTGGGGTCCCTACGACTTCAACCTCTTCAACCTGTCCGAGGAGGATAAGAAGCGGATTCAGGGCCTGCCCAAGTCCCTGGGCGAGGCGTTGGACGCCCTGGAGGCGGACCACGATTACCTCACCGCCGGCGGCGTATTCCCGGAGGAGCTTATCAACAACTGGATTAAGCTCAAGCGTAAAGAGGTGGAGGAGATTTCCCGGATTCCAACCCCCGCTGAGTTCCAGCGTTACTACACGCTGTAAGCCCAAAACGCCCGCCGGCAGGGAAACCAGCCGGCGGGCTCTTTCTGGAGGCAATTTTTTCAGAGGCTGACGCAGAAACGGGGAAAGAGGTGATTATGGTGAGGACTTGTTAAAAGCTAGGGAAAATTATCTTGCTTTTTTTGCGTCCGTATGTTACCATATAGGAAAGCAAATAACCGGGTATAGCGGAGCTGGTACCGCGCCACATTTGGGATGTGGAGATCGTGCGTTCGAGTCGCACTACTCGGACCAAAATGTGTTGATAAAACAGATGCAGGCAAAAATCCCGCACTTCGGTGCGGGATTTTTGCATTAAAACAGCGATAACATCAAAAAATTAAGAACAATTTTCGGACGTTTCAAAATTCGGGGTACGTAAAATAAAAATAACGCGCCGGGGATGCAAATTCCCCGGATTTGGAGATTTGTCTTTCGTTGACAAAAAAGATGCACATTTATAAACTTGGCAATAATATAAGATTTTCACATGAAGTACCTAAAATCATATGCTTTGTTATAAATAGCTGCATTTTGTTTTGACATACGGGCAAGAACTTTTGCAAAATCCAGCGTAACGGGTAAAACTTTGTATAAACTATCTCCACTGTTCCAATTCATTTTAGTAAGCATTAGTATTTCCTGCGCTAGAGTGTCACTAGGTGCTTGCCCATAATACCGCTTTACAAAAAGTGGAGTCGGGATACCACGTCCACCTTTATAGTAGTTAAACTTCCCTGCAATGTCCGGATGAATGCTACAGCCGTGAGTCCATAATAGGAAACTATCTGAACTTAGTTGTATTGCCATTCCTCGCTTAACAGCAAATGATTCTGCTGTTTGTGAGGCTCCTGCCCCAAACTTTATGGCTCGCCAAGGGCAATAGGCTTGAATTTGCACCAGTTCAATATCATTAATGCCTTCAAATGCTTGTGTAATACCTACGATTTCTTCGCGCATAAAAGGAGTAGTCTTGTGAACAACTACACGATTTAATAATGCCGTTGGATTACTACCATAATACTGTTCGCGCAATTGACTCATCATGCTGCGTGCTTCATCGCGTCCCATAAATGGGTTTTTCTTTCCCCAATAGTGTGGATTATCAATTTTGCGAAGAATCATTTTGATTCCTGTTCCTGTAGAGTCAAATAGCTGGCTACACCCTATACAGATACCTTTTTCATCGGACTGAGCATAACTAATCCCAACATACGCTGTACCGCAGTGAATTGCCTGCGGATGCCATAATACACCCGATGATTTAGCGTATATGCTGGTTGATAGCCCCCATAAAACCTTGCAAGGGTCATATGTATTAATTGAGCGTTCTTCGATAAATTGGCACTTGATTCCACGATCAGTCGCGTATAATTTGATTTCGTCATGAAGATTAAAGTCGACCGAGATTTCTTTTGCTTCACGAAAGTGCGAAAAATTACGAGGGATATAAATAATCAAAACATGAAAATCTGTGATTCTTGAGGCAAAGTAATCAATACCTCGCTTCAAAAATGCAACAAAATCATGTGCAGAGCGTGAAAGTATTGCGTTTTCGTTATAGCCGATACAAAGATCTGTATTATCTGATGTTGGGACTAACAGTGTTCGCTTAAAAACTGGTTCAAAACCTTCATAGTTTAATATAAATTGGTCTTTTCCAGATGTTGCTTTGCGACTATTTAAACTGTTTAAATGAGAAAGGATAGTAGCCATCTTTTCCTGATGGCATTGCAATTCTATGTAATATAATCCGCGCAAATCAAGGCCGGAAGGAAAGGGTAATCTGCCGGGTTGGGTAAACCCAAATGCGGTCAATCGCGGAACGCCAAAAATTCTGCCGGTCCGGTCTGTCTAGACCGGAATACAACTCCTGCCACCCCTCTGAAAAAATCGAGAGCAGGCGGTCCGCGCTGGGTGGAGGCGCGGCAGCGGCGGCCTCTTCTGCGGCCAGGGCGGAAAGCTGGGCGTTTAATGCCTCATAGTCCCTCCGGTACAAGTCCAAATCAATTATCGCGTCAACATACAAATCTTTCAAACGTGAAAGTTTTCTGCGCAAAACTGCCCGCTCCTCTTGAAAATTTTTCCTGGGCGCAGTTTCGGAAGCAACGCGGGCCAGCTCGCAGGCGTACCGCTCCAGCTCAACGTCGATGTTCTCCAAAAGGTAACGCTCCAGTTGATTTTCCGATATGCAGACGCTGTTGGAACAGCCCCGGCCAACGGTGCGGACCCGGCAGGAGTAGAAGGGCCAATCCCGCAGCTCTCCAGAACGAAGTGCATAAGAGTTTAGCCGGGAACCGTAGCGGCGGCCGCATTCGGAACAGTAAACCAATCCGGTAAACAGGTACGTCCGGTTCTCCAATACCTTCCGTTCTGTATGATGCCGGTTTGCCGCGATCTCCTCAAACTGCTCCCTGGTGATGTACGGGGGACACATGCCGTCTATGCCGCAGAAGGTTCCGCAGTACGCCTCACTGTGGAGCATTCGGTTGATCATGCTGTAGGGGAAGCAGGTCCTGAATTTCTCCTCAACGTCCCTTCTTGCCTTCGTGATGGAGCGGCAGTCCAGAAAACGTTCAAAGAAGTACGACACCGCCGCCTCGGTTTCTGGGTCCTTGATAACCTTCTTCCCCTCAACCTTATAGCCGGTGGGGACTCTTCCGGTACATGGCTCCAGCCGTTCCTTCTTCGCGTCAAAAACCGCCTTGATTCGCTCGCTGGTGCGGTCCGCCTCGTCCTGGGCTACGGACAGCATGATGTTGATTTTCAGCCGCCCAGAGGCGGTGGAGGTGTCGTAGTCCTCATGGATGGTCCGCCAGTCCACTTTGCAGCGTTCCAGAATTTCCTGGACCTTGTAGTACTCCGCGATGTTGCGAAACCAGCGGTCCAGCTTGGTGAAGACAATCAGCTCACCCTTGCCCGCCTGCGCGTCCGCCAGAAGCCGTTGCAGCTCTGGACGCTTGGCCGCGCTCTTGCGGGCGGAGATGCCCGCGTCGGTGTAGATGTCCACAACCTGATGGCCGTTGGATTTGGCCCACTCCTCCAGGGCGGCGGTCTGGGCTTCGATGGACAGGCCGTGGATGGCTTGCTCTTCGGTACTAACCCGGACGTATAAAAATACCCGTTTCATCTTGTTTTCCTCCTATTCATATGGTAAAATAGAAGGGCAGTAGGACCGCAAAACTTACTGCCCTTTTTGCCGCTCCCGGTATTGTGTGTGCCGGGGGCGGGTCTTTCGATTGAAGTTGCGTAGATATAGGAAACGTTTCCATGGCTTCTGCGTTTATGTGAAAGGCGGTGAAACGATGAAAGCTGTTGCTACGGTGCTGAGTAACAATTTACTCCTCAGAGCCCAGCAAGAAAATATTAAGGTAACACCCATGAAACTACAGAAGCTTTTGTATTATGTATGCGTTAAATATGCAAAGGAAACAGGGGAAATACCAATTTCAGAACCGTTTGAAGTCTGGCAATATGGACCAGTGGTGCCATCGGTGTACCAGGAGTTCAAATCATTTCGCTCTGCTGGCATTAACAAATTTGCTCGCGACGCAAAAGGAGAAGTAAGCGTTGTTGACGAGGATTCCAGCCCGATTCTTACAGATTGTATCAACTTTGTCTGGAGCAGGCTCAAAAATTTTAACGGAATTGAGCTTGGTCAGAGAACACATCAAAAAGGGTCCGGGTGGTATAGCGCATACCAGAGGGACGATGAAATCATAACATTGGAGGACATGAAGGATGATACAACAATCTGAAAAAACTCCTCCGGTAATTACAGAAGAAGAAGAAATCGCTCCAAAGCGGATGAAAGAATCATTAAAAGATAAAAAAGCTGGAATTCCGCTCGACTTTCAGAAATTCTCGCTTGGGTCTACGACCCTTGGCTGGTGTATTTTCCTGATGTTCCTGTGTATTGTCCTCTCCATATGGCAGCCGGACAACGAACTTGTAAAAAGTGGATTTGAGGCATTTAAGCTCATCGTCATGACGATACTTGGGTACATTTTTGGGTCTAATACTTCTAGGAAAGTGTGATTCTTCCTATCTCCCGCTCCCGACGCTGGTGACGCCGGGGGCGGCGTTTTATTTTTAGGTATACAGAAAACAGTATACCATATTCGTTGTCCGTTAATCCGGACAGTAATGCGGTCCGGCTGATTTTCTGAGTTCTGTACAAAGCTCATAGCCGATTTTTGTACAACGTGTGTTCTTGATAGGATAAAACAATTGTGTTAAAATTGGAGCACAAATCAAACGGAGGACGAACATAGAATGGAAAATGAAATCATCAACAAAATAGTAAAAATGCTGGAGAAAATAGAAAATGAAACTCTACTGAACCGCATATATCGCTTTGTAAAGTACATATATATCCATAAAACTTAATACTTTAGAAGCCTGGCCCGCAGAAATGCGGGCTATTTTTTTATGATTCCATCAAATTTTTGATATACCGTTTGACTGCGGAGCGGTCTGCCTCAGATAACTGAAGATACCCTAAGATGATACGGCGGTCCAAATCGTCCAGATTAAATTCATCCGCCAGCTCGTCTACTAATGTTTCAGGGAGCGCATCAAACATCTCCCCTTCTCCGTTTTTTAACCACTCATAGTTTACATTGAACTCGCGGCAGATGGCCTTAGCCATTTGTTCGGTTAATCCGCGTCTCCCTGCCTCTATTCCGCAGATAGCTGTTTTGGTAACTCCTAATGTTCCACCAAATGATTCTTGGCTTAGGCCGAGAACCTTTCTAATTTGTTTTACTCTGCTATACACAGACTTCACCTCCTGTATTTATGATTATATCAGCAGCAGTAAGCTTTGTCAACTTTTTTCAAAGAAAACTCTTGGCAAAGTTTTCTTTGTGTACTACAATGTGAGCATAAGAAACAAGGAGGTGAGCAAATTGACCATAGGTGAAAGAATTAGAGAAGTTCGCAAAAAAGTTGGAATCACACAGGATGATTTCTCAAAAAAAATTGGAGCAGCGAGAAATACGATTACAAACTATGAGATAGGAAGTCGCGAACCAATGGAGGTCACAATCAAGGCCATCTGCCGTGAGTTCAATGTAAACTATGAATGGTTAAAGGAGGGGATAGGCGAGATGTTTTGTGATGTACCCGAAGAGCAGCGGGAATGCGGCCGGCCGAAAAGACCATGGCTGCTGATGGAAAGCGAATTTGTAGAAAATCTTCTTGATTTTGTGGCGCGGGCTTCCAAGGAGGGCGCAACCGACAAGGAAGTGGAAGCGTTACCCGCTATTTCGGAAATCTTTTTCACTATCTTTTTCGATAAATCAGTAATTTGCCCCGGCGTATCAGTTTTCATTTCTGTTACGCTTTAGAACGCCATTTTTGGGGGTACCTGTTTTTTCAGCTTGCCATAGTCGGCATAAAGGCTTTCTTTCTGCGCTTG
>CAMSIF010000099.1 GCA_947058885.1 uncultured Clostridia bacterium
TGGGCGATGTTGGCGAAGGGGCCGCCGTGGACGAAAGCCGGGGTGTGCTCCAGGGTCTGTACCAGGTTGGGCTTGAGGGCGTCCTTCAGGAGGGCGGCCATAGCGCCCTGGGCGTTCAGATCGCCGGCGGTAACGGGCTTCTCGTCGTAGGTATAGCCCACCACCAGACGGGCCAGACGGGCCTTCAGGTCAGTAACGTCGCTGGCCAGGCACAGCACAGCCATAATCTCGCTGGCCACGGTAATATCATAGCCGTCCTCGCGGGGCACGCCGTTGACGCGGCCGCCCAGACCGTCGGTGACGAAGCGCAGCTGACGGTCGTTCATGTCCACACAGCGGCGCCAGGTAATCCGGCGGGGATCGATGTTCAGCTTGTTGCCCTGGTAGATATGGTTATCCAGCATGGCGGCCAGCAGGTTGTTGGCTGCGCCGATGGCGTGGAAGTCACCAGTAAAGTGAAGGTTGATATCCTCCATAGGAACGACCTGAGCATAACCGCCGCCGGCCGCGCCGCCCTTGACGCCGAACACGGGCCCCAGGGAGGGCTCGCGCAGAGCCACCAGGACATTTTTGCCCAGCTTCTTCATGCCGTCCGCCAGGCCCACGGTAGTGGTGGTTTTGCCCTCGCCGGCGGGGGTGGGGTTGATAGCGGTGACCAGGACCAGCTTGCCGGAACGCTCCTGCGTCTCGTTAAGGATGTTGTAGTCCACCTTGGCCTTGTAGTTGCCGTACTGCTCCAGATACTTCTGGTCTACGCCGGCGGTTTTGGCCACCTCGGTGATGTGCTGCATTTGGGTCTCCTGGGCGATTTCGATGTCGGATTTGAAGCTCATGTCTTTCACATTTCCTTTCTTCGTCCCCGCACCCTCCCGGATCGCTCTGGTCCCAGGCATAGGGGACATAAATAAGATAAAATATATGTACCGCAGCTTTCACACCGCTGCGGCAGAAAAATGGGTAGTCCGTCTGAGCCCCATCTTTCGTTAAAATAATATCAAACTTTTTCTCAGTTCGCAACTGTCAATTCTGACAATATTTTTTTCCAGCGATTATACAATTCAACAGCACTTTTTTGCCGCCGCATCCATCAAAAACAGGCGCGCACCTCGCCGCTCATGTACAGCGAGCCCAGGGCGCAGGCCGCACCCTCCGGCCCCTCGGCTTCTATGGCTCTGGCCACGCCCTCCGCCACACTGCCGCAGGGCTCCGCTTTGACGCCCATGGCGCCAATCCGCCGGGCCAGCTCCTCCGCCGCCATAGCGCGGGGATTATTAGGCCGCACAGTGAAAAAACGCTCCGCCAGAGGCACAATAAGCCCCAAAATGGATTCCACGTCCTTGTCCGCCATAACGCCGGTGACAAAGGTGAATTTTTTCCCTGGAAACAGCCGCCGCAGGCTCTCGGCCGTAGCGCGGATGCCGTGGGGATTGTGCCCGCCGTCCACAATGAACACCGGGTCGCGGCGCAGCACCTCGAACCGGGCGGGCCAACGGGTCTCCGCCAGCCCCTGGCGCACGGCTTCGTCGGAAATTTTCCAGCCCCTGCCGCGCAGAACCTCCACCGTCTCCAGTACCACGGCGGCGTTATTCATCTGGTAGCTGCCAATAAGGGGAATCCGCAGGTCCTTCCAGGATTGATAGGAGAAGCTCTGTCCGTCCAGGCCGAACTCCCCCGGCAAAACAGCGGAAAAATCGGGCTGGCAGAGCTGTGCGCCCTTTTCCTTGCAGACCCGCTCAAAAACCTGATCCGCCTCGCTGTTGCCGCCGTAGCTCACCACGCCGCATCCGGGCTTGATAATCCCGGCCTTGGCCCGGGCGATATCCGCCATGGTGGGCCCCAGCTCCCGGACGTGGTCCAAGCCCATGGCGGCGATGACCGCCGCCTCCGGGGACTCAATAACATTCGTGGAGTCCAGAGCGCCGCCCATCCCCACCTCCAACACCACGATTTCGCACTTTTCGCGAAGAAAATGCTCCATTGCCAGGGCGGTAATGAGCTCAAACTCTGTAGGAGAATCGTCCATGGCGTCCGCGAAGGGGCGGATGTATTCCGTTAAATCCGCCAGCGTCTGGTCGGGAATCTGCTGGTGGTTGACCTGCATCCGTTCGTTGAAGCGGTCAATAAACGGGGAGGTGTAGAGCCCCACCCGGTACCCCGCCTTCTCCATAATGGAGGCGAGCATGGCGGCGGTAGAACCCTTGCCGTTGGTACCGGCGATGTGGATAAATTTCAGCTTCTTCTCCGGATTGCCCAGCCGTTCCAGCAATTCCTGGGTGCGTTCCAATCCCAGCTTGCTGCCCTGCCAGTTGACGGAGTGAATATACGACAGCGCTTCTTCATAGGTCATGGTCTATTACCTGATTTCTACCTTTATAATATAGGGATCTCACGCCCGGGAGACAATTTGCCTGACCACGGGCTTATACACTGCGCGGTTAATCACGGTAACCACTACAGCGTTCACGGCAATCGTGAAGGGCTTACTGCCCAGCCGCTGGAGCAGATTGGTCCACAGCAGGACCGGGAAAGCGGTGGTGTTGCCCGCCACCATAATGCTGAACAGGGTACTGCCGATGAGACCAAACAAAAAGCTGTTGAGGATGCCCACCACAACCACCGTTACGGCCACCTTCCAGGTATCGCGGGTCTCGGCCAGGGGGCTGCGGAAGATATACTTGGTGCTCACGCCGCTGAGGATACCTACCGCCATGGGCCCCAGCACCAGAGGCGGGAACCACGCGCCGTAGCCGTGAATGATGGTACCCAGGAAATCGGCCACTACGGCCACAATCGCGCCGGGGATGGGCCCCAGCCACATACCGGCCAGAATGACAGGGATGCTCTCAAAGCTGATACGAAGGGTATCGCTGACTTGGATGCTCAGGAATCTGGCCAGGATAATCTGCATGGCAATCAGCGCGGACATCAGCGCAAGATTGTGGGGGGTGAACAGCTTGCTCTTCGGTTTTGTGCTCTGATTTGGTTCTTGGTTACGCTCCATTGTCGTGTTCCTCCATAAAATTCCGCCCCGCAGGGCTGCGTTCAGGAGGTAAAGCTGGGCTGCCGAACAGGACGCCGGAACAAAACATGCCAACCTAAGCCGTCGTTTGCGGCAAAGATTGGCATGGGCACATCCGGAGTCACGCGGTAGCGGATGCAGCAAGACATCGTAGGCCCTATTTCGCGGGGGCCTTTCGTGCAAGGGCAACTTCCCAGCCGCTTGCCACTTTACGCGCCGTGCTTACTCTACCAATCCTATTTGATTTTGTCCTCTGGGAGGCCTCCCCTTCAGGACGCCCCTATCATACACCAAACGGCCCCAGATTGCAATATCTTTCACAAACTTTTTTTCAACAAATTTTTCAAAGAAAAAACCGCTGTTCCACAACCGGCCCTTACGCGTTTAACAAAGGCTTGCGTTTCGGGGCGGTCTCCACCAAAAGCGCCAGCACGTAGTCGGGAATGGTATGGCTGTAGCTGACCTCCATACGCAGCTGCCCCTCCTGTCCGGCGGTGTCTCGGGCCAGTGTCTCGGGGTCCAGGAAATCCATATGCTGGAGGGTGGTCCGGATATCGGTATCCAGCGCGATCCACAAATCCAAGCTGTCCAGAGAATAGAATTCCCGCTGGTAGGTCAGCAAAACCCTTGGCAGGAGCATCTGTTCTGTCAGGCTGTCGTGGAATTCCCGCAGTACCGGGTTGCGGCGGTCCAGAAGCCAGCCGGTCTCGCCAGCCAGCAAAGCGCGGCATTCCGCTTCCGCCACCATGGCGGTGGTACGCGTATCATTCAGCCGCTTTTCCAGCAGCAGGTAAGTTGGGTCGTTGTCATAGTAATGCAGGGCGAATAGCGGTTCGTCCTGTCCGTCCAGAGAGGGGAGCGCGGCGCTTCGGTAGGCGTTAAAGAGGAGCGTATGAATACAGGCGGAACCTGTAGCGTCAGGCGCGGCCGCGGCGAGCCGGGAGCGCAGGGCGCTGTAGTCATTATGTGTAATGAGGTATTGCATATGATGCTGGTATGACTGTGTGGTTAACATGACCATCCTCCTTTTGTCCCTATCAAAGTAACCAAAGAAAAAGAACTGGATATGGATGGAATTTAAACAAAGTGTTAAGAGCGGTTATGGGCCTTCCGGCGGCAAAGGGAAGGCCGGGCGGTTTATCCTTCTATAGAAGGTTGCGCAACGGCGAAAAATGTGGTATGCTGGAAATATACATAGGGCCGTCCCTGCGGGGAGGTCCGGAAAACGGCGGGGTTGCCTATGGGGCAGAGAAAAAAAGCGAGATTGTCCAGCGTGCAGATTATCGCCCTGGGCTTTTTTATCATGATTTTGACAGGCACGGCGCTGCTGATGCTACCCTGTGCCAGCCGGGGAGCCGGCGGCGCGTCCTTCAGCGACGCCCTTTTTACCGCCACGTCCGCCTCCTGCGTGACGGGGCTGGTGATGCAGGATACGGGGACCTATTGGACCACTTTTGGTCAGATTGTCATTATCCTGCTCATTCAGACCGGCGGATTGGGTTTCATGACGATTGCCACCCTGTTTTTGCTGCTGCTGCGGCGGCGGCTGGGACTGCGGGAGCGCGAGGTGGTGGTCAATAGTATCAGCTATACCCAGCTGGGCGGGCTGGTTCCCTTTATCCGCTTCATCTTTCTGGGTACGCTGCTGGCGGAGGGAGTGGGGGCGGCGCTGCTCTCTATCCGGTTTGTTCAGGATTTTGGCTGGGGCCGGGGGATTTATTACGGCGTGTGGCACAGTATATCGGCGTTCTGCAACGCCGGGTTTGACCTGATGGGAAGCTACAGCGGGGAGTACTCCTCCTTTACCGCTTACGCTGGGGACCCGCTGGTCATTCTGACTCTATGCGGCCTGATACTGGTGGGCGGGGCGGGGTTCCTGGTTTGGGACGACCTAGCCCGCAACCGGCTCTGCTGGCGGCGGTACCGGCTGCAAACGAAAGTAGTGCTGTTGATGAACCTTGTGCTGGTAGTGGGCGGCGGCGGGCTGTTCCTGCTGCTGGAACGGAACAATCTGGGGGCGGGACTTCCTCTGGGGGAGCAGGCGCTTGCCGCACTCTTTGACGCCGTGACGCCACGAACCGCTGGGTTTAACAGCACGGATACCGGCAGTCTCAGTTCCGGGAGTTTTTTGCTTACCATTGTCTTTATGTTCATCGGCGGGAATCCGGGATCTACGGCGGGCGGCATTAAAACGACAACTGTGTTCGTGATTTTGCTGCATACGTTTTCCGGGGTGCGGCGGGAGCAGAGCGCGAACGCATTTGGACGAAGCATTGGGGACGACGCGTTAAAACGGGCAACGCCGGTGCTGTTTACAAATTTGCTGCTGGCTTTGGCGGGGGCGATGGTGGTGTGCGCGGTGCAGGCCCTGCCGCTGGCGGATGTGCTGTTTGAGACGTTTTCCGCTATTGGCACCGCTGGTATGACGGCGGGGATTACCAGGGATTTGGTTCCGGTGAGTCAGGCGGTGATTGTCTTTTTAATGTACTGCGGGAGAGTGGGGAGTATCTCCTTTGCGGTGGCTCTGCTGGAGAAGCGGGCGTTGCCGCCCGTTACACTGCCGCAGGAGGATATCACCATAGGGTAAGCGAAACGGAGTTTCGCGCAAAAAGTTTCTTTTGCTTCTTTTCTTTTCAAAGAAAAGAAGAAGGAGGTTGCAGGTATGAAATCATTTCTTATTATCGGCATGGGTTCCTTTGGCCATCAGCTGTGCCGGGCACTTTCGGAGCAGAGGTGCGAGGTTATGGTGGTGGACCGCACCAGCGGCGCGGTGGAGGATGTCCTGCCGCTGGTGGTCAGCGCAAAGGTGGGCGACTGCACCAACGAGGAGGTATTGCGCTCCTTTGGGGTGGAGAGCTTTGACGCCTGTTTTGTGTGCCTGGGGGACGATGTGCTGGGAAGCTTGCAGATTACCAGTCTTCTTAAGGAGCTGGGCGCGAAAAAGGTCTTCAGCAAGGCGGAGGACGACTTGCAGGCAAAGTTTTTGCTGCGCAACGGTGCGGATGAGGTCATTTATCCGGAATTGGAGGTGGCTACCAGTATTGCCGTCAGCGAGAGTTCGGACAGTATTTTCGACTGTATCCGGTTGACGGCGGATTATTCCATCTACGAGCTGGAGCCTATGGACCGCTGGCTGGGGAAGAGCTTGAAGGAGCTGAATTTCCGCGTGAAGTACCATTTGACCGTCATCGCCGTTATTAAGGACGGGGTTATCCGGCCAAATTTGAGTCCCGATTACATCTTCCGGACAGACGAGCACCTGCTGGTGCTGGGACGCAGTGAGGATATCCGAAAAGTTATAAAATAAGTATAACAGGAGGCTGCTTTTTACGAAGCGGCCCCCTGCTTTTTATACCAGTTCCCGGCGGGCACGCATGGCTTGCAGGACGCATGGCGTGTCCACATCCTCCAGCTCCGCTGCGGGGACTTCCAGCAGCAGCAGTTCCTCCTGGTGGCGGCGGATCACACTGCTGCCGCCATGGTCCTCCTGAAGGTCCAGCAGTTCCGGGAAATATTTCGCCGGGAAAACGCAGGGGTTTCCCCGAACGCCGCCGTGAGCCAGCGCGGCCAGCCTGTCTGGATGGCCGCGAAAGAGCGACAGCAGAGCCTTAACCGTCTCGCGGCGCAAAAAAGGCTGGTCAGACACCTGAAACAACGCCGCGCCGCAGTCTCCCAGCGCCTCCAGGCCCAGGCGGATGGTGTGACTAATCCCCCAATCCGGGTGGGGGTTCCGTACCGGCTGGAAGCCCATCTCCGCCGCCAGGGCTTCCACCTCCGGATACTGAGTTACCACCGCCACCATATGAAACTCCTCCGGCGGAACGGCCTCTAACGCCCGGCGGGCCAGGGTTTTGCCCCCAATTTCCCGGGCCAGCTTGTTGTCCCCGAAACGCCGGGCGTCCCCTGCCGCCATGACGACACAGCCTATACGCATTGCGCCGCGCCTCCTTTTCCCTCTTTTTCCTTAGTATATCCCGCCTCAGCTGTCCTAGTCAACGGCACATGCTGTATTTTAGGGCAGGTTTTTCAACTTTTTTATGCTGGGACAGGGGTAGTATAGAGGAAATTCTGGACTGATTATTGCCTCTGGTATGCCTTTCAGGATAAATTTCCCGCTTTTTCTCTTGACAAACCGTCCTATCCGGTATATAGTTCATATTATGAACTATAAGGGAGGCGAACAGCTTTGCTGAATGAAGAACTCCTCTCGGTGTGGCTTCAATTAACCAACGTAATCGACAACCAGCGTCTGATAGGGGGACCTGCCGGACGATACAAGATGCCCTTTAACGAGGCTCTGGTCTGCGGTCTGTTGGCCGGAGGCTGCCGTACCGCCAGCGACCTCTGCTCTGAAAGCCGTATTTTGAAATCTCAGATGACCGCCATTCTCCGCTCACTGGAAGAAAAAGGCGTTATTCAACGGCAGCGTTCCCAGCACGACCGGCGAAGGATTGAGCTGCGGCTCCTGCCAGAGGGCTATGCCCGCTACGACGGCGGACACCGCCAGGCGTTGGGTCTGGCGGACCGTCTCATATCCGCTATGGGGGAAGAAAAAATTCGACAGCTTATCCCCCTGCTCCGGCAGGTAACCGAAGTTTTTGACCAGATTCAACAGGAGGTATAACCCTATGGGTATCCGCATTATTACCGATTCCGCATCCGATTTCAACCCTGCCGTAGCCCGGCGGCGGGGCGTGGACATCGTGTCCATGTCCATCCAATTTGGCGGCGCGTCCTTCCTGGACGGCAAAAGCATCACCAACGATGTGTTCTACAAGCTCCTCCAGGAGGGCAGCAAATCCCCTTCAACCTCCCAGCCCACGCCCGCCGATTTCCTCCAGTTCTTTCAGGAGGCTAAGGCGAATCGGGACCAAGTAGTGGCGGTAGTGCTCTCCGGAGAACTCAGCGGAACGCTGCAAAGCGCCATGATTGCTAAGGAGATGTGCGAATACGAGCCTATTTACATTGTAGACAGCCGTTGCGTCTCTGCCGGGATTCAGATTCTCGTAAACCACGCCTGCAAGCTCCGGGACAGCGGCCTGCCCGCCGCCAGTATCGCCGGAGAGCTGGAACGCCTTAAGGAGCGCATACGTATTTTCGCTGTGTTGGATACGTTAGAGTACCTGCGCAGAGGCGGACGCCT
>CAMSIF010000100.1 GCA_947058885.1 uncultured Clostridia bacterium
AGCAGTTTTTTCATGGTCTGGCGGCTGAGGGCGCGGAGGGAGTCATAGGTCGCGGCCATATGTGGAAACCTCCTTTTCTATATGATTTCAGACTTATACACATTGTAATCGTACCCGTCCTCCGGGACTTCATCCACCCACAATTTGCAGGCACTGTTCCCGCCGAAACGCTCCCAGGCGGTGCTTTCAGCCGATTCCCGGCTATCCGCAAAGACCACCCCGCACCTGCGCCCAATGGCGATGCCTGTCCGCATGGCACAGATTGTCATGCAGAAGAAATAGGGCTTGAGCGTGGGGGTGTTCCCCTCCAGCGCGTGGCGGGCCCGGGCGAGCAGGTCCAGCTTGGCGGCGGTAATGCTGTCAAAGTAGTGGCCCCAGCAGTAATCGTTCCCGGCTTTGCACTCCCAGGTAACAAATTGCTTGCCGTTTTCTTGCTCTCCCAGCACGAACTCCACGTCCCCGACATGAACTGAATCTGTAATTGTGTAGCCTGCGTTTGTCCTCATGCAATTGCCTCCTCTTGGTCAGTTTTTTCGTAGCACCGGCGCTCATGACAGCGCCGGTGGCTGTATAGGTCGAATTTCCTGGTGAGCCTCGGCTGCTCTCCCCGGGCGAACAGCCACGCGCTGTCCAGGGGCATAGACAGCATCGTGCCGGTGCTGCGGTTGGCCTTGAGGCCCATGTACCGGGCGGTCTCCACGTCCTGCCCGCCCAGGTACAGGCAATGGTCGCAGTTGTTGATGATGGTCATAGCCGCCGCGTGGCCGTACATACTCTCCAGCTGGGAAATGCTCTGCAAAATCACGCTGGCGGAGATATCTCGGGAACGGACAACGGACAGTATCTTGTCAAAGTCCGGGATGCGGGCGTTGGCGGCAAAGTCATCCAGGATGAAGCGTACCGGGACGTTCAGACGGTGGGCGGGATTGTGGTCCGCTTCATCGCAGAGGACGTGCAGGGCCTGGGTGTAAAACAGGTTTGCCAGCCGGTCCATGGAGCGGTCGGTATCGCTGACGCCGAGAAACACGGCGGTCTTTTCCCGGCCCAGCCGGGCAAGGCCGATTTTGTCCGGGTTGTGGAACATGGCCCTGGCCCCCGCATAGTCCAGCGGGGCCAGCTTTTCCGCCAGGAACATGAGCACGCAGGCGTTGGTACGGTCGGCCTTTTCGCCGTCCCGGCAAATAGAGTAGCGGCGCGCGGCGAAGGAGTCCGGGTCCAGGACGGCAAGCTCGTCCATCAGCTTCGAGAGCCTGCCCGTGCCAATCTCCCGGGAGAGGCGTACCACGGAGTCCATGGTGTGCTCCTCTTCCGGCAGGCTCTCCAGCACATAGCCAATGATGCTCTCCAGGTAAATCCGGGCGGAAAACTCCCAGAACGGGTCCCGGGGCGTCTCGATGGGGATAAGGGCGGCGGAGACAGCCATAATGTCCTGTTCGTTGTGGCGGTTGGTCTTGGGGTCCAGACGGATGTAGTCCAGGGGGTTGTAGCCGCTGGACGGGCCTCCGCAAAGGTCAAGGGAGAGCACCTTATAGCCATTTTGACGAAGTACGGCCTCGGTCTCGGCCCGCAGGCTGTTCTTGGTGTCAGCCACGATAAAGCTCTCGCTGCATTGCAGGATGTTGGGCAGCACGTACCCCCGGGTCTTGCCCGCTCCGCTGGGGCCGACAATCAGGTCGTTGTTGTTCAGCCCCGTGGCGTGGGAGTTATTGTCTGCGAGGCAGTCTTGGGACAGGATTCTATAGCTCATGGTTTCCACCTCACATTTCTTCCACGATGTAGTCAGCCAGGCCGAAGCCGACAGCCTCCTGGGCGTTGAAATAGGTATCTTTTGCGGTACAGGCGAAAATCTCATCCAGAGGGCGCCCGGTGTGCTTCGCCAGAATCCCGGCTGTGATTTGCCGGGTCTCCATCAGGTTCCTGCTCAAGCTGTCGATGGTTAGGGCGCTGCCATTTATACCTGTAGTCAGCGGGTCGTGAATCATGATTTTCCCGTGGGGTAAAATCCCCCGCTCTGTGCCGCTGGCAAACAGGATAGCGGCCATGCTGGCGGCAGTACCCACGCAGACGGTGCGGACGGGGCACTTGACAGCCCGCATCACGTCATAGAGCGCCAGCCCGCTGGCAACCTCGCCGCCCGGGCTGTTGATATAGACCGTGATGGGGGCCGCAGAGTCGGACTTCTGTAAGTATCTCAGCTGCAAAATGATGGAATAGGCCGACTCCTGGGTGATTTCGCCGACAAGTTCGATTTCCCGCTCTTTGAACAGTTCATCCTGCAAGCTGTGGGCTGTGGCGCCCTCGCTGGTTTCGGTCAGAATATTGGGCATGGTGTAAAATGGATTCATAGCAAAAACCTCCTTATATCATGGTGAATGGCAGGACCAGCAGGTAGTGGCGGATGCAGGCGGCCGCAGCGGCTTCCAGTTCCCCGGCCAGGTGCAGCGCCTCGCCGGTTTGGATTTTCCCCTCGTCCTCCGGCACATAATGAACGGCAATATTTTCATGGATGAAGCGGGAGAAATCCATAGGCTTGCCGCCGGTCATCCCATCCACGGCCAGGGCCATGGCCTGGGTGCGCAGGGCGAGTATGCGCCTCTTGAGATGGCTGTCGGGTGCTTTCAGGCGCTCGGACAGGGGGAGGCGCTGGTTACTGGCTGGGGCAGACGCAGGCCGGCAGTCGGCAAAGGCGCGGCCCAGCAGCGCGATGGCGTCCACGAACATACCCGAGCCGCTGCCGCCAGGGAACGGGGCCTCACACAGCTCCTGTATGGCCCGGGACATTTGCCGGTAGGTGATGACTGCCCCATCGTCTGGGTCCAGGCTGAGAATCCGCTGCATCTGCTCCCACTGTTTCCCCTCCGGGAAGAAGCCGTAGGCCGGGGCGCTGCCCCAGCTTTGGAGGATTTTAGGCAGTACGGTAGGGTCACTGCAACCCGTTTCCTCCAGGGTCTGTAGGCGGGTATCAAGGGATATGCGGCTCATGGCAGGTCACTCCTTTCAGGTGAAATTACGGCATGGCGGCTCCTGGCATCGGGACGATGCGGCTTTGGACAAAGGGGAGGATGATAACACCAGAGCCATGATATGCGGATTGGCTGTCGCATTGTCGCACCGTCGCAGCCTGCCAAAAAAACTTTTTCCCAATACTGTAACCCTACCTATTTTTCCTTACTTTTAAAAGTTTTCAAAAATAGGTGAGACAGTGCGACAAACTTCCAGCTTTCCTTTTCTGGCAATATGCTTCCATGTCCCACAACCTGTCGCACCATGGTCGCACGGTTGTCGTCCCTGCGACTGTCCTGCCCTGGGCAAATAAAACAGGAGGCAGGTCCAGTTGACCTGCCTCCCATCACTTTTCTGCTGTGCTTGTTACTCGTCCAGCATCTTCCGGTACTTTGGCCGGTCACTGGCTGGGACATTAAGCAAATCCATTGCCTTGTCCGCTGGAATATCAAGGTTCTCCATTAGAGCCTTGAGGTTGGCAAACAGTTTGCTTTCTTCCCCCTCCTGCCTGCCCTCCTGCCGGCCTTCCCACTTCATATCCTGCAATTTCATAGCCAGCGTCATATAAGTCCCCTCCATTTCTTCATCGGTTTTCACAGCCTCCACCGCCTGCTCTATCTGGGCCACATAGCCCGAGCGAACGTCCAGCGGCCTGCCTCTGTAGCCCGCGTCAATGTAGCGTAGGAAGTCCAGCACCTCAGCGCTGCTGTTGCCCTCTGTGAAGCTGGCGTTGAGGATGTAGGCATGGGAGCCGTCGTCGTAGGCAATATCCTCCGCGCCTTCTATCACGGACCTGCGCCTGTATACCGCCAGTCCGCGCTTGTAGTAATCGTCCGTGCAGATAAAGATAACAAAGCTCTGACGCAGCTCCCGGTAGCTTTCCGCTGATTTCAGGGTCCTGCGGTCAATGCTGCTCTGGTAATAGCGGATGCGCTTTTCCAGGCCATAGCTGGCCCCGGTCTGCATCTCCACGTCATACTGGGTGCGGCTCTCGTCCTCCAGGCACACGTCCAGACGCACGCCGTGAAGGGCCGCGCCGTCTGTCAGCTCTTTCTGCTTGTCTATCGCCGTGATGCTGCCAATCTTCTTGCCCAGCAGGGCCTCTAAAAAGGGCTTTGCGTTCTCCGGGCGGCGCATGACCTCCCCGAACATAAAGTCGTCCGCCAGCGTCAGCTCATGGAACGGCTTGATTGCCATGGGTATCACCTTCTTTACAAATAGTATATTCTTTTTTTCAGAGATTTGCAAGGGCTTTGGCTGCATTTTCCTCCAGGTCGCCGGGCTCAACACGCCAAAGCTCGTCTGTTAGGTCTTTCAGCGTGCAGGCCACGCGGGGTTCTCTCCCCGGGGGTTCGGCGGGCAGGATTTCAATGCCCAGCGCCAGCACCTTTCGGTAGACATTCTCACAGCAGAAGTATCTGCCCCGGCTGTCGTTTCTCAAGTGGGACAGGAAGAAGTTATTGTGGTCCACGCCAGCGCGGCGGATGCCGAAAATCTCCACGGTATAGTAAGGCTCTGTGACAGGACGGGGTTCCAGCTGCTTGCGAACCATATCCCAGCTGATAATGAAATCGCTGGCGAAGCGCTCACAGAAGCGGCCCACGTCTTGGATAAGACGCGTGATAATGTTGGACAGGTTTAAATTGTCCAGGGTTCCGGTCTCAGTACAAAGTATGCGCTCACACTGCTCGAAGTTGCGGACGATAATCTGTGGGGTAGGTTGCAAAGGTTTTCCTCCTTCCATCAGGCCAGCAGGCCCTTGCCCGCTGGCTCCATAACGCGGTGGGGTATCTTCTTCACTTCCGTGTACTGGCCGGGGGCATAGTGCTCCAGCATGAAGACAAAGCCCTCCCGCAGCCGGTCGCAGGTCTTGTCAAAATCCTGGACCAGCTCCACCCGGCCGCGCAGGTCCTGCATATCCCAGCCGGCAAAGTCCTCGTACATGTCGATGGAGCGGCCGGGATAAAGTGAGTAAGTGCCGTCCTCGTTTGCCTGGGCCTCGTACAGCACCAGGTAGCCGCTGCTGCGGCCGTTGAAGCCGATATGGTAGCCGGTGCGCTGGTAAAAGTCCGAGACAGTACGGGCAAAGAAGATGTCCCAATCGGGGGCCTCAACCTCGCCGCTAGCCACGTCATAGGCCAGGTCTTGCAGCTCGCTGGGGATATCCAGGTTCGGCACCTTGACGTCGTTGGCATAGGACGTGGAGCGGTTCCAGGAGTTCATGGTGTTGTAGCGGTAGTGGCGGGCCAGGAAGCCGGTCATGGCTGCCCGGCTGCGTTTGTTTACTTTCTGGTAGAACATGCTGCTCATCTCCTTTCGCTGGCCGGGGCCAGCGGCATTTCCCGCCACCCTTGGCATCGGGAGATGCAAAGGAGGAGCCTGCCCGGGTGGGCAAACTCCTTTTTTGGGGATAGTGTGGAAGCGGGTGTTAGCGGCCCTTTTCAGCTTTTTTGATATTTTCAGACAACTTCATAGTGAATGTAATGGCAAAGCCTTTAAGCGTACAGATGACCGTTGGGGCGGTACAGTCTGGTACATGGACGAGAAAGGTGAGCGTAAGCGTAAGTCATTCTCTGGCACCACCAAGGCTAAAGTAAACAAGAAGATGACCGATTACGTTGCTGCCTTCAACGATGCCTTGCAGGAGTCAGACGAGTCACGCAAAACGCTGAAAGAAAGCATGACCCACTGGCTCCAGGTTTTCAAGTTTCCCTCGGTGGAGCGCACTACTTACGACCGCTGTGAATGTACGGTAGAACACCAGATTTTTCCTCTGCTCGGTGAAAAGGTAGTAGGTGACATTACTGCCGCCGACCTCGAGGAGGTACTAAACTACTGGATGGGAGAGGGCTAAAAGGCTCAAAGGAGGCGGCTAATTTGAGCTTGACTTCCGGAAATGAATGGGTTAAAATGCAAACAAAGACGAAGTCTGGGGAAAGGGGGAGGGGAAGGTGCTGCCTCCCAAAAACTATGAAATTGAGATTGTAGATGCAGACTACACAGCCGGTCTGGCTGCGGAATTGCGCATTCTTTATGGGATCACAGGGCTCTGCTGGCTGCGGGTAGATGGCAGAACGATTCCCTTGGAGAAGAACGCCGTGTTTTTGCTGCCTCCCGAAAAGGAGGCGCGGCTGGACCTGCAGGACGGCGCGCTGGCAGCTGTCATCTCTCTGGACTGCATGGGATTTCGGACGCTTTCATACCAAATGCAGCGCTCCTTTTCCATAGAAAGCCAGGACCTGACCGGGGAGTGGCATCGGGAACTGCAGCGCCGGGTGCAGGAGCTGCTGCTGGTTTTCACGGGAGGAGGAAAGAGCCGGGCCTTTCGGGAGTTGGGAGAATATTACCTGCTTTTGGATTTACTGCTTCAGCGGTTCCAAACATGCGATGTCTCCGACGCTCCTAACGCAGACCGTGCGGGACAGATGATGGCGGCGCTGTGGGGGGCCGGCGGGGCTTCTATCTCTTTGCGAGAGCTGGCGGCACGGCTCTACCTTTCCACATTGGCATCACCCCCTCCCAATACCGACAGGAGATGAAAAGCAAACGTCCGGCAGAGGCCACGGATGAAAGCACCTTTCTGCGGGTTTTCCAGATTCTGGAGCAGGAGCAGAAAGAGCGGCAAACCGGGCAGCTCCACCAGGCGGTCGCGTCCGTTGGAAAAGCGGTCTCCTGTAAACGCTGGCAAAACCGCATCCTCAACGTGGGGCCGGCCCATCTGCTGCAAAGCGCTGCGGTCCAAAAGCAGGTGGCCTTTCTGGCAGAACGCCTGGAAATAGAGTATGTACGGCTATGGAGCCTATTTTCGCCCCAAATGCTGCTGGGAGGCGGAGGGGAAAAGCACTTCAATTTTGCCTTTTTGGATGGGGTCATGGACTTCTGCGTGGACCACCGGCTGAAGCTTCACCTGGACCTGGCCCAGCGCAGGGACTTTTCCCTGGCCAGTGAGCACAGCGAAATATATAGCCGCGCCACCCCGGGAGAAATGGAGTGGCTTCCCCTGGCAGAGGCTTTTCTTCAGCATATCCGGCTCCGGTACACAGAGGAGATGGTAAGCCAGTGGGTGTTTGAACTCACCTTCTATCTCAACGACCAGCCCTATTCTTCTCAGCTTTCAGACCTGGAAGTGTGGCGGCGGAGCTATACCCTCATTAAATCCATGCTGCCCAGAGCCAGGGTGGCCGGTCCGGGACTCATTTGCTCCTCCTCCAAAAATGAACTGCGCAAAGGTGTTCTGAAGTATGCCGCCTGTGGGATGCCGCCGGATATTTTTACCACGGTGAACTACCCCTATGATTTTGAGGGAACGCTGGAAGAGGAGAGCATCTTTCAAAAGCGGAAGCAAAAGGTGGACGACCGGGATTTTCTGGCTGAGCAGGCGGGATTTGTCCGCCAGACACTGGAGGAGCTGGGCTTTGCCGGGGAATACTGGGTGACCGACTGGGGCTTTAGTCTGGCAAACCGCAACTATATGCAGGACAGCTGTTTTCGAGGAGCTTCGGTTCTGAGGCATATGCTCACGGCTCAGGGCGCGGCAGATGCCTTTGGGGTATTTTGCGCCACGGACATTCTGTCTGCCTATGGTGACGCCGGGTCGGTGCTGACCGGCAGTGCGGGCCTGCTCTCTCAGGGAGGTGTTCGTAAGCCGGTTTACTACGCATACCGTTTTCTGCGGACTCTGGGGCGGTGGCAGCTCTGCCAAACCGAACATTGTATCATAAATTACAGACTTGCGCAAGGCAAGAAAAAGCAGTATTTTCAAGGGTTTGCTGAAATATCTGCTTTACTCAAATGAGGGAAAACCGGCCTTATTAGTAACAGTTAAGTATCACTTTCCCGGTTGTCACTGTTGTAAAGCACCTGGGCCAATTCCTGCCGGGTCACGGGGCTATGGGGCCGGAACTTGCCGTTCCCATCACCCACCATAGCGCCGGTTTCCTTGACGTGTTCCACGGCCTTTTCAGCCCAGCCGCTTACCGGCTTTTCGCTCTGCTCCTTCTGATACCGGGTCATGTACTCTTTCCACTGTTCATAAGTCACTTTCGCTTCCTCCTTCTCTTTTTTCTGCCCGGTCAGGGCCGGGTAATCCTTATAGGCAA
>CAMSIF010000101.1 GCA_947058885.1 uncultured Clostridia bacterium
TTTCCGCCGACTTCCTGGGCGACGCCCGCACCTCCATCTTCGACGCCAAGGCCGGTATCGCTCTGACCGACACCTTCGTGAAGGTCGTTTCCTGGTACGACAACGAGATCGGCTACTCCAACAAGGTATTGGAGCTCATCAAGCACATGTACTCCGTGGACCACAAGTAAGCCGGACGGCGTATCGCGTGTGAAATAAAAAGTGCGCTCCCTTTCGATGATGATGCATCTTGAAAGGGAGCGCGTTTTCTTTTCGGTACGCGGGTGGCCGGAAAATTCTTGAATTTATTGATATTCACACAACAGAAACATGGGTTTAATACAGACCACCTCGTCGTACTCCTCCTGCTCCACCTGCACGCTGGAATTGAGAGCCCGCAGGTCGTCCTTCAGCCGCTCCAGGGCCTCCGCCGCCGTCTGCGCACGGCCCTCCCGGATAATCCGCGCCATTCGCCGCAGTACGATTGGATGGGCGTACTGGCAGGGGACCGGAAATTGACTCCCAGTAAACTCCTCCACAGCGGCCCTGGCCTCGTCCCATTCCTTGGACACGGCCCTCCGGTTATTTTGGGCCGTAGGCAACACCCGCGCCCCGGAAAAGAAAAATACCGCCGCTAAACCAAACAGCAGAAAATACAGCCCTGTACTATCCCCGGAGAGCGCGGTCCACACGCCGTACAGCAGCGCCGCCGCGCCCGCAATAACGATAGCCAGAGCCACCCACTTATAGGCCGGGTTGGAGAGGTCGCTGCCCCGCTTCATCCGGGCCGCCCGGGCCAGCCTCACGCCGAGCTCCGGACGTTCCGCCAGCTTCGCCTCCGCCCGCTCCAGCTCCTCCCTGGCAGCCTGGGCCTGGGGGGGAAGCTCCTTCAAATAACGATCCGCCTCCCGGCGGGCTTTTTCCGCCAGCCGCCGCTCGCCCTCCGCGCTGAATCTTGGAATTTCCGGATGGCTCCGCTCCAGGTGGGCCAGCAGCAGGTCTACCTGGCTCTCGTCCTTGAAAATACACTGCTTCTGACCGCCACCGTACTCCACCACCAGGTAGGGAACTGACGCGAACATCCCCTTCCCGGTGAAGCCGCCCCGGCTCATGGCCACCCGCTTGAACACCCGCCGCACTGAGGCGATGGGCACATAAAAACAACGGTCAATGAAAAAACTGTTGAGGTAGAGGGCTTTCTCCCCCACACCGCAGGGGCCGTATTTTTTACAGCCTATTTTGTCCCGGGCCAGCTCCTCCGGCGGGAGGGCCGCAGAGCCCAGCTGTTTTGGTTTGAAATACAAAATCATTCCCAAGCCTCCAGAAACAGAAACGGCGGAGAGGCGGGAAGCCCCTCCGCTGTTTCCCGAATTGGTTATCTTCTCAAGGTCTCATACTGGGGCGAAACCTTCCTCTTCTTGATGGTGTAGAGGAATACGCCCAGGAACAGCGCGGCCACCGCCACGCCCACAGGGTAAGCCACAAGGGTATTATAGGCGGTCAGCTTGCCGTCCGCGTAGGTGTTCACCAGCCTGCCCAGACACTCGGGGGCCAGGACGAAATAGGTGGCGGACACCGCGCTCATGAAGGTGGCGGGGACGGCGGTAATCCAGTAGTTCTTCTTATCATAGAAGAGGTACATGGACGCGGCCCAAAGCACAATCATAGCCAAGGTCTGGTTGGTCCAGCTGAAGTAACGCCAGATGACGGTATAGTCGATGAAGCCCAGACAGTTGCCCACGCCCAGAAACGCGCCTACGCCCAGCACCGGCACGCAGAGCAGCAGCCGGTTTTTGAACCCGGCCTGTTCCAGCTTCATCCAGTCCGCCAGAACCAGACGGGCGGAGCGGAAAGCGGTATCGCCGGAGGTAATGGGGCAGACAATGACACCTACCATGGCCAGGGCGATGCCGACGCCGCCCATGGTTTTTGCGCAGACGTCGTAGATAGCGGCGGACTGACCGTTGGCCAGAATGGCCTGGAGACCGGTGGAGAGACCGCCCGTGACCTCGTAGACGGAGCAGCCTGCGGCCGCCCAGATGAGGGCGATGACGCCCTCGCAGACCATGGCGCCGTAGAAGACGAAGCGTCCCTGGCGCTCGCTCTTCATGCAGCGGGCCATAAGGGGACTCTGGGTGGCGTGGAAGCCGGAGATCGCGCCGCAGGCCACGGTGATGAACATGAAGGACCATACGGGGGTTCCGGCGGGGTGCATGTTGCTGAAGCTGCTCCAGATTTCGGGGATGGTGTAATCCGGGTTCAGGAAGATGCCCACCGCTACGCCTGCGGCCATGACAATCAGGCAGATACCGAAGACCGGATAGACCTTGCCGATAATCTTATCAATGGAGAGGAAGGTGGCGATAAAGTAGTAGGCCAGGATAATCACCAGCCAGAACAGAGTGGTCGCCATCAGGCCGGTGACGCCGTTGTTGGAGAACAGGGTAACGATAAGCCCTGCCGGGCCTACGGCGAAGACGGTGCCCACCATAATGAGCAGCACCACGCTGAAGACCCGCATGACGTTCTTCATAAAGCCGCCTAAGTAAATACCGGAGATTTCGGAGATGGACGCGCCCTCGTTGCGCTCGCTCATCATACCGGAGAAGAAGTCGTGAACGCCGCCGGCCAAAATCGTGCCGAAGGTAATCCACAGGAAAACCGCAGGTCCCCAGAGCGCCCCCTGAAGCGCGCCGAAGATGGGGCCGAGACCAGCGATGTTCAGGAGCTGGACCAGAAAGAGCTTCCACTGGGGAAGGACCACGTAGTCCACGCCGTCGTTCATTTTGACGGCAGGGGTCTCCCGGTCGTCGGGGGCAAAGGTATTTTCCACTACCTTGCCATAGACAAAGTAGCCGCCTATCAGCAGAGCAAGGCAAATAATGAAGCTAATCACAAAGATTCCTCCCTACATTCATTATGACCAATTACATCACGATTCTTGAACTGCGCGGCAGCGCAAAACGGCCCGAGCCTCCCTTCACAACGCAAAAACTCCCCAGCCGGAAGTCCTGCCAGGCCCGTTTGTGGCTATTGCACGAAGAAGACGGCAAAAATTTCCGGTTGGTTAGGCAAGATTATAGCACGCCCCCAGCGCATTTGTCTAGTGTTTTTCAGCCCCGCCAGGAGAATCCGTCTGTTTATACAAAGAAGAGGGAAATTTTTCGTCAAATATTCTTCGGTTACTCCTTGCAAACTTGACAAATTTGGGGTATAGTGTACTTAGTTAAAATTGTGTCAATTTAAGCTTGGAGGAATTTTTATGGAGCATCATGACTACGGGGAACACACCCATGAGCATACCCACGAACACACGCATGACCACACCCACGAGCACTCCCATTCCCATGGCGCCCCCGGCGGAAAAGCCACCGCGGTTCTGCGGTATATGCTGGAGCACAATATCCACCACGCGGCGGAACTAAACGATATCGCTCAGCAGTTTACCGGCGAGGCGAGGCACCAGCTGCTGCACGCGGTGGAGTCCTTTGACGAGGCCAACGGATACCTCTCCGCCGCCCTGGAACTGTTGAAGGAAGAATAAGGAAAGGAGCGGCAGTTATGTGTCTTTCCACAATTTATAAGAACGAGAAAGAGGAGCATAATATCCTCTGCCAATATGTCGCCACCATCACGGCGGACGGGGACAGGCTGACGTTTGTAGACGTAATGGGGGAGGTCACCACCATCACCGGACGCCTCCTCAAGGCCGACCTCACCGCCGGAACGGTCATCGTGGCCGCGGAGTGAAGCGATGAAGGAATACGAACTCTGCTGCGAGATTTTTAACCAGTGCAGCAACAACCAGATGCGGGATGTGGATTTCCAGGAGATCGCGGTGGAGGACACCGATATGTATATCCGGCAGCTGGAGCCCAGGGCGGAGATTACCCGGGAGGATTTGGCGGACGGCACGGTTATCTACCACACCAACACCGCCGGTCTTCTCAAGCGGTACAGCTTCACCCCGGTTGAACGGCCTTAGGGCCCTTTTCCTAGTTTCCCCAACGGCGGTAAGCCGTAGCAGTTTAATAACAAAAAACTATGGAGGAACAAAACCGATGAGCGTAACTGATATTTTTGAAGAGAGATCCGCCTTCTCATTTGAGGTATTCCCTCCCAAGACGGATGTGGGCATGGAGAAGCTGTGCGGCGCGGGCGGCGTGCTGGAGCAGCTGTACACGCTGAATCCCGACTATATTTCCTGTACCTACGGCGCGGGCGGCACCAACGTGGGCAAAAACCTGGAGGTGCTCGACAAGATTCAGAAGGACGGCAAGTGTACGCCGGTCACCCACTTCACCTGCATCGGCAATACCCGCGAGGGCATTAAGGAGCAGCTGGAGAACTACCTCAGCCACGGAATCAACCACATGCTGGCCCTGCGCGGCGACCTGCCCTTCGGCTGGACCGGCACCGGCGGCGACCTGCACTACGCCACCGAGCTGGTGAAGTTCGTGCGCAAGGAGTTCGGCGACAAGTTCACCATCGCCGTGGCGGGCTCCCCCGAGGGCCACATCGCCTGCCGCAGCCTGGAGGCCGACATCGGCTTCCTGAAGCAGAAGCAGGACGAGGGCGCCGATTATATCATGACGCAGCTCTGCTGGGATATGGACCAGTTCAAGTACTGGCTGGAGGCCATCCGGGCCGCCGGCATCTGGATGCCCGTGGACGTGGGTATCATGCCCATCCTGGACCAGGCCGCCACCATCAACATGGCCCTCAGCCGCAACGGCTGCGTGATGCCCCGCAAGCTCTGCGAGATTATCTCCAAGAACTGGATTTTCCCCAACCCCTTCGTCAAAGATCCCTTCGACGCCGACGTGGAGGGCAAGAAGGCCAGCTTCAAGGAGGCGGGCATCGCTTACACCATCAACCAGATTGACGAGTACCGCGCCTGCGGCATCGACGGCATCCACCTCTACGCCCTTAACAAGTTTGACGACGTTGCGCGGATCGTCAAGGAATCCGGCATCGTAGACCTCTAATTTCCCCGAGAGACCGCGCCCCGCTTCCCCGGTGGGGCCGGTCCTCCCCGCGCAAAACGAATCCCCAAAGGAGAGACGGAACTATGGCACAAACCATCGCGCTGGCCGGGAAAGGCGGCGTGGGCAAAACAACCCTCTGCGGTATGCTCATTGAATATCTCTGCGAGAAGAAAAACGGCCCCGTCCTGGCTGTGGACGCCGACGCGAACTCTAATCTGAACGAAGTCCTCGGGGTGGAAATCCAGGATACGCTGGGCGATATCCGCGAGGACATGACCCGGGCGGAGATGGCCTCCGAGCAGGTCATCCCCTCCGGTATGACCAAGGCCGACTACGCCGAGATGCGCTTTTCCGACGCCCTCACCGAGGCCGACGACTATGACCTGCTGGTCATGGGCCGTACTCAGGGAAAGGGCTGCTACTGCTTTGTCAACGGCCTCCTCACCACCCAGGTGGCCAAGTATGCCAAAAACTACCGCTATATCGTGGTGGACAACGAGGCGGGACTGGAACATCTGAGCCGGGGCGTACTGCCCCAGGTGGACACGATTCTGCTGGTCAGCGACTGCTCCCGGCGGGGCGTCCAGGCGGCGGGCCGCCTCAGCGAGATGATTCAGGAGCTGAAGCTGGGCGCGAAAGAAGTATGCCTTATCGTCAACCGCGCCCCCGGCGGCGAATTGAACGCCGGGGTCCAGGAGGAAATCGCCAAATACGGCATGAAGCTCATAGGCGTGGTGCCCCACGACGATACCGTCTATGAGTACGACGCCGAGGGCAGGCCCTCTGTCACCGTCCCCCAGGACAGCCTGGTAAAGCAGGCGGCGCGTCAGATTTTCTCGCAGCTGTCGCTGTGAGAAGGCGTCTTCGGGCGCGGGGACAAACCGCTTTCCTCCCCAAGGGAGAAGGGCGTCCATTCTGTTATCCAAAGTATTTCATATAGGCCAAAAATTTTATGAAGGGAGCAAATCCACATGCCTTTTGCCAAAAAGCCCCAGGTATTCGGCGCGAAAATCAATGAATTGACGCTGGGTACCGGAGACAAGGCCGCCACTCTGGGCGGTCAGAATGTCTTCAATCTCTATTCCTTCGACGCGGCAATGCCCAATTCCCCCAAAATTGGCATCGACGTGTCCGACGACCCCGAACAGCCCAGCGAGGGCCTGAAGGAGTTTTACGCCGGGTGCGAGACCCTGGCCGACCGCGCGAAAAAGGCCGCCAGCCTGGAGGCCGCCGATTTTGTCTGCATTCGCTTCGACCTGGCGGACCCCAACGGCGCGAATAAGTCCATCGAGGACTGCGTAGCCGACGCCAAGGCCGTCGCCGAAGCGGTTGACAAGCCCATTGTGGTGGCGGGCTGCAAAAACGCCGAGAAGGACGCCGACCTCTTCGCTAAAATTTCCGAAGCCCTTCAGGGCAAAAATATCCTTGTGCTCTCCGCCAAGGAGGAGAACTACAAGGGAATCGCCGCCGGCGCGGGCCTGGCCTACGGCCAGAAGGTGGGCGCGGAGTCTGCCGTGGACATCAACCTGGCCAAGCAGCTCAACGTCCTCATCACCCAGATGGGCGTCTCCGGCGAGAACGTGGCCATGAACATCGGCTCCGCCGCCGCCGGCTACGGCTTCGAGTACGTCGTCTCCACCCTGGAGCGCGTGAAGGCCGCCGCCCTGAGCCAGAACGACAACACCCTCCAGATGCCCATCATCACCCCTGTGGGCGTGGAGACCTGGGGCGTGAAGGAGTCCACCGCCCCCGAGAGCGAGAACCCCGGCTGGGGCAGCGCCGAGGAGCGGGGCATCGACATGGAGGTGGAGACCGCCGCCGCCTGCCTGGCCTACGGCAGCGACGCCGTCATCCTCAAGCACCCGGTTTCCATTCAGACCACCGCGCGGCTGGTTGCCGCGCTCATGTAAGGAGGGCCCGAACCATGGCATTGAAAGGTCTTGACATTTTTAAGCTCACCCCCAAAACCAACTGCAAGGACTGCGGCAACCCCACCTGTATGGCTTTCGCCATGAAGGTGGCCTCCGGCGCGCTGTCCATTGAGAAGTGCCCCCATATGTCCGCCGAGGCCCTCTCTACCCTGTCCGAGGCCACCGCGCCCCCGATGAAGTCCTATAAGTTCGCCGGTCACTCCCTGGGCGGCGAGACGGTCCTCAGCCGCCATGAGAAGACCCTGGTTTCCAAAACCCTGTACGCTGTCCAGGTGTGCGACTGCATGGACGAGGCCAAGCAGGACGAGGTCCTCAAAAATATCGCCAACGTGGATTATGAGCGCATCAGCGAGCGCATGTACGTAGAACTGGTCTACGTCCGCCACAGTGACAGCAAGTCCCCCGCCGACTATGCCGCCGTCGTGACGAAGGCCAAGGCCCTGGGCCGTCCCCTGGTGCTCAGCTGCACCGATGAGGAAGCCATGAAAGCCGGTGTGGAAGCCGCCGCCGGTTGTGATATCATTGTCAACGGCGCCAACGCCAGCAATTACGCCGCTATGAGCGCGATTGCCACCGGGGCCAAGGCCCTGCTGGGCGTCCGGGCGGAGAGCCTTGAGCAGCTGCACGAGGTCGTGGAGAAGCTGGAGGCCGCCGGAAACAAAAACCTGATTCTCGACGTGGGCGAGGCGTCTGTCAAGGAGGCCTACGCCAACACCGTACAGATCCGCCGGGCCGCCCTCAAGGACGGCGACCGGACCTTCGGCTATCCCTCCATCGTCAACGCGGCCGCCCTCTCCAACGGAGACGCCCGCCTGGAGGCCGCCCTGCTGAGCCTCTTTACCTGTAAGTACGGCTCCATCGTGGTCTGCTCCGAGATGACCTACGCCAAGGCCCTGCCCCTGTACGGCCTGCGTCAGAACATCTTTACTGACCCCCAGAAGCCCATGAAGGTCACCCCGGGCATCTATCCCATCAACGGCGCGGACGAGAACAGCCCCTGCTGCCTGACCGTGGACTTCGCCCTGACCTACTTCCTGGTCTCCGGCGAGATCGAGCGCAGCAAGATGCCCGTGAACCTGCTGATCACCGACGCGTCCGGCATGTCCGTGCTGACCGCCTGGGCCGCCGGCAAGTTCTCCAGCTCCTCCATCAAGAAGTTCTTTGACGAGT
>CAMSIF010000102.1 GCA_947058885.1 uncultured Clostridia bacterium
ATATCGAAATTTTGAGGCTCCCAAATTTTCACATTTGGGAGCCCCAGGAGGCTTGCAAATACTAGGTTTTTCAACCAAATATCGTTTTTAACCTCCATTTCTGGCGCAGCGGGTGGGATTCGAACCCACGTGCAGTGTTACCTGCAAACTGATTTCGAGTCAGCCCCGTTATGACCTCTTCGATACCGCTGCATACTGTATTTCCAATGCTTTCCCGCTTCTCAACACCGGCGGACAAAGCGTAGAAATCCGTAGATAAATTGTAGAAAAACCGTAGATATGACGCCGTTGAAAATCGTAGACAATTTCAAAAGTCCAGTGTTTGCAAGGCTTTCCGCCGGGTCCCAGTCGACCTGCCCACACGATTTCAAGTCAGTCCCGTTATGACCACTTCGATACCGCTCCATAGCGATATGGTTAGGGAACGCCGTCGGCTTTGAAAAGATTTATTATATATTATATCACATGCTTTTTTACATTACAAGATATTTACCGCAGGATGAGCCAGTCAGAAGTTAATATAGGCGTATCATACAATATTAACAGGCCTTCTACAATTTTTATTGGTTATTGTACAAATTTTTCCTGCTGTTATGCAATATATAGCACTGAACTTCTGAACATCTTAACAGGTCCCCGCTCTATTCTGCTCCACATAACGGCTATTTTCCTCCGCCACCGCCAGCAGCTCCGTCAACTTCGCCCAATCCTCCCGGGTAATATTGGCAGAAAGCCGCCGCTCAAATTTCCGGTGGGTCTCGTCAATAATTTCCGCCATCTCTTCCCCCGCTTCCGTGACAAAAAGCTGATACTGCCGCCGGTTATCTGGATTGACCCGCCGCCGGATATGGCCTGCGTCCTCCAGACGGCGGGCGTCACGGGCAACGCTGGCCTTGTCCAAAGCATAGAAGGCGGCGATTTCCTCCTGGCTGGCCCCTGGCTGCCGGGCCGTGTAAATCAAAATCAGATGCATAAACCCCACATAGCCGTAAGGCGTCAGTTCCCTGCGCAGGGAAATCATCCTCTGCCGGTTAATCCGCAGAAGGCTGGTTACTACCGAATTGGTCATAACGTCCCTCCTTCCGGCTCAACGGGACCGTTTTTCCCTCCGGCTTCCTCCTGCGCCGCCTGCCGGATAGATGCCTTTACCCGTCGAACCAGCGGCAGGGCCAGGGCAATCGTCAGCACGTCCGCCACTGCCTGCACCGCCGCCACGCCGTTGGCTCCCCACAGCAGGGCTATGGGATACACGAAGGGCAGAAAACAGGTCCCCTGCCTTGCGGTAGACAGCAGTACCGCGCCGCCAGCCCGTCCCAGTCCGGCGCAGAGCATATTGACCACCGCCACCCAGCTATGAGCAGGCAGCGCCAGACATTGCAGCCGGATAGACAGTGCGCCAATGGCCCTCATTTCCGGGTCCGCCTTGGCAAAAAGGGCAATCAGCGGGTTGGCGAAAACCGCCAGCAGAAGCCCCATAGCCGCCGCGCCCCAAATAGCTGTGCGGGCGGCAAAGCGGTAGCTCTCCTCCACCCTGCCGTACTGCTTGGCCCCCCAGTTGAAGCCCGCCACAGGCTGGAACCCAGTGCCGAAGCCCAGAATCACACCGAAGGGGAACATCATAACCTTAGTAGCCACGCCGATACCCGCTAACACAGAATCGGAAATCCCTCCGGCAATACGGTTAAGAACGATGGCGGAAATTACTGCCAGTCCGTTTCGGAACAGAGAGGAGGAACCAACCGACACAATCTGTCCCACGATAGCAGCATCGGGTTTAAACAGCCTGGGAGACAGGCGCAGGAGGCTGCGTCTGGTCAGATAGGGGAAGATCAGAATGGCAAAGCTGACAAATTTGGAAATTGCGGTGGCAATAGACGCTCCCGCCACGCCCATGTCCAAGGTAAAAATGAAAATCGGGTCCAAAAAGCAGTTCAGAATCCCCCCGAATCCCATTCCAATCATACTCAGCATCGCGCTGCCTTCTGCCCGCAGGCACTGATTCATCACGAAGTTTGCCGCCATGAAGGGGGCAATCAACAGCACATAGGTGGCGTAATCGACAGCGAACTGTTCGCAGGTATCCGTAGCCCCCAGCAGCCGCACCATTGGCCGCATAAAGGTCACGCCTCCCACCAGTACTACCAGGCCGAAAGCCATTGCGGAGAAAAAGGCGACGGAAAAAACCTGACTGGCCCGTTCTTCCTTCCGCGCCCCCAGCAGACGTGAGATGTAGCTTGCCGCGCCCACCGCAAGCATAGACCCGGCCATCATAAGAATCTGGTCCAGGGAAGCGTTGACGCTGACCGCCGCCGTGGCGTTCGTTCCCAGAGAACTGACGAAAAAGGTATCCGCGAGATTGTAAATTGAGGTAATCAGGAAGGAAATAATAGACGGCGCGGCCATTTTAGTGATAACCCGGGGCAGCGGCTCTGTGAGCATCATGTTTTTCCGGTAGTCCTGCCGTTTCTGTTCCGCTTCAGTCATAGCTCTATCCTCCGCAAATCGTCTCATACGTAACAGTTGCATATGAGACTATTGTAGCAGGTTCGCAAAAAATGTCAAGCCAGAAACTTTTTTAGCTCTATAGATTTATTAGCGGTCAAATTGAAATATCTATATGCTCACCGTCCTTCCCAGATTACAGCACAGCGGCAGGCCGCGGCGATTTGCGGGTTGAACAGGGTAAACGCTTTTTTAATGTTACAACCTGCGCAGAAAAGCTTTCATTTTCCGAAAAAGTGTGATAGAATACCGTTAAAAGCGTTGTGCGGCTGAATGGATAAGAGGTAAATATGATTGAGGTAAACGGAAAATTCAACACCGCGAAGATTTATACAGATGTAGTGGACGAAGCGTCCATTGCCCAGGTAATTACGCTGTGCAATCAGGAATTTACCACAGGAAGCCGTATCCGGCTGATGCCAGATATTCACGCTGGAGCAGGCTGTACAATTGGGACTACCATGACGATTACGGATAAGGTGGTTCCAAATCTAGTAGGCGTAGATATCGGCTGCGGTATGGAAACGATCCGCCTCCGGGAAACGCACATAGAGCTTCAAAAGCTGGATAAGCTAATCTATGAAAAAATCCCCTCCGGTTTCAATATACGGGATAAGGCACACCGGTACGTTGACCAGATTGATTTGAGCGGTCTGTGCTGTGCAAAGCATGTGGATTTGCTTCGGGCTGAGAAAAGTGTCGGCACTCTGGGGGGCGGCAACCACTTCATTGAGGTGGACCGGGACGAAGAAGGAAATCTATATGTGGTAGTCCATTCCGGGAGCCGCCATCTGGGGAAAGAGGTGGCCTCCTATTACCAGGAGGAGGGTTACAAAGTCCTGAATGGAACGGATGAGGCGTCTGCCCAGCGGCTTATTGCGGAGATGAAGGCGGCAGGCCGTCAAAAAGAAATTCAGAAAGAGCTGAAGCGCCTAAAAAATCTGAAGCAGACCAGTATTCCCAGAGCCTTGGCGTATGTCTCCGGACCGCTGTTTGACCAGTATATCCATGATATGAAGCTTGTCCAGCAGTTCGCGCGGCTGAACCGAAAGGCCATAATGGATGAAATTGTCAAGGGGATGAAGCTTCATGTGGCGGAGCAGTTCACAACCATACACAACT
The DNA here is from genome assembly GCA_947058885.1 of uncultured Clostridia bacterium. GTDB lineage: Bacteria > Bacillota > Clostridia > Oscillospirales > Oscillospiraceae > Pelethomonas. The sequence goes on from CAMSIF010000102.1 coordinate 3,625, forward strand.
ATATTGATACAGACGCGATGATTCTGCGAAAAGGCGCGGTATCTGCCAAACTTGGGGAACAGATTTTGATTCCCATCAATATGAGAGACGGCAGTCTGATTTGTATTGGGAAAGGCAACGAGGATTGGAATTGCTCTGCCCCGCATGGAGCCGGGCGGCTGATGAGCCGGGCGCAGGCCAAGCAATCCTTTACGGTGTCAGAGTTTAAAAAGCAGATGTTGGAGGTCTACACCACATCTGTAAATTCGTCCACACTGGACGAGTGCCCTATGGCCTATAAGAATATGGATGATATTGTGGAGAACATCGGGCCTACGGCAGACATTGTAAAAGTGATAAAGCCGGTCTATAATTTCAAGGCCGGAGAGTAAACAAAATATAGTTTGCCGCCGGTAAGCGTTCCGGCGGAACAACCGAGCGTGGTTATTCATTCTAGACATGGAGTGAGTAGCCGCGCTTTTTTATTTGCCCAAAAGGAGTGTGATTATATGTATCGCTTTTGCGCGGCATAGTACTGGCTATTTTTGAAAAAGCTAAAAATCAGCGCAAAAAACAGGAAATCTTTTCTGGATTTCCTGTTTTGGAGTGCCGTTCTATGTACCGGCGGTTATTGAGTTTTGGGGTATGGTCCGGTAATCTCTCAGAGGGGAGTCAGCCCAACAGCGCGCCGCATCCGGCAGCCAGCGCTTCCGGCAGGCAGGCCGCCAGAAACATAGCCGCCGCCAGCAGCAGTCCCAGCGCAATCACGACATACCGCTTGCGCAGCAGAAAAATCCTTGTACGCCCACCCTTCTTCATATGACAGACCTCCCTGTTATTTTGGTACAGCCTATGCGGGGCGGCGGCGGATTATGCCGGAAATTTTCCCAAAAGCGTGCGCCGGATAAGGTCAAAGGCATGATGGGCGGCGGCTGTGCGCACCCGGTCCCGTCCCCGGCCCTTGCCGCAGGAGAGTCGCTGGCAGACAGTCCCCTCCCCGGAAGCCAGAGCGATATAGACCGTGCCCACCTCGTTACCCCGCTCGTCCGTGTCCGGACCCGCCACGCCGGTAACAGACACCGCCAAATCGCTGCCGCAAATCCGCCGGCACCCCTCCGCCATAGCCCGGGCCACCGGCTCGGATACCGCGCCGTATTCCTCCAGCAGCGTCTCCGGTACGCCCAGTACGCCCGCCTTCACGCCGTTCGTATAGCTGACCACGCCGCCCCGGAATACCCGGGACGCGCCGGGCAAGTCGGTCATGCGCTTGGCGATAAGGCCGCCGGTACAGCTCTCGGCAGCGGAGAGCGTAAGCCCCCGCTCCAACAGCAGCGCGGAGACCACCTCCTCCAGGCTCTCAACATCTACGCCGTACACCACATCGCCCAGAATTTCCTGAACCTGCGCCACCAGAGGCTGAAGCAGTTCCTCGGCTTTTTCCCGGGACTCCGCCCTGGCCGTTGCCCGGACCATACATTCGTTGGTTTTGGCGTAAGGGGCCAGGGTGGGGTTCGTAAGAGTGGTCATAGGCTCGTGGAGGGCCTCCTCCACGGAGCTCTCTCCCATGCCGAAAATCCGTATCTCGTGGCTGACAATTACGCCGTCCGTCAGCTCCTCCAGATAGGGAACCGCCCGGTTTTCAAACATGTACTGGCATTCAAACGGCGGGCCTGGCAGCATCAGCACATGTACGCCGCCCTCCTCAAAGGCACAGCCGGGAGCGGTACCCACAGGGTTGGTAAAGACGGTGCAGCCCACGGGCAGCATTGCCTGCTGGACGTTGTTCTCCGGCATTTTTTTGCCCATTTTTGTCTGAAACCAGGTCTGTATCTCCTCAAGTATATCCTGGTGGAGCTCCAGCTCTCTTCCGAAGGCTTTGCAGATGGTCTGCTTGGTCAGGTCGTCGTAAGTGGGGCCAAGACCTCCGGTGGTGATGATAATGTCCGCCCTGCGGCGGGCGGTCTCCAGGGCGTCCGTCAGACGCTGCGGGTTGTCGCCCACCACCGTATGGCGGTGGACGGTGATACCCAACGCGCTGAGTCCCCGGGAAACCATCTGAGCGTCGGTATTGGCCACATCGCCCAGCAGCAGTTCTGTGCCGACAGCAATCAGTTCCGCAATCATGACGGCTCCTCCATTGTAATGGTAATCCGCTCGATGCCTGCCAGAGCTTTTTCTACTAAGGCAGGTACGTCCAGGGCCTTTTCATACTCCCACACCTCGTCTAAATGGGGGTGGGTCTTGGGATGGCGGGGGGTAAAGACAGTGCAGCAGTCCTCAAACGGCAGGATAGACGTATCAAAGGTACCAATTTTCCGGGATATCCGGATAATCTCCTCCTTGTCCATACCGATGACGGGACGCAGCACCGGCAGCGTACACACCTCGCCGGACACCGCCAGAGCGTCCATCGTCTGGCTGGCTACCTGGCCGAGACATTCCCCTGTCACCAGAGCCCGCGCCCCAACGCGCTTTGCCACGCCCTCCGCCAGACGCATCATGAACCGCCGCATAATCAGAGTAAAATGGTCCTCTGGGCAGGCGCGGCGAATCTCCTCCTGAATCTCGGTGAAAGGGACGATATGGAGCTTCATCCGCCCGCACCAGGGCGTCAGTTCCCGGGCCAGCTGAATCACCTTCTCCTTCGCCTGAACGGAGGTATAGGGCGGACTGAAAAAGTGTACCAGTTCCAACTGCACCCCCCGCTTGGCAATCATGTAGCAGGCCACCGGGCTGTCGATGCCGCCGGAGAGCAGGCTCACCGCCGTGCCGCCCATGCCAATGGGCAGGCCCCCCGCGCCGGGCTGGCTGGGGCCGTGTACGTAGGCAGCCTTCTCCCGAATCTCCACATGGACGCACAGCTCCGGCTTGTGTACGTCCACCTTCAAATGGGGGTAAGCGTCGTGGAGCAGGCCGCCCACGTATTGGCTGATTTCCATGCTGTTCATAGGGAACCGCTTGTCCGCCCGTTTGGTCTCTACCTTAAAGGTACCAGCCCGGCGCAGTTCCTGGTCGAGGTAGTTTTGGGCGCAGTGGAAGACGGCGTCCTTATCCTTGGGGCAGGGACGGGCCCGGGTGACGGCAACCACACCAAAAACCTGTTTACAGGCGGCGTAAGCCCCGTCCATATCGCAGGCGGGGTCCTGGGGCTCCACGTAGATCGCGCTCTGCTTGGAGGACACCCGAAAGCTGCCGTACCGCTGGAGGCGGCGGCGGATATTGCTGGCAAGCCGGTCCTCAAAGGTATGGCGGTTGAGGCCCTTGAGCGCAACCTCGCCCAGTTTCAGCAGAATGATTTCATTCATCGCATCAGTTCCTTTCCAGTTGACTCCCGCCTAGTATAGACGAAATACTCTATTTAAAATACCGCGCCGCGCTGCGGAAAAGCCCCATATCGTACTCACCCGGCACATTCCGGTAGAGGTACGGACCGACCCGCTCGCTGTGCCCCATCTTGCCCAGTACACGGCCGTCAGGGGAGGTTATCCCCTCGATGGCCCACAGGGAACCGTTGGGGTTGAAGGCCGCGTCCATGGTGGGCAGGCCGTCCAGATTTACGTACTGCGTAGCGATCTGGCCGTTTTTCTCCAGACGCTTCAGCAGGTCCTCCGGCGCGACAAACCGGCCCTCGCCGTGAGACACGGGCACGTGATAAATCTCGCCCGGCTTGGTTTCCATCAGCCAGGGGGAGAGGCTGGAGCAGACCGCCGTGCGGACAATGGACGATTGATGCCGCCCAATAGCGTTATAGGTGAGGGTGGGGCAGGTTTCGTCCGTTTCCCGGATTTCCCCGAAGGGCAGCAGTCCCAGCTTCACCAGGGCCTGAAAACCGTTGCAGACGCCCAGCATCAGGCCGTCGCGGTTTTGCAGCAGGCTGTGGATGGCGTCTGTCAGGCGGGGATTGCGGAAAAGGGAGACGATAAATTTCGCGGAACCGTCCGGTTCATCTCCGCCGGAAAACCCGCCGGGAAGAAATACAATCTGCGCCCGCCGGACAGCCTCCTCCAGCTGGCGGACGGAGGCTGTCAAATCCTCTGCCGTCAGGTTGCGGACGACCACGGTCTCCGCCTCCAGCCCCGCCTGGACGCACGCCCGTATACTGTCATACTCGCAGTTGGTGCCCGGGAACAC
>CAMSIF010000103.1 GCA_947058885.1 uncultured Clostridia bacterium
ATTCTTCCTCAGGGAGGCCGGGAGCTGGAAGCCGCCATTGAGGAAACACGGGAGGCTTTGCGTGCCTATGTGCAGGCGGAGACGGTCCGGCAGGCGGACCGGGGACGGGTAACTGCCGCGCTGTGTCTGGCGGGAGTCTGTCTGGCAGTACTGGTTTTTATATAACGCCGGTTTGGTTTGAAAACAAATGATTCGTGTGGAAAGAGTTGGACGATGGATATTGATTTGATTTTTCGGATAGCCGCCATTGGGATTGTCGTAGCGGTACTTAACCAGCTCCTGGTCCGTTCCGGACGGGAGGAACAGGCTCTGATGACTACTCTAGCGGGACTGGTGGTGGTCATGATGATGCTGGTACGGGAGATCAGCGATCTCTTCCAGCTTATCAAGACCCTTTTTGGGTTCTGAGCCATGGATCTTCTTAAATTATGCGGACTATGTGTAGTTTGCCTGCTGCCCGTACTGCTGCTGCGGAAAAAAGTCCCGGAACAAGCTTTGCTGCTGACCATTGCGGTGCTGGCGGCGGTGCTGGTCCGGTGTCTGGGTACAGCCGCGCCGCTTCTGGACAAGCTGCTGGAACTTTTCACGGGAACAGGGATAGAATACGCCTACCTGTCCATCCTTCTGCGGACGGTAGCGGCCGCGCTGGTGACGCGCCTGTGCGCGGACTTGTGCAAGGACGGCGGCTCGCAGGCGCTGGCCTCGGCGGTGGAGATGGCGGGAGCTCTGGCGGCGGTATGGATTGTCCTTCCGCTGCTGGAAGCGGTAGTCGATTTGCTGTTGGGAAACACACCATAGGAGGGAGGGCGCCGTGACAAGACGGATTCTGACGCTGGCACTATTGACCCTGCTTCTTCTGACGGGCTGGGCACAGGCGTTGTCTCCCAGTCTGGAGGAAGCCGCCCCCGAGGCGGCCTCGCTGGCGAATGACAGCCCCGAAGATGGATTCGGGCTTTTCAGCGGGATGCGGTCCCTTCTGCGGACAAGCCTGGAGGAACTGCAAGAATATATGTTTTCCGGCATAAAATCCATTGCGGCCATCATGGCGGGGGTTATTCTGCTGGGGGTGGTAGAGAGCGCGGCCCCAGCCGGAAAGGAAGTCTTAAATAAATATGTGTCTATCGCGGGAGCCTTGTGGGTCACGGCGGTATCTGCCGGAGACCTGTCGTCGCTGATGGGCCTGGGGCAGAAAACCATTCAGGACATGTCGCTGCTGTCCAAGACGCTTCTCCCCGCTTTGGCGGCGGCGGAGGCGGCCTCCGGCGGGGTTACAGCGGCGGCGGTGAAGCAGACGGCGGCGGTTTTTTTCGCCAGTCTTTTGCTGCACACCATAGAAGGCTTCCTGCTGCCCATGACGCACCTGTATGTCGGGATTGCGGCGGCGGGTACGGCGTTAGAGGGGGAGACGCTGGACCGGATTGGCGAGCTGCTGAAAAAGGCTGTGAGCTGGGCCTTGTGCGGACTGCTGGCTGTTTTTACCGCCTGTCTGACGGTCAGCGGCGCAATTGCCGGAGCCGCTGACGCACAGGCAGTCCGGGTGGCGAAATCGGCGGTTTCCGCCGCCGTTCCGGTGGTAGGAAGCATTCTCTCAGACGCGGCGGAAACCGTTCTGGCAGGGGCGGGCGTTCTTCGGGGGACGGTGGGGTCTATTGGAATGCTGGCGGTGTTGGGGTACTGTCTGCTGCCCGTATTGCGGCTGGGGCTTCAATACGCGCTCTATCAAGGGGCTTCGCTGGTAGCCGCCGCCGCAGGTCCGAAAAAGCTGACCCGTCTGCTGGGTATGCTGGCGGATGCGTTTGGATTGGTGCTGGCCATGACCGCCGCGTCGGCAGTACTGCTCATCATCGCGGTCATCTCGTCGCTGACCGCCGCCGCACCTTGGTAAATGGAAGGAGGGATTGTGATAAAGACCTGGCTTTTAGGTATTGTCCTCACCGCCTTTGCCGGAGAATTGGCGCGGCAGCTGGCCACCGGCGGAAAGGAGCAGGCGTTTGTGCGCTTCACAGCCGGACTGCTGCTGGTACTGGCGGTTCTCCAGCCGCTGGCGTCACTGCCCCAGCGCCGTCTGGAGCTGGAGCGGGCAGTCCCGTGGGAAGGCTGGGAGGCGGGGGAGGAGGACTATCAAAAAGACTGGCAGGAGGCTTTATCCTCAGTCATAGAGGAGAAGACCGAGGCATATATATGGGACAAAGCGAACCAGCTGGGGCTTGACTGCCAGATAACAGTAACCGCCGCAGTAGGGGAAAACGGAATTCCCCTGCCGGATACGGCCACGATACTGGGGAACTACAGCGCGGCCCTGGCTGGGTGCATGGAGGAGGTGGGGATTCCCGCCGAAAAACAAATCTGGCTGGAGGAAATGGCATGGACGGAGAGAAGCGGCGGCTGAAAAAGCCCCTGGAGGTGTTGGGACGGTATAAGTATGTGCTGCTGGTGGCGGGTATAGGCGCACTGCTTCTGCTGTGGCCCGAAAAGCCCGCGGCCGCGCCGGGAACGCCGGAGGCCCCCGTCGGGGGGATTAGCGCGAGCGTATCGGAAACGGAAGCCGCTATGGAGCAGATTTTAGGAAAAATAAACGGCGTAGGGCGCGTAGACGTTATGCTGACTCTCCAGAGCGGCGGCGAACGGGTGCTGGCCCAGGATTCCACCCTGCGCTACAGCGGCAGTTCCCAGTCGCCGGACGACTACCAGCGTTCCTCGGAGACGGTAACGGACTCCGGCGGCGTTGTGGTGACCCAGGAGATTTACCCGCAGTATCGCGGCGCGCTGGTGGTGTGCGAAGGCGGCGGGAACGACGCGGTACGGCTGGAGGTGGTGGCGGCGGTAAGCGCATTGACGGGACTGGGCGCGGACCGCATCACAGTTGTAAAATGGCAGAGCGCGGCAGGCGCGGCAAACGAATCATAAAAAGGCAGGAGGAAAAACACAATGAGAAACCAATGGAAACGCAACGCCGTGGTGGCGACGGTACTGCTGTTCGTATGCGCGGCGGTATACCTCAACTGGCGGTACGCAGGAAACATAGCGGAGAATAAAGATACCGCTCCGGCCAGCCGGACCGGCCAGCAGAAGGAGGACGGGGACAACGGCAGTACCAAGGTGCTGGGCGACGCCACGCTGGTGGGCGGCGTGCCAACCATGGCGGCGGAACCGGGAGAGAACGCGGAATCCAGCGGCGGCCCGGCGGCCAGCAGTTATTTTGATACCGCCCGTCTGAGTAAGCAGCAGTCCCGGGATAACGCCTTGACGCTTCTTCGGGAGGCGGCGGGACAGGAGAACGTGGAGCAGGCGGCCATTGACGACGCTAACCGGGCTATCCAGACCCTGGCAGGGTATACGATGCTGGAAAATCAGATTGAGAATCTTGTGGTAGCGAAAGGCTACTCGGACTGCGTGGCGTTTATGGGAGAAAACAGCATCAGCGTGGTGGTATCCGCTGCGGAGGACGGCTTACAGACAGAGGATGTGGCGAAGATTAAGGATATCGTCTTGAGCGAGACGGAATATACTGCGGACCAGATTAAAATTATGGAAGCGGAGTAAGAGAGTTCCCGTCCCCGGCGCGGCCTGCCGGGGACGGGAACTCCGTTATGCCGGACCGCGCGTCTGGCCTGCGGCCTCCAGCATGTTTTCAATCAGGATTCCGTAGCCCTTTGTAGGGTCGTTAATCATTACATGGGTAAGACAATGATACCTGCGTAGACCTAAAGGCGGGGGAGCCTGGGATAGAGGTCAATCTCAATTCTCCCACCGGCCCCCTTTTGATACGAAATCTTTCGCAGAATCGCTTTTAACAGGTCGTTGCGCTCCTGATTGGTCATGTCCGGATAGCTTGCCAGCAGTTCCACTGTCTGCGGAATCAAGTTGGAATGGCAGGCGTCGCTTGCCTCCAGCTTTTCCAGTGTTGCTTCCATTTGACTGCGCCGTTCTTCTAACGTCTCTATGGAGGCGTTCAGCTTTTCGCGGCGTTCCTTAAATAGTTCCAAGGTATAAACGCCCTGTTCAACCAAGTCAAAGGCGTTTTCCAGCTGTAAATGGAGCTTAACGAGTTCCTGCTCACATTTTTCCAACAGAGCTTTTTGTTCCGCGATATCGTCCGCAAATCCGACAGCGTCAATTTTTACGCGGTATCCCTCCAGCCAGGAACGAAGCGCGGCAATAATTTCCTTCTCTACAACGCCGTAATCCGCGCTGCCGTTATGGCAGTTGCGGCTGTTGACGCACCGCAAGCGGGGCGTACTGCCCCGTGAGCGCGAGGAGGTTGTCCGTCCGACGCGTTTTCCACATACGCCGCAGAACAGCAAACCGGCGAACGCGTTTTGAAGAGCGAATTCATTTTTTACTTTAGCGGAAGGCTGGCGTTCCATCCGGATCTCCTGTGCGAGCATAAACTGCTCCTCCGTAATGAGACCGGGATGAAGCCCATCGTATACCTGATATTCCTGTAGATTTTTCGAGCGTTTGACGCGTTTTTTCACTTGACCGTTTTCGATGGTTTTAACTTGTCTGCTCCAACCTCTCCGGATTTTCCCCATATAGACGGGATTTGTGATAATGTTGGTGATTGTGGAGTAGTTCCAAAGACCGCCGTGCCGGGTAGGAATCTGGTGGTCGTTGAGGTAGTTTGCAATCGTTTTTGTACCGGCGTGGTTCAAAAAGAGGGAAAATATCTGTTTGATTACGCCGGCTTCTTCCTCGTGAGGTTCCAAAGTAAATCCTTTTTCATTTTGCAGTTTCACGCGTTTGTATCCGTAGGGGGCGATACTATTAATATATTTTCCTTCTGCGGCGGAGCTGTCTCTTCCTCGCGTCAGGCGGCGATTGATGGTTTTATACTCCCGGCGGCTCATAAACAGGCCGAATTCAAAATATTCCTCGTCAAATTCGTTGCCTGGGTCATACACCTTCAGCGGCGTAATAATCTTAGTTCCGGAGAATTGAAATACCTGACTGATATAGGCCTGGTCCGCGCCGTTGCCTCTGGCCAGACGCTCCAGATCCACCACTAAAACGCCCGTATAGATACCGGAACTGACTTCTTCCAGCATTTTTTGAATTTCTGGTCTTGCCGCGATGGATTCGCCGGATACGACTTCGTAGTAGGTTTTAGCAATATGATATCCCCGGTCTTCCGCCAGCTTATTCAAAATTGCCTCATGCCGTTTCAGCGTTTCCTCGATACTCAGTTCAGCGTAGTCGCGGTCAAAACGGGATTTTCGGAGATACTTTACATATTGCTCCATGACGGTTCGCCTTCTGTCACAAGGATATGGTTCCGGCGGAGGGATTCGCCGCCGCGATTTCAGAGGAGTATTCGCATTCCTGGTTTGCCAGCCGTCTCCGCCTATAGGAGGCGGTTATAATACGGCCCAGATGAGAAACACACGGCTCTGCCGGAATCTCGCAGTATTCGTCGTGGATTCTCACAGTTGATTTTGCGGTTTTATATTCTGCCGCCAGCATCGCAGTCTCCTTTCGCAGTGTATTGATTATGGAAGATATTCTAATTTTCTCCCAAATAACCGCAGCTATACCCCGATGGGGGGATTTCGGCAAAGTTCGATAAAGTTCTTGACATTTTTCGCTAAAAGGTGTATAGTATTAAGAGTTTATTCATATTTTTGGAAGGATAAGGGGGCAGTCCTGTGGCTTTTAACGCGGCGGCTTTTTTGTATTTCTTTTTCCCCCTGGTGTTTTTACTCTACGTCGTTATGCCAAGTATTCGGGCAAAGAACGGACTCCTTTTGGCATCCGGACTGGTCTTTTATACTTTTGGGCAGTGGCAGGGCGTGCCATTACTGCTGTTTTCTGTTCTTGCCAGCTACGCCGCCGCACGTCTCATGTGTCGTCCGAGAGCGAAAAAGGCCGCGTTAATCACAGCTTTGGCGTTAGAACTCGGCTTATTAGGCTGCTTTAAATACCTGGACTTTTTCACAGGGATTCTAAACCAATTCCTACCCTTTCAAATTCCAGCGGCAAATCTGCCGCTGCCCATAGGAATCTCATTCTTTACCTTCCGCTCCATGGCCTACGTCATCGACGCGTATCGGGACAGCAGAAACGTTTCCCGCCGGTTTGGGGACGTTTTTCTCTATATCTCCTTTTTTCCGCAGCTTACCTCCGGCCCCATTGATCGGTTCGAGTCCTTCTCCGCTCAGCTGGCGGACCGGCCTTTCCTTCCGGAACAGACCGCACGGGGCCTGCGCCGGTTTATTATTGGATTTGGTAAAAAAATGCTGATTGCGGGCCCGGTGTCCGCTATAGCGAACGCGGCGTTCTCTCTTGACGGCGGGCTGGATATCCGCATGGCGTGGCTGGGTGCCACCGCGTACACGATACAGATATATTTTGACTTTTCCGGCTACAGCGATATGGCCATTGGTCTTTCCGCTGTGTTTGGCTTTACTGCCCCAGAAAACTTCAACTATCCTTATACGGCAAACTCAATTACGGACTTCTGGAGGCGGTGGCATATTTCCCTGTCCTCCTGGTTCCGCGATTATTTGTATATACCTTTGGGCGGCAACCGCAAAGGGAAAACCCGGCAGGCAGTGAACAAAGCTGTCGTATTTCTTCTCTGCGGCCTGTGGCATGGGGCCAGCGGCACGTTTCTCCTCTGGGGGGCGTGGCACGGCGTCTTCTCCGCCCTGGAAAGCTGTAAGGCCATTGACTGCGTGCGCCTGCAAAAAACTGCTCCCGGCAGAATCCTTTCCCGCGTGTATACGCTGTTGGCAGTCAGTCTGGGCTTTGTGATTTTCCGTGCGGCGGACCTGTCCCAGGTGGTGGGATATTTCCGCGCACTTTTCACGGGCGTATCTTTTATCCCGGCTTCCACGCTCGCGCTGTACCGTATTAGTCCGGCGGCGTGGATAGCTCTGCTGGCTGGCGTGATTGGCTGTTTTCCGGCCGCGCCCCGTCTGGCGGCGCGGACCAAACTCCTGGAAGACACGCCGCGCCGCTTTGTAACCGCGCTCTCCTTTGCCGGTGCGGCGGCGCTGTTTGTTCTCTGCCTTCTGGCGGCGGCGGGCGGCGGCTTCCAACCCTTTATCTACGCTCAGTTTTAAGGGGGAGTGGTCATGAAGAAAAATGGAGGATATATCCTTTTTATCGTACTCATTCTGCTGATATGTATGATTCCTTCCGTTGGCATGTTTTCCGGCGGAGAGGCGGAGGCCGGAGGCAATGAAGTCCTGACCCCGCCGCCCTCTCTGCGGGACCGCGACGGCAGGTGGAATACCAGCTATCTTACAGATGTGACAAACTATTGGGAGGACCATTATTTCTTTCGCCAGCAGTTTGTTACCGCCTGGTCGGCGTTAAACCAGAAGCTGTTGGGAACGTCCATTGCGGACAGTGTGGTGCTGGGCCGGAACGGCTGGCTCTATTTCTCAGACACCCTGGACAACTATACTGGATTCAAAACGCTCAGCCAACGGGAGATTTTTTCCGCCGCCCACAATCTTGCGCTGATAGCGGAATACTGTCAAAATCAGGGGGCGCGTTTTCTCTTCGCCCCAGCCCCCAATAAGAATTCTGTCTACCCGCAAAATATGCCGGACCTTCCGGTTTTCTCCCGGCGGGCAGGGAATATGGACGCCCTTCACGAAGCTTTGGAGGAAGAGGGTGTGCCCAGCCTGCGGCTTCGCGACGCCATCGAAGCGGCGGATGAAGAGATCGGAAGAGCACACGTCTGAACTCCAGTCACACTAAGATATCT
>CAMSIF010000104.1 GCA_947058885.1 uncultured Clostridia bacterium
AATAATGCAGAAAAAAGTTCAAAAACCTTTTCTGCATTTAATCTACTACTTCAGCGGCCGTGACGCGGCGCTGAAAGCTATTGTAACGGCGGCCGTTTTGTGGTAGAATAAGCGGAACAAGCCATATCGGTTACGGTGGGAAAGGCGGTGGAACATATGAAAAACTGGAAACGCCGCCTGGCGGCCTGGCTGCTTATTTTGACGCTTTGCGCGGCCGCGTCTACCGGGCGCGCCGTCCTTTCGGACGTCTATCTCACCGCGGTCAACGATTCCATGATGGACTTGAACGACGAAACCATGCCCTTTTGGTCCGGCGGCGTGTTGTATGTGTCCAGCCGTATTTTTGACGGCACAGACTTGGGGGTCTATTTTGTGCGGAATCAGGGCCTTGTTATGCTCTACAACGCCCGCCTTGACCTGCGCTTTGACCTGGACAACCAGCTTACCTATGACAAACAGGGTACAGAGTATGACGGTCACGCTGTGGAACGCAACGGCATCGTGTTCTTCCCGCTGGATATGGTGTGCAGTTATTTTGGCCTCAACTGGAGTTCCAGCCGGACAGAGACGGTGCCTTTGATTCGGATTACCAGCTCCAGCGCAATTTTAAGTACCAGCGCCTTCTTGGATGCCGCCGCCTGGAAAATGAACAGCCTCTACGCGGACTACGAAAAGGCGGTCACTGCCACGCCGCCCCCCGCCTCGGACGGAGACACTGTACAGCCCAACCGGCCTGGTACGACCGTCACGCCTACGCCGGAGGACCCGCCTCCGGTCCACGCTGCGGAAGGACAGAAGATTTTCTTGCTGATTGAGAGCGGCTCCGCCAAGGATACAAAGGCGGCAATGGAGATTTTAGGCAGTGTACAGGCCACCTTCCTGCTGCGGGCGGAGCAGATGGAAGACGGCGATCTGCTGCGGGGACTGCTTGCCAATGGACACGGCGCCGCGCTGCTGGCAGAGGGCGAAACGGAGGAAGCTGTGGCGGGGGAGCTGTCCCGGGCCAGAGAACTGCTGTGGAAAGCCGCCTGCGGCTGGCTGGAGCTGGTCTGGTATGAGGGCGGAGCGGAGATAGGTCCGCTGCTGGAGGCGGAGGGATGCGTCCGGATTTCCGCCGGGCTGGACCGCCGGAGCCAAGGCCTTCGCAGTACGGCGGCGGCGGACGTCCTCTTGCAGAGCATTGGACGTTATCAGAAGGACCTGGGAGTCCATTTGGGTCAGGACAGCGGCTGTCTTGGCGGACTGCGCTCCCTGCTGGCGGGACTGGAGGCGGGAAGCTACCGCCTGTGCGCGTGGCGGCTGGCCTAGCAGCCGCTCTAATTTACAAAAAGTTCAAGCATTCTGCCTTTTACCGGGTATAATCTGTAGTATTATGAAAATGTAGTCCCTGTTTCTTTGGGACGGGAGGGTTTTCAATGGCGAGAAAGATTCTGGTGGTGGAGGACGACCACAACATCTCCGACCTGATACGCATGTATCTGGAAAAGGAGGGCTTTGAGGTTCAGGCGGTCTTTGACGGCGGCACAGCGGTGGAAACATTCCGCTCCATGCAGCCGGACATGGTCCTGCTGGACATTATGCTGCCTGTCATGGACGGCTGGGCGGTCTGCGGAAAAATTCGTGAAACCAGCCGTACGCCGATTATCATGATTACGGCAAAAAGCGAGGTCTTCGACCGTATCCAGGGCCTGGAGATGGGCGCGGACGACTACATTGTCAAGCCCTTTGAGATGAAGGAGCTCATCGCCCGCATTAACGCCGTCCTGCGCCGTACGGAAATTCCGGAGGATACCCGAAAACGGCTGGTCTTCGACAAGCTGGAGATTAACCTGGATTCCTACGAGCTGACGGTGGACGGCAAAAAGGTGGACACGCCGCCTAAAGAATTGGAGCTCCTCTACCACCTTGCTTCTACCCCCAACCGGGTCTACACGCGCAATCAGCTTCTGGACGAGGTGTGGGGCTTTGACTACTTCGGCGACAGCCGTACCGTGGACGTTCACATCAAACGCCTGCGGGAAAAGGTGGAGAACGTCTCCAGCCAGTGGGCGCTGAAGACCGTCTGGGGCGTGGGCTACAAATTTGAGGTCACGCCCAAATAGAACCCTCCGGAAAGGCGTATCATGAGCAGATTCAAAGGCATCTACTGGCGGCAATTCACCGTGACCGTAGGCATGGTGGCGTTGACGCTGATCCTGCTGGGAACCTCCTTCTTCTCTCTGACCTACAGCTACATCGTGGCGGAAAAGCGGGGCGAATTGAAGGACAAGGCGGAGGTTATCGCCCAGATGGCCGTTACCGCCTACAATAAACCCGACGTCATTATGAGCCTCTGGAGCAAGGAGCTCTGGGAGATTATGGATGTCGCCAAGCAGATGAGCGACACCGATTTCCTCATCTGGCTTCCCAGCGAGAGTACGTTCATCAGCACCGACGAGGACATCGCCGGTATGAAGCTGACCCTGCCGTCCGCTATGGGGGAGAGGCTGGCCAAGGGCCAGACCTACGCCGGCTCCAGCAAATTGGGCATTTATGAAAAAGCCCGGTTCGTTGTGGCGGTACCTGCCCGCAACGCCCCGGATGGAACCGTGGTGGGGCCTGTGCTGGCTGTGGCCGAGCCAAACGCTATGACGGAGATGTGGCGGGCTTTCCTAGGCATCTTTGGGATGACGGCCATCACGGTCCTGCTGATTGCCTTCGTCGCCACCGCTACCACAACAATGCAGCAGACCAAGCCTATCAAGGATATGGCCGCCGCCGCCCGGAATTTCGCGGAGGGCAATTTTGACGCCCGTGTTCAGGATACCAGCCGCGATGACGAAATCGGTGAGCTTACCGAGGCCTTTAACGCTATGGCGGACTCCCTCCAGCGCACAGAGCAGCAGCGCAGGGAATTTATTGCCAATATATCGCATGAGCTGAAAACCCCCATGACCACCATTGCCGGCTACGCTGACGGAATCCTCGACGGCGTAATTTCTCCGGAGGAGGAGCGGCAGTATCTTACCATTATCTCCGCCGAGAGCCGCCGCCTCAGCCGTCTGGTCCGCCGGATGCTGGACGTCAGCCAGCTCCAGAGCCTGGACCTTATCAAACAGAAACGCCCCTTTGATCTCTCGGAGTCCATGCGCCGGGTACTGGTGTCCATGGAAAAGAAAATCACGGACCGCGGCCTGGACGTGGAGGTGGAAATCCCAGAAAATCCGGTAATGGTCCTGGGGGACAACGACCTGCTCACCCAGGTGGTCTACAACCTCCTGGAAAACGCCGCCAAATTCGCCGCCCAGGGCAGTGCGCTCTTCCTTGGCCTGGAAAAACGGGGAGAGAAGGCGATGGTTACTGTCCGCAACACCGGCAACACCATCCCTCCGGAGGAACTGCCCCTGCTCTTTGAACGTTTCCACAAAACCGACCGTTCCCGCAGCGAGGATAAGGACGGCGTTGGTCTGGGTCTGTACATCGTCCGTACGATCCTGGAGCAGCATCATGAGAAGATTACCGCCGCCAGCGAGAACGGCGTTACGACGTTTTCCTTCACTGTCCAGCTGGCGGAGGAGAAATTGAAGGCTTCATGATTTCTGTACTTTTTCTTATAAGAAAAAGTACCAAAAAGAATTTTAATATCGCTGCCGGGTCTCTTCTGCACCAAGCTTCCCGCCCGGTAACGAAAGGAGGTCCACCGTTTGGAACAGCAAAAGGAAATCGTATTCACCTACCGCCAGGATGGTCAGGTGGAACCAATCGTGCTGCGCTACGAGAGGGACCTGCCCCATTCCATGCGCCGCGAACCTGCCCCACCCCCGCCCCGGGACGCCGCCCCTTGGCGCACCGCCATCGCCCCGCCGGAAAAATCCCATAAGAGCCGCTGGGGCGTCCGCCTCTTTGTAGGCGTATCCCTGCTCGCCGCCCTGGTCTGCCTGGGCGTGGGCATCTGGTACGTTGGCCAGTACGGCTGGGCGCTCCCCAGTAACGAACCTCCTCCAGCCGAAGATTCCGGCGGCCAGCCCGAGGACGGAGAACGCTACCACTGGGATTTCGACTCCTCTGAGGGCGAAACCACCATCCCCAGATACCCCGTCGGCGGCGAAGCCCGCCTTTCCCTCGTTGTCCCCTCAGACCAGCCGGTCCTCTCCCCAGGCTCGGTTTACGACGAGGTGAATCCCTCTGTCGTAACGGTCCTTGGCCGCCAGAAGGCGTTAAGCAGTGTAGGTACCGGCGTCATTCTCAGCGCGGACGGCTACATCCTGACGAATTACCATGTAATCGCCGGATGCAGCTCCTGCCAGGTCTGGGTCACGGGACCCTATGGGGAAAACCTCAGTTGCAGCGCCTCCTTGGTAGGCGGCGACGAGGATAAGGATTTGGCGGTGTTGAAAATTGACGGGAAAGACCTTCCTGCGGCGGAGTTCGGCGTATCCGATGATTTGCAAATCGGCGACCCGGTCTATGCCATCGGCAACCCCTTGGGCCTTGAACTCCGCAATACCTTCACAAACGGCATTGTCTCCGCCGTGAACCGGGAGGTGGAGGTAGAGGGCGTGTCCATGACGCTCATCCAGACGAACACAGCCCTCAACAACGGCAACTCTGGCGGTCCTCTTATCAACCAGTACGGCCAGGTCGTAGGGATTAATACCATCAAGATGATGAGCGATTACGACACCATTGAGGGCCTTGGCTTTGCTATCCCCAGCAGTCTGGCGGTCCGCTGGGTCAACGAGCTGATTGAGTATGGAGAACTCCTGCCTCAGCCGGTGCTTGGGATTGAGATTGACAGGGTTCCCCGCAGGCTGCCCGACGGCACGCTCGCGGTAGTTCTCATCCATCGTGTCACGCCCGGACTCAGCGGCGAAGCCGCTGGTCTTCGGGCCGGAGACTACGTGGTCAGCTTTGCTGGGCAGGACATCACCAGTACAGAGGAGATTCTGGCCATCCGCCGGGGCTTGTTTGTAGGTGACAAAGTAGATATCCGTGTCTACCGTGACGGGAAATATTTGGACCTTGTTATGGTTATGACAGCAGAGTAGTGTCAAAATAGGAATGCCGCTGGACAGCTCAATATCCAACGGCATTTTTCTTTGCGCCTGCCCGCTTTGCCGCGTATTTGAAAGGCCAGCAGTCAGCCATTCAGCTGATTGCTGGCCTGTAGCGTCCGTCTGGGCGGCATCCGGCGGATTTTGAAATGTACTGTCTTACTTGTGCAGCAAGGGAGAGAGCGGCTTATATACCAGGAAAGCCAGCGCGGTATCCAACAGGGCCTTCAGCAGGGTGAAGGGCGCGTTGAAGATAACCAGACAGGCTACCAGGCCGTCCACAGAGGGAATCAGAGACTGATACTTACCGATGATAGTGTCCAAAGGCATAAACAGGGTATACATGGGGTAGGAGATAAAGTAGTTTACCGGCACACTGCCTGCCGCCATAACCACCGCGCCTATCAGTGCGCCCATGAGCGCGCCGCCGCGGGTCTTTTTGTATTTATAGATGAGCCCCGCCGGAACCACCAGGCACACACCTAACAGGAAGTTGCAGAGCTCGCCCACGCCGTTGGTGGTGCTGGAGAACAGGTTCACCAGATTCTTTATCAGACACACCGCCACGCCGCTCACCGGCCCCATGCTGAAGGCCGCCAGCAGCGCGGGCAGCTCGGAAAAGTCCATTTTAACAAAGGTAGGAATGAGAAATGGAATGGGAAAGGACAGAGCCATCAGCACGGCAGCCACCGCGCTGAGCATGGCGATAACCGCCAGCTTGCGGACCCCCTGGGAAACGGCAACGCCCCTCTTTGACATGGTTGACATAAAAATACACTCCTTCACAGTAATACCCGAAGACAATCCATCCCCGGAGTACGCCGCGAAAGAGCGCCGCGAAACCGCCGCCTCTGTGCGAACATCTTCTTCCATCCAGACTGTCACTGTCGGTACCGGACTCTCACCGGTTCAACGCCGTTACGCGCTCGCGGACTTTACCGCCGGTGGGGACTTGCACCCCGCCCTGAAGATGAATGATTCGGTTTCCATACTTTTTCTTGAAAGAAAAAGTATCAAAAAGAACTTTAACACCGCTCCCAAGTCCGTCCGGAACCCCCGCTCTGCCGCCCGGTAACGGTGGCCCGCGTCTCCCGGAAACACTGCTGCCCTCTATTATACGCCCCCGCGCCAAAAAATCAAGTGGAAATGTCAAGGGCAATAAAAAAATTTTCCCCCAGCCCCTGGAAAATTTTTGCTTGCAAATAGAGCGGCAGATGGTATAATAGAGGTAGAGATCTACGGATCCATCCTGAAAGGAGAGGTGATCACATGGACAAGGAGAAAACCAAGAAAAAGCTGGTGCTGGCGGTCATCCAGGGCGATGACTACGCCGATACTGTGGACGACCTGAACCGCAACGGGTTCTTTGCTACCATTCTGAGTTCCACAGGCGGCTTTTTAAAGAAGCGGAGTATGACGCTGATGATCGGCGTGGAGGAGGCCCAGCTTCAGGCTGTGTTGGACATTCTCAAACAATGCGCGGGCCGGCGGCAGCAGATGACCTATTCCAACCTGTCCATGTCCGCCGGCGGACCTACCCCGTCCATCCCCATGATGCCTGTACAGGTCAGCGTAGGGGGCGTGGCGGTCTTTATCCTGGATTTGGATGATATTCAGAAATATTAAGCGTTCTCATTTTGACGGGAACCGCCCGCTGGAAGTATCCGGCAGGCGGTTCCCCTTTTTGTCCAGCCGCATACACTGATGCAGAGGGGGGATGTGTATGAGACGAAACGCTGCCGTATTGGGCGGCGATATGCGCCAAGTGTGCCTGGCCCAGCTTCTGCTGGAAGACGGGCACGACGTAGTGACCTGGGGGCTGGAGCAGGGGGACGGCCCCAACCCTGCCCCGCTGAACCAGGCCTTGGAGGCCGGCCTGCTGATTTTTCCTCTGCCGGTGTGCCGTGCGGGAAATCTGAATCTGCCGCTGACGGATACAGACCTGAGCGCGGAACAGCTGTGGCCCCGCCTGCGGTACAGCCAGCTGCTGCTGGGCGGAATGACCGGCGAACTGGCCGCCCGGCTGATGGCGGATTACGGCCTGACTTTGCTGGACTACTACAACCGGGAGGAGACGCAGATTGCCAACGCTGTGCCCACAGCGGAGGGGGCCATCCAGCTGGCTATGGAATCTACGGACCGAACCATTCACGGAAGCCAATGCCTGGTGGCGGGCTGCGGACGGATCGGCAAGCTTCTGGCGTTCCGGCTGCGGGCCCTGGGCGCGGACGTATCCGTATCCGCGCGGAAGTATGGGGATCTGGCCTGGATTGACGCGTGCGGGTGCCGGGGACTGCGGACAGAGAACCTTTTGGAAGAGCTGGGGCGTTTTGACCTGATCTTCAACACAGTGCCCGCCCTTATTTTTGACGATGACTGTTTCCGGAAGATGAAAGCGGACTGCCTGCTGGTAGACTTGGCCTCCGCCCCCGGCGGCGCGGATCTGGCGGCCGCCAGACGGGTGGGCCGCCGCGTAATTTTCGCGCCGGGACTGCCGGGAAAAACCGCCCCGCGTACCGCCGCTGCC
>CAMSIF010000105.1 GCA_947058885.1 uncultured Clostridia bacterium
GCCTTTTGGTGACGGACATGCGGCGGAAAAAATTGTAGAGGCCATTTAACTATGGGAAGGAGTGTTACCATATGCGATACGCACTAATCGGCTGTGGCCGGATTGCTAAAAACCACGTGGCGGCAGCAATTAACAACCATCTCAACATAGTTGGGCTTTGTGATATCATCTCTGAAAATGCCCAGCGTTACCAGGCCGCCAACCAGTTGGACTGCCCTGTTTATACAGATTACCGGCAGATGCTGAAAGAGAACAAGCCCGACTTTGTGGCAATTGCTACAGAGAGCGGCAAACACGCCGCAATAGCCCTGGATTGCATCAAGGCCGGTGTAAATGTACTAATTGAGAAACCCATTGCGCTGTCTGTCGCGGACGCACAGGCTATTCTGGATGCCGCAAAGGCCGCTGGCGTCACGGTAGGCGTATGCCACCAGAACCGGTTTAATAAGGCCGTCCAGAAGCTGCGCCAGGCCTTCGACGAAGGACGGTTTGGCCCTATTTACAATGTCTCCGCTGTAATCCGCTGGAACCGGGACGAGGGCTATTATAAGCAAGCACCTTGGCGCGGCACCTGGGAGCAGGACGGCGGCTGCCTGATGAATCAGTGCATCCATAATATTGACCTCCTGCGTTGGTTTGGAGGAGAGGTGTCGTCCGTTTTTGGAGTAACAAACAACTTCTGCCACCCCTATATTCAAGGAGAGGATTTCGGAACGGCAATTATCCGGTTTGCCAACGGGGCTTCGGGGACTCTGGAGGGTACGGTAAATGTGTATCCGCGTAATATGGAAGAAACGCTGACTATATTCGGCGAGCGTGGAACAGCAAAGCTGGGCGGACATTCCGTCAACACCATTCTGGAGTGGAGCTTTGCGGATAAAAAGGACAATCTTGAAAGTGTACAGCGGGAGTTCACGGAAGATCCGCCGGACATTTACGGCTTTGGCCATACGCCGCTGTACGCGGATTTTATAACAGCCATTACGGAGAAGCGGAAGCCCTATGTGACGGCGGAGGACGGCAAAAGCGCTATGGAAATGGTACTTGCCATCTACCAGTCATCAAAGGAAAAAATGGAAACGGCTCTGCCGCTGAGGGATTGCTCCTCTCTGGACTTTACCGGGCTGTTCGGACGATGAGGTAACAACTATGATACATGTTCTCACCTATACCACGCCCCACCGGAAGACCTATGATGTCTTGTGCCTCCTGAAGGCGCGAGGCTATGGGGAGGTTTCCGTCTGGGCTCTGCCCATGTCCTATGTGAAAAAATATAAGCCCACGGTACCCCACCGTCCAGATTTTGTCCCAGTGGATAGTCAGGCGTATATTTTGAATCTAGGATATACCTATACAGAGATTGAGAAATACGATGATATCCCTCCTACGGAGAAACACGAAATCTTTCTTCTCTGCGGCGGCGGGATATTGCCGGAAGAGTTCTCCGCCTCCCGCACAATTATCAATTCCCACGGTGGTTATATTCCCTGTGCGCGGGGATTGGACAGCTTCAAGTGGGCCATTTACCAGGGGCTGCCGTTAGGTGTCACCACCCACATTATTGGGAAAGAGGTGGATGCGGGAGAGGTCATTGAGCGGCGGGAGTTGGCAGTCGAGGAGACCGACACGTTCCATACCACCGCACAGCGCGCCTATGAATTGGAAATATGTATGCTTGTTGACGCGATTGAAAAAAATGGTTGTGCGCACACCTACATAAAGGGAGAATCCGAGCCGTTCAGACGGATGCCCCACGACTTGGAGCGGGAACTTTACAGCAAATTTGAGATTTACAAGCGTTCCAGCGTAGATATCCAGAGGGGTAAGGCAGAGCAGTAACATTTGTGAAAAACGAATACAGGGAGGGCCAGCAATTGGAATTCCGGGATTTAAAAACACAATATTCAAGACTTAAGACAGACATAGACGCAGCTGTAGGCCGGGTCCTTTCAGAAGCGCACTTCATTCAGGGAAAGCAGGTAAGCGAACTGGAGGAACAGCTTGCGGATTATGTCGGCGTAAAGCACTGCATAAGCTGCGCTAACGGCACGGATGCGCTGACTCTTGCACTGATGTCCTACGGTATCGGCGCAGGGGATGCGGTATTTGTCCCGGATTTTACCTATATAGCGACGGCGGGGTGTGCATCAATCCTGGGGGCAACTCCGGTCTTCGTTGATATTGATCCGCAAACCTTTAATATAGACGCAGACGCTCTGGAAAGGGCTGTTGCACAAACGCTAAAGGAAACAGAATTAACGCCTAAGGCTGTTATCCCTGTAGATTTGTTTGGCCTTCCCGCAAATCACGCGGAAGCCGGTCAGGTAGCGCAGAAGTATCATTTACTCGTCGTAGAAGACGGAGCCCAGGGCTTTGGCGGAACGATTGGAGGAAAACGTGCCTGTTCCTTTGGCGATATAGCGGCAACGTCCTTTTTTCCCGCCAAGCCGTTGGGGTGCTACGGCGACGGCGGCGCCATTTTTACAAATGACGGCGAAATAGCTGCAAAGCTGAATTCATTAAAGCGACAGGGAGCAAGTCCTGCTGATAAATATGATAATCGCGAGGTTGGAATAAACTCACGATTGGATACCATACAAGCCGCCATATTACAGGTAAAGCTGAAAGCGTTTATAGAGCATGAGCTTGCGGCTGTGAATTGGGTTGCGGAGCGGTATTCGGAATATTTGGGCGGTTGTAATGAAATTATTTTGCCGACCGTGCCGGACACCTATGGTTCCGCATGGGCGCAATATACCATTATGCTTCCTGACAGCAAGAAGCGGTTTGAGGTTCAACAAACGCTAAAGGAATCTGGGATTCCGTCTATGATTTATTATCCTCGCGGGCTGCATCAGCAGACGGTATTTTCTGGAAGCGCATCAGGAAGCTTTCCCAATGCGGCAAAAGCTGCGGAGTGCGTGTTGTCTCTGCCGATGCATCCGTATATGGAGAATGCAGATGTGAGATTTGTCGCGGAGTCGGTTTTAAGGTGTTTTTAGCCGTGGACCTGATTTTGGAAAATGACGGACGGAGAACACCAGAGGAGCAAATAAGTATTTTGGCGAAAGTGAGGACCTAATAATGGAATTGGGAGATTTTACAAAACTCGCAAAGGACTATGTAAACCGCGTTGGATATTCACCTACCGTGTTACGCGTCCTGCGTGGATACATTGAGGCCGTGAATGGAACGATTACTTCGGTAGCAGATGTGGGCGCGGGAACCGGAAAGCTGACGCAGGACTTGGAAGATATGGGGTTGCGCGGCTATGCTGTGGAACCCAACGACGCTATGCGCGCAGAAGGCGTCAAGCTCTTTGAGGGAAGAACTTCTTTTGTATGGTCCAAGGGGTTGGCGGAAGAGACGTATTTGCCGGACAATAGCGTGGATTGGTTTTTAATGGGCTCTTCTTTCCACTGGGCAGACGCGCCCTCTGCTCTGAAAGAGTTTCATCGTGTTTTGCGTCCTGGCGGTTTCTTCACGGCCATATGGAACCCGAGGAATCTGGAGAGCAGCCCATTTCACATGGATATTGAGTGTTCTATTCAAAAAATGGTGCCGGACTTGAAACGTGTTTCCTCTGGGTCCCGAGCTAATATGAAAGAGATGGACAGCAAATTACTGTCCACGCCCTTTTTTGAGGATTTGTTTTTGGTAGAGGGAACGCATAATGCAGTTATGTCCCAAGAGCGGTATATGGGCGCTTGGCGGTCTGTCAATGATATTCATGCTCAGGCCGGTGATGAGTTGTTTGAACAGATTTTGGCGATGATTGAGAGGAAGATTAGCGGTATGGAACAAATTGAGGTTCCTTATTTGTCCCGCGCCTTTACTGTCCGCTCAACAAAACGATAAGGAAAATGATAACCTTCACAACAAAAGCCCATACGCTCCTTAGCCTAACCGGCAGAATTTCTGCCGCCCGCATTCTCCCTCAGATAAGCCTGAGCGCCGGGGAGGCGCGTACAAAGCCGCGCAAAAGTATAGATTTGCTGCGTGAGGCGGCACTTCTGGACGGCCCGCTCATCGTGCGAAGCAGTGCGAAAAACGAGGACACTGCGGAGAGTTCCAACGCGGGAAAGTTCCTCTCCATACCGAATGTGGCGGGGGAAACGGAGCTTCTGCGAGCGGTTGGGCAGGTTGCCGAATCTATGGGGCCTGACCCGGAAAACGAAATCTTTATCCAGCCCTTTTTGACGAAAGTGGACCTATGCGGCGTAGCCTTTACCGCCGACCCCAGCACAGGCGGAAATTATTATATCATAAATTATGATGATACTACTGGTTCAACCAGTTCAGTGACCGGCGGCACCGGGGAGCGTTTAAAAACCTTCTACCATTTCAAGGCATCCCCGTATCCCGCACCGGCCCCATTGGACAAAGTTATTGAGCTGTGCCGGGAATTGGAGAATCTGTTTCATTTGCCCGCGCTGGATATTGAATTTGCCCTTGCGGATGGAGTACTATATTTATTGCAGGTACGCCCTCTCGCGCTGCGCAAGCCTTTGGCAGAGTTAGAGGAGCAGAGACATAGCCTGGCTTTGATTGAAAAGAAACTGCGCTCCTCCAGCCTGCCCCACCCGGATTTATGGGGGAGCAAGGCGATTTACGGCGTGATGCCGGACTGGAACCCGGCGGAGATGATTGGTATCCGTCCCCGCGCGTTGGCGTTGAGCTTGTACAAGGAGATTATCACCAACGGCGTTTGGGCATACCAGCGGGATAATTATGGCTACCGTAATATGCGCTCTTTTCCGCTGATGGTGGACTTTCAGGGCCTGCCCTACATAGATGTTAGGGCCAGCTTCAACTCGTTTTTACCAAAAAGCCTGCCGGACGCTCTGGCGGAAAAGCTGGCGGAATATTATTTAGCGCAGCTGCGGAGCCGCCCTGAGTTACATGACAAAATCAAGTTTGAGATTGCGTTCACCTGTTACAGCTTCGACCTGCCGGAACGTGTGGAAGCGTTGAAACAGCATGGCTTTACGGAGGAGGAGCGCGGCTGCTTGACCGAATCGCTGCGGTCGCTGACAAACGCGATTATCCGGCAGGACGGTTTGTGGCGGAAGGACGCCCAGAAAATAGAAGTGCTGCAAGAGAAGCGGCAGGCAATTCTGGAAAGCGGCATGGGGACGGCGGAAAAGATATACTGGCTGCTGGAATATTGCAAACGCTATGGTACCCTGCCGTTTGCCGGTCTTGCGCGGGCCGGGTTCATTGCGGTGGAGCTTCTGCGGTCCATGGTTGCGGTAGGCGCTCTGACGGAGGAGGAGAAAAGTCTCTACATGGGCGGTGTGTCCACGGTGGGGAAGAATATCGTCCGGGATTTCTCCTCCCTCTCTCCGGCCGCGTTTCTTGCCCGGTATGGGCACCTGCGCCCTGGTACTTACGATATTCGTTCGCCCCGGTACGACCATGGCAGCGGCTACTTTGACTTTGCCCGTCCCTATTCCGGGATGGCGGAGCAGGGAACGTTTAAGCTTTCTCTTGACCAATATGCGGCCCTCCAGCATATGCTGGAGGAACATCGGATGGTATCCGATGTTCTGCAATTATTTGGATTCATCCGCGGAGCGATTGAGGGACGCGAATACGCGAAGTTCGTCTTTACCCGGACGCTTTCCGACGTCCTGGAGTTGACGGCGCGGCTGGGCCGTGAGCACGGATTGGACCGGGAAGAGATGTCGTATGTGGAGATACAGCGGATTATGGAAGCTTACGCGAAAGCGGAGGATATGGGAAAAGTCCTTCGCAATTCGATGAAGGACGGGCAGGCTGTGGACCACACCGCCGGTGGGCTTACGTTACCGCCGCTGCTATGGGAAGCGGACCAAATATACAGCTTTTTCCAGCCGGATGGGGTGCCCAATTTTATCACCCAGGAGCGGTGTACGGCGGAGACGGTGCTGCTTCCCTCCGAAGAGCCGCTAGAGGGGAAAGTGGTGTTGATTCAGGGGGCTGATCCGGGCTACGACTGGATATTTTCCCGCCATATCGCCGGATTTATCACCGCCTATGGCGGGGCGAACTCCCATATGGCTATCCGGGCGGCGGAGTTTGGCATTCCGGCAGTAATCGGCGTGGGGGAAAAGCAGTTTGCCAGATATGCTGCGGCCCGGGCTCTGGCGGTAGATTGTGGAAACCGGACGGTGGCGGTATTATGAAATTAGTGGTTTTAACGCAGCGTGTAGAAGTAATAGAAAATATTGGTGAGCGGAGGGACGCGCTTTCCCAGGAATGGGCATTGCTGGCTGAGGCCTGCGGCTTCCTGCCGCTGCCGCTGCCTAACCATCTGCCGGCAGTCCGGCGGATCATGGAAGCCCTGCCGGTGGAGGGAATTCTCCTGACTGGCGGGAATGACCTGGCCTCTTATGGCGGAGACGCGCCGGAACGGGATGAAGTGGAGCACTGCCTCATAGAGCACTCCATACA
Organism: uncultured Clostridia bacterium; assembly: GCA_947058885.1. GTDB lineage: Bacteria > Bacillota > Clostridia > Oscillospirales > Oscillospiraceae > Pelethomonas. The sequence goes on from CAMSIF010000105.1 coordinate 6,436, forward strand.
GACTGGAACGCCGCTTTTGGGCGTATGCCGCGGAATGCAGGCAATTCTGAACTATTTTGGAACGCCGCTGGCAAAGGTGGAGGGCCATGTCCGCCGGGAACACCGCCTGGACAACGGCGATACGGTCAACAGCTTTCACAGCTGGGGGGCGCGGGCCTGCCAGCCGCCGCTGCTGCCGCTCGCCTGGAGCGAAGACGGCGTATTGGAGGCGGTTTCCTGCCAGGATTACGCGTCGATTCGGGGCGTCATGTGGCATCCGGAACGGTATGCTCCGTTTCGTGAGCGGGATATAGAGATGATACGGGAGGTATTTCGGTTATGAAGGCAATTATACTTGCGGCCGGACGGGGCAGCCGCCTGGGAGAGTGGACAAAAGACCGTCCCAAATGCATGTGCGCTCCCGCTGGATGGACGCTTCTGGACCGCTGTCTGGATACACTGGAATTGGCGGGTGTCCAGCGGGAGGAGATAGGGATTGTTACCGGTTACCGCAGCGACATGTTCACAGCGGAAAAGGTGACGTATTTTCACAATCCAGACTGGGAAAATACCAACATGTTCTATTCTCTGACTAAAGCGCAGGAGTGGTTGGAGCGGGAACCGTGCCTTGTCTGCTACTCAGATATTGTTTTCGCGCCCGAGGCGGCCCGGCTCTTAATCGACTGCGCCGAACCGCTGGCTGTTACCTCCTACACTGGATACTGGGAACTCTGGGAGAAACGGATGGGAAATCCGTTGGAGGATTTGGAGACGTTTCGGGCCTCGCCCGACGGCCTGCTGCTGGAAATTGGCAGGAAGCCGGTCCGCCGTGAAGATATCCAGGGGCAGTTTATGGGCCTGCTCCGCTTCACGCCCGAGAGCTGGCGGTGGGTACAGGAAACCATCCGCCGTCCGCTGCCAAAGACTGTGAACAAGCTGGATATGACCACGCTGCTGCAGGGAATCTTGGAGCAGGGCTACCCCATTTTATCCATCTCCACAGATAGTCTCTGGCTGGAATTCGACAGCGGACAGGATATTGAGGTCTATCAGAGGGAAGGTCTGGTCTGATGCTGGCTGGCTTA
>CAMSIF010000106.1 GCA_947058885.1 uncultured Clostridia bacterium
TTCGGGATTACTCCCGGGGGATTCTTGCGGGCTGGCTCCGGGTCTCCACCGGACCAATACCGTTTATGCAGCGCTTTTGGATGGTGTTTTCCGAAGTTGATATGTCTGCTGATTAAATGCTGGCAGCATGAGGGAGGGGCTGTATGGCTGTTGTAAAATCTTTTAACGTATTGCCTCAGGTGGTGGAGGACGTGGCCGGAATCATCGCCAATTATCCGAACAGGAGAATCATTTGGTTCTGTTACTCGTACTCCCACTGGGTTGACACGCTCCAGGCCGCCCTGAAGGAGCGGGGGCTAAAGTTGGATTATATTGTGGACAATGACCGTTCTAAGTGGGGCCGGGTCTCCCCCTACGGGATTATCATTTCTCCGCCTGAACTTACCATTCGGGGGCATATGAATGATTCTATTGTTCTGATCTGCTCCAACTTTGCTGAGGTAATTAAAGAGGATATTTTACGTTATGGCTATCCCGAAGCCCAGATATTGACGCTGAAAAGCCCGGACCAGTACGCGGCGGCGGCGGACAGCGTGTTTCAGACAGATACCGCAGGGCTGGAGAAGATGTCTCTGCGTGCGCTCCAACTCTGCGAGACGGATATTCTTCGGGAACTCAAACGCTTCTGCGGCGAGAACCGGCTGCGTTATTTCCTAAGTGGCGGCACATGCGCCGGAGCGGCTCGTTATAAGGGCTTTATTCCCTGGGATGACGATATAGATGTTCAAATGCCATATGAGGATTTTATGGAGTTTGTCAGTTCCTATCCCAAAGGCGGCCGGTACGAGGTGGTTTTCTGGCGGGATAACGACGAATTTTTCTTCCCGTATGCTCAGCTGGTAGATAACGACACAATTATGCTCTACAAGAGCTTCCCCATCAGCCTGCGGCAGGGGGTGTTTATTGATATCTTTCCAACTTGCGGGAGTCCGGAGAGCGGCGCGGAAATTGCCTACCGTACAGAATTATTTGCCTATCTGGACGCCCAGTGGCGTTGGTTTTACCAGTCAAACGGCGTTTTGAAGGCCTCTATTCCAGACCAGCGGGAAGAAATCTGGGCGACGAAGTATGATATTCCATTTAACTCCAGCAAAATGGCCGCGACTCCATTTGAGTGTTTGGTACCCTGGTCGCTGCCGAAAGAGGTTTTTGCGTATGGGGAAACCCTGGAATTTGAAGGAGAGCAGTTCTCTGTGATGAAGGACTGGAAGCGTTTTCTTCAAGTGCGCTATCCTGAGTGGAGGCCGCTGACGCCAGAGGAGCAGCGACTCTATGCCCATCCAACAAATGCTTATTGGAAGTGAAACGATGAAAGTACTTGTCTGTGCATCCGCAAGGGCGGAAGTGGTAATGAAATGTTTGCGGGAGCTGCATCAAACAGCAGAGATTACAGTAATCGCGCCAGCCTCTGTTGCCGCTGGACTGACGGAGGTTCCGAAGAACGCCCGTCTCGTCCGGCTGAAAGGGCCAAGCTTTGGAGACGGGCCGGGAAATGAACTGGATATTTTGAAAGATATCTGCTTTGACGCAGTGGTTATTGTCTCCGGTGGGTTTGGGTTTACCGGGTTTCAAAACGTGGTAAAGGTTATCGCCGGACTCCGGTTCAGACAGATGATATTTTATAACCAGATCGGACGCCGGGAGACCGTTAGAATCTGCGTGGGAGCTGGCCGGACCTGGGAACGGCTTACTGTTTCGACGCTGATTGGCCTTTTTAAAGTCACGCGTCCTGTGGAATTACTGATAGAGAGGACCTATATTCAATGTGCGGAATTGCTGGGTTTATAAATAAGGACGGCTCTGCCGCCAGCGTCCAAAAACTGAAGGGGATGACGGACGCAATCGCGCACCGGGGGCCTGATGCGGAGGGTCAGCTTTGTGAGGACAACGTTGCGCTGGGCCACCGGCGGCTGTCCATTGTTGATCTCTCCGACGCCGGACGGCAGCCTATGGAGAGCCGCGACGGCAGATACGCCATTACATTCAATGGGGAAATCTATAACTACCAGGAGCTGAAAGCAGAGCTTATATCGCTGGGCGCGGCGTTTACAAACGATACGGATACGGAAGTGGTGATAGAAGCCTACCGTTACTGGGGAGCCGCCTGTCTGTCCCGATTTAACGGCATGTGGGCCTTCGCCCTTCTTGACAGAAAAAAGCGGGAGCTTTTCCTCTCCCGGGACCGGTTTGCGGTCAAGCCGCTGTACATACTGAACCGGAACGATATATTCATGTTCGCTTCTGAAGCCAAGGCCGTTATCGCGGTGCAGCCGGAGGAAAATATACCCGATTTGGTGCAGATACATCGTTTTGTGGGAAGTACCGCTCCTGAAAATATTGACGGACACAGCTGGTACGCAAATATCCGCATTTTCCCCGCCGCCTCCTATGGCATATATTCTCTGGATACCAACAGCTTTGAGGTAAACGCCTATTGGAGGCCCGATGTGCCCGAATTTCAAAAAAAGTGGATTGATGGCCGGGACCCTATAAAAACCTTCCGGGAGCTGTTTGACGACGCTGTGAAAATCCGCCTCCGCGCCGATGTGGAGGTGGGGACCTGCCTGTCGGGAGGGCTGGATTCCAGCGCGATTGTGGGGTGCTGCAGCAAACGCCATGGTATTGCTATGCGGACCTTCTCCTCCCGCTATGGAGACAAATCCTGTGACGAGGGAGAATTTATTGATATAGTAAACCGTTTTTCCGGCTCTAAGGCCGTGCCGGTCTACCCGGACGACAGGCCTATATCGTTTATTGAGGCGTTCCAGAAGATTAACGCGAACCACGATGGTCCTGCCTCCGGCGCGTCTCTCTATTCCCAGTACAGTGTGTTCCGCGAGGTTGGCCGTCATGTCAAGGTAGTGCTGGACGGTCAGGGGGCGGACGAATTATTCTGCGGCTATGCGGGCTTCCTGAACCCCGCTCTGCGCAAGGCCGCCAAAACCTCCTCCCGCGTTTCCATGATTCGGACGCTCATGGAAATTTTGAGAGAGAACGATTTCATTGACGCGTCACAGCTGTCGGCGGATCTGGGAATCCAAGTGTTTGGCCTGGATAACTACCTGGACCTGATGGAAGAGGTGCGGAAGGAGGCGTCCGCCCAAGCCGATCAGGTTATGGGCCGCGCCCCCTTTACGCCCGCCTTCTCCGCGCTGATAAATGACAAGCCCGACCGCTCCTGCCCGCATAAGAGCGGCGATGAAATCACACAGATGTGTTTGGACCAGACGTTAGTGTATTCCATTCCACAGCTGTGCCACAATGAGGATTCCAACGCAATGGACTTTTCCGTAGAAGTGCGGATGCCTTTTCTGGATTACCGTATCGTGGAATTTGCCCTGGCGCTGGATTCGTCCTATAAAATCAAAGGCGCATGGCAGAAGTGGATTATACGCAAAGCGTTGAAAGACTATCTGCCGGTGAAAGTGCGCAGGCGGCGCAACAAAATGGAGTATCCCGCCCCCTTCTTCCGCTGGCTGCGGGAGTCCGATGAGAAGGAAGCGTTCAAGGAGATTATCTTATCCTTCGCCAAACGGAATATTGTTCCGGCGGAGACGATTGAGGCCTACTACAACGCCCATATGCGGGGCGAGGCGAATATGGAGCAGGCCTTGTTCCGCTACCTCTCGTTGGAGCTTTGGCTGCGAACCTGCAACTTTGACAAAATACCGGACTGTGCGGAGGTTTTATCATGAAAGAATCGCTTCTCCGAAAAATTGAAAACCATGAAATGGTGATAGGCGTGGTAGGTCTGGGGTATGTAGGCCTGCCTTTGGCGGTGGAAAAAGCGAAAGCGGGCTTCCGTACCATTGGCTTTGACGTGCAGCGGGAGAAGGTGGAGCAGGTAAACCGGGGCGAGAATTATATCGGAGACGTGGTAGACGCGGATCTGAAAAAGATTGTCGCCGCCGGAACGCTCTCCGCTACCAGCGATTTCTCCTTTATACGGGACGTGGATTTTATCGCCGTCTGCGTCCCGACCCCGCTGGACGAGCACCAGGAACCGAACTTGGAATATATTGAGAGTTCTGGCAGGGAAATCGCGGAGTACCTGACCCCTGGCACAGTGGTGGTGCTGGAATCCACCACTTATCCGGGCACAACGGAGGAACTGCTCATGCCTATCCTGGAGGAGGGCTCCGGACTTCGCTGCGGGAAAGATTTCTACTTGGGATTCTCCCCTGAGCGCGTCGATCCGGGAAACCTGCTGTACAACACGAAAAACACCCCGAAGGTAGTCGGCGCGGTGGGAGCGGACGCCCTGGAGGTTATTTCCGCCATGTATCGGGCCGTGCTGGATGGCGACGTGCATACCGTATCCAGCCCCGCTGTAGCGGAAATGGAAAAGATTCTGGAAAATACGTACCGCAATGTAAATATTGGCCTGGTCAATGAGTTAGCCATGCTCTGCGATAAAATGAAGATTAACCTCTGGGAGGTTATTGACGCGGCCAAGACAAAGCCCTACGGCTTTCAGCCGTTTTACCCAGGGCCTGGTTTGGGCGGCCACTGCATCCCGCTGGACCCCTATTATCTCTCCTGGAAGGCCAGGGAGTTTGGGTTCCACACGTCCATGATTGAGGCAAGCATGATGGTGAATGACCAAATGCCGGAGTATGTGACTGGCCGCGTCGGACGTATTCTCAACCGTTTTCAAAAAGCTTTGAACGGCGCGAAGGTCCTTGTGCTGGGCGTAGCCTACAAGCAGGACGTAGCGGACTACCGGGAGAGCCCCGCTCTGCGGGTCATTGAATGCCTGGAGCAGGAACTGGCGGACGTGTCCTTTTTTGACCCCTATATTCAAGAGTATAAATACAAAGGAAAAATACATAGAGGACTTCTGGAATTGCGGGCAGAGACGCTTCGGGCGTCGGATATTGTGCTGATCACCGCTATGCACAGCAATGTTGACTACCAGTTTGTCGCCGGGAACGCCCCGTTTATCTTTGACGCCAAAAACGCTATGAAAGCCGTGCGGGAGCGCGGAAATATTGAGGTATTGTGATGAAAAATAACCGCAAGTGCGTCATCTTTGGCGCGGGCGAACGAGGGACAAACATTTTTAGAAAGCTATCCATCTTCTTTGACGTAATCGCCTATGCCGATAACAACAAGGATTTGTGGGGCCGGGAGAGAAACGGCACAGCCATTATCCCGCCGGATGACCTGACGGAGCTGGTGAAGAAAACAGGGGCGGCAATCTTCATCGCCAATGAACTGCACTACCTTGACATCGCGGCCCAACTGGACGGCTACGGGCTCTCCTACTACAACTGCGAGAATTATTTCTGCTATGAGCGGGAAGATGGGGTGTGGTATCCGGTGTCCTTCGGCCGGCCGGAGGCCTGCCGAAAGACCGGTAAAGACAAATTTTCTGTGCTGTTTGTCCAGGTGAAACCCTGCACCAGAACCGACAAAATTGCTCAGGCGCTGAAGTCACGAGGCGTTCTCACCTATTCCGCCTACACTGCCAGCGCTTCCGACGCGGGGAATGCGGCATACCTGTCGGAATTTCCGTTCTGGACGTACGGAGAACTTCTGGACTTTGTTAATGAGAGTGAGTTTGATATCATCCACTGCTCCAATGAGCCGGATATTCTGGTGAATCTGCTGCTCCATAGCAACAAAAAGGTTATCCACGACTGCCACGACATTGTGACGATGTCTAAAAGTGCGTTTACCTCTACCGAAGCGGCAGTAGAGTTTGTTGCTAACACGCAGGCGGACGGCGTTATCTCTACTACAGAAGCGATGCGCGAACTGTTAATCCGTAAGTATGGCACAGACTATGAAAAAACCTTGGTCTTAGGGAATTATCCGCTGTCCTCTTTTAAAGAGACAGAGCGGCTGCCTAAGCGCAGCGCGGCGGACAGTGAGATACATTGTGTATATGAAGGAATGATCGTGGATCGGACGCAGGCAGAGAATGTGCCGTACCGGTTTTATGAGCCGTTGTTCCTCCGGCTGGCTGAATTGGGTGTTCATGTACATATTTATTCATCCTGTGTGCCGGAGTATTTGAAACAGCTGAGTCAGGCAAATTCCCATATCCACTATGAAGGAAACTATGGGGGACAAAAGTTAATCACGGAGATGTCACAATTTGATTTAGGGCTTCTCCTTTTTCCGGTCAATACGCTATATTTACGGCTTTCATCCCCTAATAAAATGACAGAATACCTCTCTGCGGGACTGCCGGTAGTTACAAATATTCCGGTTTATGCCAGTATCTTATCACAAAACCAGTGCGGCGGGTTTCTTGATATAGACAGCAGTGACATTATATCGCAGATGCAGGCTTTTCAAAAGCTTTACATCTCTCCTAACCTTTGTGACGCCTGCGGCTTTACTATGGATGCAAATGCTGAACGTATCCTCAATTTTTACAAAAAGGTGATAAGTCAGTGAAAATTGTAACAGTAGTTGGGGCCCGGCCCCAATTTGTGAAAGCAGCGGTGGTATCCCGCGTTCTACGTAAAAAACACCAGGAAATTTTGGTGCATACAGGCCAGCACTATGACTCGAACATGTCCGCCATATTTTTCAGGGAACTAGGAATCCCGGAACCTGACTACAACCTAGGTATTCAGGGGGGGGCCCATGGCAGGATGACGGGCGCTATGCTCGCCTCGCTGGAAGAGGTCCTTTCCGCCGAGAAACCGGAGGCTCTTTTGGTCTATGGCGATACAAACTCGACCCTCGCGGGTGCGCTGGCGGCTGTAAAACTGCATATTCCTATATATCACGTGGAGGCGGGGCTGCGGTTTGGCGCGCTTACCATGCCTGAAGAAGTCAACCGTATCCTTACTGACCGGATATCTGAGAAACTCTTCTGCCCAACGGAATCTGCGGTGGACAATCTGCGGACGGAAGGAATCATCCGTAACGTATATCAGACTGGCGATGTCATGTATGATGCCTATCTATGGGCGAGCGCGAGACCTGGCGGACAGATGCCGGAGTACGGGAGGCATTATCTCCTGACCGTCCACCGGGAAGAAAACTCAAATCCTGCCGCGCTGGCGGAAATATTTCGGGCGATGGCCCAACTCGACGCACCTGTTATTTATCCTGTTCACCCGCGCAACGCAAAACTGGCTCACTCGCTTGAGCATACGAATATTGAGTTGATTGAGCCCGTGGGATATCGGGAAATGCTGGGGCTGCTTAACAGCTGCGAAAGGGTGGTAACGGACAGCGGAGGGTTGCAGCGTGAGGCTTTTTTTGCGGGCAAGCCCTGTGTCACATTGTTGGATCGCCCCATTTGGCCTGAAACACACAACGGCGGCCGCAATCAGCTGGCAAAATGTGAATGCGGTGATATTTTGGAGAAGCTGTCGGCGGATATTATCGCAGATAGCGGTGGACAGCCTTTTGGTGACGGACATGCGGCGGAAAAAATTGTAGAGGCCATTTAACTATGAGATCGGAAGAGCACACGTCTGAACTCCAGTCACACTAAGATATCT
>CAMSIF010000107.1 GCA_947058885.1 uncultured Clostridia bacterium
GTAGGCTCGGCGGCTTGGGCAACAATATACTGGTCCTCTACGTCGGCGGTCATATAGACTACCTCGTCAGTAACCCGTCCGGAGGCGTGGTCCACCTTCCGGAAGGGGGCCTCGATAAATCCGTATTCATTGATACGGGCGTAGGTGGAGAGATAGTTGATCAGACCAATGTTGGGGCCTTCAGGGGTCTCAATGGGGCACATGCGTCCATAGTGGCTGTAGTGAACATCGCGCACGTCCATGCTGGCCCGCTCGCGACTGAGGCCGCCAGGGCCCAGAGCGGAAAGACGGCGTTTGTGCGTCAGCTCCGCCAGCGGGTTGGTCTGGTCCATGAATTGGCTGAGGGGGCTGGAGCCGAAAAATTCCTTGATGGCGGCGGTAACTGGCCGGATATTTACCAGGCTCTGCGGTGTAACTACATCCAAATCCTGAATCGTCATACGCTCGCGGATAACCCGTTCCATACGGCTAAAGCCAATGCGGAACTGGTTTTGCAGCAGCTCGCCCACACACCGCAGGCGGCGGTTGCCCAGGTGGTCAATGTCGTCTTTTACAACAAGGCCCTTGGCAAGAGCGTTCATATAGTTAATGGAAGCCAGAATATCGTCCACAATAATGTGTTTGGGGATGAGGTCATCCACCCGGGAGCGGATAACTTCTTTAAGCTCCTCGCCCTGGTATTGGTCCAGCAGCTCCTGGAGGACGCTGAAACGAACCCGCTCCTTGATACCGCATTCGGCCTGGGGGTCGAAATCCACATAGCTGGACAGCTCGCACATGTGGTTGGAGAACATCTTCATCGGTCTGCCGTCCACCTCAATGGACACCTCATTGACGCCAATGGCGTCCAGTTCCCGCGCCTCGGCGCGGCTGAGGACGTGTCCGGGCTCATGGAGAAGTTCGCCAGTGGCGGGATGGATGACAGGCTCAAGCAGCTTGTGTTCGGCGATGCGGACCCACAGGGCCAGTTTTTTATTAAACTTGTAGCGGCCTACGGTACTCAAATCATAACGGCGCGGGTCGAAGAAAAGGCCGTTAATCAGCGTTTCAGCAGAGTCCAGCGTGGGGGGCTCGCCGGGACGCAGCTTGCGGTAAATCTCCAGCATGGCCTCCTCGTAAGTCTTGCAGGCGTCTTTCTCCAGAGTGGCCAGAATCGTGGGATCGTCGCCGAAAAACTCCAGAATTTCCGCGTCAGTTTTCAGGCCGACAGCGCGGGCAAGGCAGGTGACAGGCAGCTTACGGTTTTTGTCGATACGAACCCAGAAGAGCTCGTTAACGTCAGTCTCATACTCCAGCCACGCGCCCCGGTAGGGGATTACCTGGCAGGTGAGGATAGGCAGATCCGTTTTGGGGTCCACTTCCTTGCCATAGTAAATGCCGGGGGAGCGGACGATTTGGGAGACCACTACACGCTCCGCTCCGTTGACGATAAAGGTGCCGGATTTGGTCATGAGAGGGAAGTCTCCCATGAAAATCTCCTGTTCCTTGATGACGTCGGTCTCCTTATTGCGCAGGCGCACGCTGACCTTAAGCGGGGCGGCATAGTTGACATCCCGGGCCTTGCATTCCTCCACATCATACTTAGGCGGCTCGTCCATGCTGAAATCGATAAAGCTCAGCTCCAGGGTACCGGCGTAATCACCGATGACGCCCACATCTGCGAATACCTCCCTCAGTCCCGTTTCAAGAAACCATTGGTAGGAACTCTTCTGGATTTCCAGCAGGTTGGGCATAGGCATGATTTCCTCATACCGGGCAAAGTTCTTGCGCAGTGTTTTGCCGTAGTACTTGTCCTTGGCCATTTTTTGCAGTCATCTACCTTTCCAAGCGCCCGGCGGGCCGGGCCGCAAAATTCTCCGCGCTGTGATACGCACGGGCCTGTTGATGCTTTTAACGATGATTCCTCTTGCGTTTTTCTGTGAAAAATGCTATACTGTGGATAGTGGGTGGAGTGGTATACTCCACTCATTTTAGACATTAGCACCTTAGTATACCATTTTATGGCTTCTTTGTCAAGGTATAATTAGGGCGGTCCCTTTTGCGAAAAGAGTTCAACAAATCGGAAGCTGCGGAGGGAGATATGGAAAAATTTTCTCTATTATTAATGCCTGTATTGTTAATGATAGTTGCCATTTTCTGTGCTTCATTCTCAGATAAAATAGATATGGCAGTAAAAGGGGATAAAAAGGTTAAAAAAGTGATTGTCATATTCAGTGTAGGAGTATTATTAATTTGTACGATTGCTATTATTGCAAGTATCTTATCGTGAATATCCAAATCGAAAAATTGGTGTTTGGTGTTTATCGAGCAGTTACATGTCTGTATAGGGTGACTGCTCGCTTTAGATATTTTGACAAATCATTTTGTCAAATGGCGTTGAGCAACAACAATCTGAAAAGAGAGTTGGGGCGGCGTTCTTTATTGAACAGGCTCCAGACTGTCTAAATAGAGGAGCAGAGATATGCCTTCATTAACAAATCAAGAGATTTTACATATTGCCATCCGTCAGTCAGCGATTGACGCGTGCTGTGCACCAGAGGATTTTCTGCGTGAGGAAAATGTGGCCGTCACGTCTCGGGCGGTCCCCGGCGCAAGAAAATACCTGGAGCTGCCCTTTGCGGCCAACCTGATTTCGTATGGAAATAATATTGTCGCGTCAACGGCAGACCAATACCAACAACTGGTCTCCGGTTATATTAACCGCTTTCCAGTAGAGCACTGCTTTGAAACGCCAAATCTCCATGTGTTAAACGACGCTCTGGAGAAGGAGGGACTGCGGGTCTGTAATATGGCGGAATATTTCCTGCCAGACGTAACATGTCTAAGAAGATTGGACTGCCCATTTCCATTGAAAATTATGGAACCGGACGCCTTTGCTCCGCTCTATACAAATGAATGGAGCAACGCTCTTTGCGAAAAGCGTAAGGAGTTGGATATTTTAGGCATAGGCGCATACGACGGCCAGCGGTTGATAGGGTTGGCTGGCTGTTCCGCAGATTGTGAAGACATGTGGCAGATTGGCATAGATGTATTGCCGGAATACCGTAGGAAAGGGATCGCTTCCGCCCTGACAAGCCGTCTGGCGTTAGAGATTCTGGAGCGGGGGAAGGTTCCGTTCTATTGCGCCGCGTGGTCGAATCTTAAGTCTGTCAGGAATGCTGTCAGAAGCGGGTTTCGTCCCGCCTGGGTAGAGATGACAGCGAAGCCTTTTTCTGTGGTCAACGAGATAAACGGCCTGAAATAAAAAGAAATAACAGTACGGCCGGCAGTTGCAGCTGCTGGCCGTACTATTTCTACTAAATTAGAATCCGCTGATTTTTTCTCCATTCATCCGCTCCAAAATTGCGGCGGTCAAACGGGCGGCATTCTCCACGTCGGCGCAAGCCGCCATGCCATAGTGGGTGTGGATGTAGCGAACAGGAATGCCTACCACAATCGTCGGAACCCCCATATTGCTAAGGTGAATTGGCGCGCCGTTAGTAGAGCCTCCAGTGCGGACGCTCTCTTGAACCGGAATCCCCAGCTCCGCCGCCAGGTCCAGCGCGTACCGCTGGAAGCGGGGATTGGTAATCATGCGGGCGTCAATATGACGCAGCATCGGGCCTTTATGGATGGCAGTCTGGACCAGATACGGTTCTACTACCGTATCATCCGCCGGACATCCCTCAAAAACAATGGCTAAGTCCGGTTTTACCGTGTTGGCGGTCACTGCGGCCCCGCGGGTACCCATTTCCTCCTGTACGGCAAATGCGCCCGTTACATCCACTGACAGTTCCTTGCCCCGCAGCAGGTCCAACGTTTGCAGCAGCGCGGCGCACCCCAAACGGCAATCAAAGGCCTTGCCAATCATCAGGTCCCGCTTCTCTTGGTATTCAAACTCTACGGCGGGCACAACCGGCGCGGCAATCCGGACATGAAAATCCCGCAGGACTTCTTCTCGGGAGGACGCGCCGATATCAATGCTCATATCCTCCACTGCGGGCGTCGCGTTTCGCTCGGACGCCGATGCGAAGTGGGGCGGCTTGCTGGTAATAATACCGGGAATGTAACTGCCCTCCTCCGTTTGAACCCATACTTTGTGTGCGGGGATATTGCAGGGTATCCAGCCGCCCAGAGGTATGAAGGACAGTGTGCCGTTAGGCCGGATTGCCCGCACCATAAAGGCTACCTCGTCGCTGTGGGCATCCAGCTGAACCATAGGCCGGCCGCCCTTATTTTCCTTCCTCGCCAGATACAAATTGCGCAGGCTGTCCTCGTTCACACCGCCCAGTTCCCCGGCATATCTGCGAAGTACGGCAACAGCCTCATCCTCAAAGCCCGGAGCGCCCTTGGCGTTTGAGAGTTCCTTCGCCAGTTCCAATAGAGCCTTTCTTTCCATATGATGACCTCCTAGTTTTTTGGGGTTTACTTGTTATGATCCTCCCATGCCGCAATTGTCTCAAGAAACTTTGTTCCGTACCGGGCCGCCTTAACATATCCCACGCCGGAAATTTGTAAGAACTGGTTCATGTCTCTTGGACGTTTATCTGCCATTTCAGTCAGCGCGGCGTTGGAAAAGACGATATAAGCAGGCACGTTTTCATCCTGAGCGAACTGAGCCCGCAAGGCCTTCAGGGCGTCCAAAAGGCTTTCGCCGGATACGGAAAGCCCGCCGCCGTTCAGCGAAGAACCGGACTTTTTTACAGTAGTGGGGGAGACCTTCTCGCGATATGTTACAGTATCCCCGTGGAAAAGAACGTCTCCGGCCCGGTCAGCCAGCCGCAGTACGGGATATTCTCCGCCTGTCAACTCCAAATATCTTTCAGAAACAAGAAAATCTATATACTCACGAATTTGCTGGCGGCTCAATTCCCGCATAGTGCCATATGTAGGCAATTTGTCCAGCCCAAGCTCGACAGTACGCTGTGCGCGGCTGCCCCGTAGCAGTCCGATAATGGCGGCCGCGCCTAAGCCATAGGAATATTTCTTTTCCACCCGCGCAACAGCAGAGAGAATTTTTTGTGCCTCTACAGTCATATCGCGCTTTATATATTCCGCCCGGCAACTTCCGCAGTTCCCGCATCCTCCAGCAAAGCTCTCCCCAAAATACTCCAGAATATAAGCCCGCAGGCATTCCCCAGTTGTACAATAACCGATCATTTTTTCCAGACGTTCCAGATCCCGGTGGAGAACTGTCTCCTGCTCTTGAACAGTCAATTCCTCATTTCCCGGGGAATTGCGCAGCAAATATTGAGCCGTGCGCACATCACCAGGGGAGTAGAGAAGGAAGCACTCCGCTTTTCCGCCGTCCCGGCCAGCACGTCCAGCCTCCTGGTAGTAGCTCTCCAAGTTTTTGGGCATGTTGTAGTGGACGACAAAACTGACGTTGGATTTATCAATCCCCATGCCAAATGCGTTAGTCGCCACCATAACTCTGGCCCTATCATAGACAAAATCCTCCTGATTTTGCTGCCGCTCCTCGCCGCTGAGGCCCGCATGATAACGTGTAGCTGTAATACCTCGCCGCGTTAGTCCCTCACAGACACTCTCCACATTTTTTCTGGTTGCACAATAAATAATGCCGCTCTGTCCGTTACGTGCGGATAAAAACTCCCACAGCCAAGCATCCTTCTTCTTGGGCTGCGCCACTTCAAAGTAAAGGTTAGGCCGGTCATATCCTGTCGTCACCTGTACAGGGTCCTCCAGACGCAGAAGCCTCCGGATATCCTCCTTGACCTGTCCCGTCGCTGTAGCGGTAAACGCCCCTACCACCGGTCTCCTTTGCAGAAGCTCTACAAACTCAGAAATCCCCAGATAGCTGGGCCGGAAATCCTGTCCCCACTGTGAGACGCAATGGGCCTCATCCACCGCCAGCAGAGATATCTGCGCTTCCTCTGCAAACCGGAGAAATCCCTCTGTAAGCAGTCTCTCTGGAGCTACATAAATAATCTTATACGCCCGCTGTGCCGCTCTCCGAAACACTTCTCTATGCTGCGCGGCGCTGAGGGAGGAGTTGATATAGGCCGCCGGAATTCCCGCCTGTCCCAACGCCGCAACTTGGTCCTTCATCAGAGAAATCAATGGGGACACCACCAATGTAATTCCTGGCAGCAGCAGCGCTGGCAATTGGTAGCACACGGATTTTCCCGCGCCCGTGGGCATCACACCCAACGCGTCCCGGCCATTTAGAAGCGCATCTGCCAGTGCCTCCTGGCCAGGACGGAAGCCGCTATGGCCGAAGAATTGTTTCAACGCCTCCAGTTTGTTCAAAACTGCGACCTCCTACTGTTCGGCATACATTCTTTTTTCTTGAAAGAAAAAAGAATCAAAAAAGAACTTTAAACATTATAACCCATTTTCCGCCACTCCGCAACCGGAGAATTGACTGTTTACAAAAATCATGTCACAGCTGAGCCTTACGCTAAAATAGGACTTGCATAAAAAGGAAAATAGTGCGAAAATGAGAACAGCAACTCGTCTGCGTATCACAGGAGGATATTATGAAAAAAACTTTTGCCCAGATTGCCCAAAAATATATCAACAATCAGGCTCTGACAGATTCTGATATTCGCGCCGTTTTACATTGGTTCGGCGGCTGTTCTCTCTACTTTCCAGACAAGCAGAATATAAACAATGCTCTTCAAGCATTTGTATGGCTTTACCAACACGTTTGCCATGTGACCTCCAATTCTTCTATCCAGGAGGAATGCGCTTCATTATTTGCCCAAAAATTTTCATTATCTTCCGAAACTGCGTATAGATTATATGACAATTTTCTCCAAAAAACTAATACCGCCATGCCAACCGTAATTGGCATAGAGGGATTAGATGGCTCCGGAAAAACCGTACAAGCTGAAAAGCTTTGTATCGCTCTTCGCAAAGAGGGGAAGAGCGTTTATATGATAGATTTTCCCCAATACAAAAGTTTTTTCGGCAAAGAAATTGGCCAGCTGCTTTCTGGGACAGACGCCACCTCCGCAATGAATTTGGATGAAAAATCCATGTGCCTATGGTACGCTCTTGACCGCTGGCAGACAATCCAAAGCCTGGAAATGGAGCAATATGATTATGTCATTTTCAATAGGTACACCCTATCAAATGTTGTCTACCAAACCGCACGTCGGTATAATGCCTTCCATCAGGAGCTTGCGGAATGGATTTTCGCGCTGGAGCACGAGCAGCTTATGCTTCCTGTTCCAGACATGTATATCTATCTCGACACCAAAGAGGAGTTCTCTGGTGAAAACGTCTTAAAGAAAGGGGAGAGGGCATACACCCAGGGACTGGATGTATATGAAAAATCTCAATCTCTGCTGGCGGCCTGCCACAGAATCTACAGAAAGCTCGCAGATGAAATCCATGAGATAAAAATTGTTGACTGCATGGATAGGGAGGGCCGCTTAAGGAGCGTAGAAGCCATTAGCGCGGAAGTT
>CAMSIF010000108.1 GCA_947058885.1 uncultured Clostridia bacterium
AGAACGTCGTGAGCGTTACCGTCACCGTCACCCCCAAGGATGGCGAGGCCGGTGAACCCATCGTTGTGACCGCCGAGGAGACCGGTAAGGAAATTACCGTTCCCAACGGCGCCAAGGTCGAGTTCGCCACGGAGACCGCTCCGGGTTACGTATCCTCCGAGAGCAACGAAACCGTGCTTGAGAACGTAACCGCGGGCAGAGAACTCAACTTCACCGCTGTGGAAGAGGACACCACTGACAAGGCCATCTTTACCCTTGATCCCAATGGTACCATCTGGTTCTGGAGCACCCTCAACGCCGCTGACCGCACGAAGGTAGACGTCGTTCTGGCTGCTGCCGGCAAGGATTACGCCGTTGGTGACGAGATCGCCCTCGCGGACTTCATCAACCTCCCCGAAGGCCAGAAGCCCAGCCTCGACGGCGATTTCGACCTGGAGTTTGCTCCTGCGGAAGCTGCCCACTACGACTACGACAAGGACGTCATCGTTGTGGACCAGAACGAGAAGATTACCGTGACCCTGATGTGCTACAACGACGGCTGGAAGTCCGACATTGACTGGGGCGAGGGTGAAGGCGAGGACGACGGCACCTGGAACCCCGACGGCAGCGGCTCCGAGCTTCCCCAGTCCCGCGTGGCGCGTTCCATGGCCGCTTCTGAGAAGGCCTCCCGCCCCCAGAAGGGCGACGTCATCCCTTTTTACTTCTGGTATGTGCCCGTAGGTAAGGTTCCTGTCTCCGTCACTGTGAACGGCGAAGCTGTTCCCTCCGACAAGATTGAGCTTGCCAAGGATTACGGCAGCCGCGGAAGCGCCTGGCAGGTGCCTGTCGTCTTCACCGGCGGCAACGTTGAGCTGGTGATTAAGCTTGGCGAACTGAAGCCCGAGCTGGCTGTCGAGGTTGTGGACGGCGACAAGAACGCTGTTCCCACCGAAGACTACACCCTGGAGAAGACCGAGCGTAAGGTTACCTCCGGCGGCAAGGTCACCTACAACTACACCTACACTCTGACCATTCTGGACACTGGCAAGTGGGCCTATAACCAGTACCTCGTAACCGACGAGGCGGGAACTGGTATGGGCACTGCTGGCAGCGCGACTACCAAGGCTGGCGTGACGACCTTCACAGTTTCCGGCCTGAACAAGGACGGCAAGCTGACCATCACCCTCAAGAAGCCCGCCGCCGTGACCGTAACGGTCTCTGACAAGGTTGCGCTGAGCGTTGACAAGACCTCCCTGCTGAAGGGGACCTCCGTTGAGGACGCCACGCTGACCCTTTCCCTCAACGAGGGCTACCAGGACGGCTACCGTCTGCCCCGGACCATCGGGATTACAATGGGCGGAACCCCTCTGGTCATCAACAAGGACTACACCTATGATGGAAGCACTGGCGTGATCAAGTTCCTGGCTGGCGATAAGATCAACGCTGGCATTACCGGCGACATTGTGATTACCGCCAACGCGATTGTTGAGGATGGCAAGCAGACTCTGACAGTTAAAGAAAATAATGGTAATGCCACTAACTTCACCTACGGACCCAAGGAAGTCACTTTCGGCACCGAGTTTACCAAGCTGCCCGTGGTGAAGATTGTTCCGAAGGCTGGTTACGCCTATCCCCAGAGCATTGTGAGCGCGACGATGAAGACCGCTGACGGCCAGTCTATCACCCTCGCCGAGAACACCGACTACACCTACAACAAGGCCACTGGCGAGTTCAAGTTCGTAGGTTCCAAGAAGGTTACCGGCAACATCACCATCACCGCTGCTGCGGCTGTTCCGTCTGTTGCTGAACTGGATGTATCCATCAACGAGAACGGCGTGGTAGTCGTGGCGAAGGCCGACGGCAGCGCGCCCACCCCCGCGAACACCTACTACATGCTGGCTGACAAGACCGGCGACGCCACTCTGATTGAGGATTTGGAGAGCATCCTGAACGGCCTGTTCCAGAATCCCCAGCCCAAGGCCACCGAGCTGTCCAAGCTGATTCGTCTGGAGGACACCACGAAGCCCGCTCTGACCGAAAAGGACAACGACTCCTACGTTCTGGTTATCGAGCTGGATAAGGTCAAAACCGATGCCACCGCTAAGGTCCTTTCCGCTGGCGCGGTGAAGGTTACCGGCATCACCAACGCCGAGAAGCCCCAGTCTGAGCTGGAAGTAAGCGACAAGCATCTGACCGCCACCCGTGAGGGCGATGTCATCACCATTACGGCCAAGGATGCGGGCTACTATGCCCCCAGCGTTGCCGGGAACACCAAGGTGTTCATTGACGGCAAGGTGACTACGGCCAACACCGACTGGAATTTCCGTTACGACGAGGCCACCAAGAGTGCGGTGATCACTCTGACGACGGACAAGACGGGTCCTGTGCTCATCGAGGTATCTGCGGCTGAGCTGGTACGCAAGCTGAGCGTGGAGATCGACATTAAGGGTACTACGACCATCAAGGATGGCGACAAGACGGTTGCAAATGACGCGGGTACCACCTTCTATGTCAATTTGGCGAACAACTCCATGGAGAGCCAGATTAATGCGCTGACCAACGAGTTTGGCCCGGCTGACTACTTGAAGGCCATTGGCCTGGGCAGTACCGCCGGGACTGCCGGAAATTCCTTCACTTTGAGCGCTGCGAGTGAGAGCAGTCAGTATATCCTGGTCTACCTCCTCAGCGGCGGTACTACTGGCAACGTAGTTGCGGCTGGCATTGCCAAGAACAACAAGGTTGCCGCCCAGCCCGCTCTGGACACCGATTCCACCAAGATTCTCAATACCGCGATTAAGAATGGAGTTGGTTCAGCGGCAACTTATCTTAACGAGGTTGCAGCGAATGCCTCTGGTACGGTAGATCTCACGTCTGCATTTGATGCTTTTAACTCGGGGATTGTCGTTGAGGCGACCGGCACCATGGTCGTCGAATCCGACTTCGTCTTTGTCCCGACTTACATGGCGGACAAGGTAAACCTTGCCAACTGGGATCAGCTGGTAGATAGCGTGAATCCGGCCCAGCACTTCCAGACCATCAGCAATCTGGACGAAGCGAAAGCGATTTTCGGAGCTGGTCTTGACGCCTCCTGCATGAAGAACGGCACGCTGTACATCCGCGTAAACGAAGCTGCGAACAAGAACAACGTAGTGTACTACGCGGTAGCGGTCGAGGCGAACGCCAGCGTGGCTGGTGACCGGAACGACGAGCCGGTTGCGGATGGAAACGTCCGTGTCTACGTGATTGCCGACGTGAAGGCAAGTCAGGCTTCCAATGTTACCTCCATCGTTCTGAACGATGGAAGCAGCGAGAAGACGATGTCCGTTGGTACCACTGCAATGAAGTTGGTTGAGTACTTCGACTTTGCTTCGGATAGCTCGGCAGCTAAAATTACCCTGAGTGGTGAGAAAGAACTGTCCAACGACAAGGTTGCTGTTACGGCAACCCCGGCTATATTCGAGAAGGATAGTTCTGCATCGGGTAAGACCCACGATATGGAGTACAAGTCTAATGCGATTAACGGCAACAAGGTTGTGGATGTAACGATCGCTCTTAATTCCTAAAATCTCACCCCCCAAGGGCAATGCCCTTGGGGGGTACTTCTTATTGAAAAGCGATGTACTCGTAAACCCGGCCTCTTTCGTTAAGGATGGGGAAGCGGTCCCGGTCCGGGTCCACGTAGACGTCGAAGCCGGTGTCCGACAGCTCCAGCTGATAGAGGACTTTTTTTCCGCTGTAAGCGAAGAAGTACTTAAAATTTTCGATATATTCGCTGGCGGTTAAGGTGGAGTCGGGGCTGTAGATGAGGAGGAATTTCGGTTTGAATCCGAAGGTGACAATCAGGTGATCGCCGTTTCCGGTATAGGTTCCGGCGTAGAAATGGGGACGGACTGCGCGGTCAAAGGCGGCGTCGGCTTTGGACTTGGCGGTGTCGGCGGTGGCGCGCGCGCCGATAGCGGTGTCTTTAACCTCCAGGGCGAGCGCGGTGGTGTTGGCGACGACGAGGTCGATGTTGGACATAGCGTTATTAAAGTCTTTCATGAGGATGCGGTCCTCGGGGACCCACTGGGGGAGCATATAATGTTGGGTATAGTTCATGGCACAATCTCCTTTTAGTATTTAACGGCTGGCTGTTGACCGTTACACATATGGAGTGTAACGGGGAAAAGTTGTACGAAAGGGTGTACCTGGAGAAAAATTTTTACTTGGAAAAAGGGCGGGAGTGGGGTATAATGGAAGGAGACGGCGGAAGGGAGGCGGCTCAGGTATGCTGCTGGCGATAGACGTAGGGAATTCCAACATAGACATCGGGGTATTTGAGGAAGCGGAGCTTCGGATGCGCGCGAAGGCGTCGGCTCGGACGGAGCGCAGCGCGGACGAATACGCGGCGATGTTGGGGGATCTGCTTCGCCTGCGGGGGATCGCGGGGGAGGAGATTGACGGTTGTATACTTTCTTCCGTGGTGCCGGAGCTGACGGGACTGATTGCGGAGGCGGCCCGGACGGCGGCGGGCGTAACGGCGGTAAAGGTTGGGCCAGGCATCCGCACAGGCTTTCGGATAGGGATAGACGACCCTTCGCAGCTGGGAGGGGATTTGGTAGCGGATTCGTTAGCGGCGCTGACGGAGTACGGCGCGCCGCTGGTTCTGATAGACGCTGGCACGGTAACGGCCGTAGCGGCGATAGACGCGGCGCGGACGTATTTAGGAGGAAGTATCCTGCCTGGCATCCGCCGGAGCGCGGCTGTGCTGAAGGAGACGGCGGCGTTATTGCCGTCCATTGGACTGGACGGTCCTGCGGCGGAGCTGTTAGGCCGGGACAGTATTGGAGCGATGCGCAGCGGGCTTTTATGGGGCAGCGCGATCATGGTGGATGGCTTTATCGACCGTTACCGGGCGATGCCAGGGATGGCCGGGGCGAAATGTGTTGCAACGGGCGGTTCCGCCGGGCTGGTGACCGCGCTCTGCCAGCGGGAAGTTATATTGGATGAGGAGCTGACGTTAAAGGGCTTACGGTATTTATATATAGGGAACCGACCCCGGCGGGGCGGAGCGGGGTAATAGCGGCGGGAGCCGTTGTTATACATAATTTTGCGCGTCGTACTCCGCAAAGCGGAGACGGCAGCGCGGGGTGAGAGATCCCCAAAGGAGAATTAGCTATGAACAAGAGCGGAAAAGTCCACCAGATCACACTGACGGCGATACTGGCGGCAATCATCGTCCTGCTGGCATTCACGCCGCTGGGGTACCTGCGGATCGGCCTGGTGTCGATCACGTTTCTGACGGTACCGGTAGTTGTAGGCGGCATAGTGTTAGGGCCGGTATACGGGGGTATTTTAGGGGCGGTATTTGGGCTGACGAGTCTGGCGCAGTGTTTTATGGGCGACGTGTTTGGCGCAACGCTGCTGAATCTGAATTTAGCGGCGACGGTAGCGACGTGTCTGGTTCCCCGGATACTCATCGGGGTAATCGCGGGTGTATTGTACCGCGTTCTGCGCCGGGTAAGGGTAATGAAGGCGGGGGCGTTTGTGCTGACGTCCATAGCGGGCTCGCTGTCCAACACGATCTTATTTGTAGGGATGCTAGTAGTATTTTTCCGGGAAAGCTACTTTGGCGGCACCGCCTTCTGGACGGTATTCGTAAGCTTTTTCACGTTCAACTCCGTGCTGGAGATTGTAGTCTGCGGCCTGTTAGGGGCGGCGCTGAGCCCGGTGCTGACTCGCTTGGCAGCGAAAGAATAAGGAATGAAAATTCCCCGGCGGGCTTGACAAATGGAGCCTGCCGGGGTATAATAATCCAGTCTTAGGACAAGCCGGTGTGATGGAATTGGTAGACGTAGCGGACTCAAAATCCGCCGCTGGCGACAGCGTGGGGGTCCGAGTCCCCCCACCGGCACCACGAAAGTCCTCAGTCGATGATACAATCGACTGAGGACTTTTTAATTTTGCCTATGAAAGAGCCTTGAAAACAAGGGGATGGCGGGGCTCAGGGGGTGCAGAGGGCCTCCGGCGTCCCGCTTTTTTCGTTTTGCGAGGTCACTACACCATCAGGAAAGATTTGCAATTTGCACCCTCCCCTGTCCCACAGGAGTGAAAATTAAAAGGTTGGAGAAAAATTAAAATGTGGCCTCCGGTGCTACCCAAGGAAACCGGAGGCCATGCGCACGTTTTCTTTTCACGGTTTTTGAAAGTTAGTCAGCCCTTTACCAAACCAACCCGCGAGTTTCATACTCGCCCTTGAGGAACTCGGCAACATCGTCAAGATTCCATAAGTAGTCAAAATTCTTATTATCTATCTGTTCCACCTTCAATTCAGCTGGCTGCAAATACCTGCTTGAATTCTTGCTCACAAGTTCTCATTTTTACTACAAATTCGTCATAGTCAGCGGCATCAGTAGGGATTTTCAAACCATGTTTGGTAACGCTGATATCATCTCTCGGCGAGACATTTTCTTCGTAGGTTGAGCCACGGTTCATCCACAGTTTTAAATCGTCAGTTCCTTCTACTTCAGGATAAAGATAATAACCCGTTTTAGCATCAAATCTGAACATATACGCAACTACCTGCAGATAGTCCCGATTGCCGATATTGTCAATCGGCTTGTACTTAGCATCGGCAATGATTCTCAGTTCATTATTTCGACTAATAAAGTCCGGATAGATTAAACCAATATTCCCGCCAAAGAGCCGCTGTGCACCTTTGCCGCCCTTATTCATCGGGTGGTAGAAAGCGTCCCCAATAAGCGAACAAATATACTCTTCCCATAGCCATGCGCCGTCAAACAGAATGCCATAAATCTGCCGTGATCCATAACCAATCTGATGTTTCTGGTGTCGGAGAATCAAAAGGCACAATCGCTGAAGGGCAAGGTATTCTCGGAAATATGCATAGCGAACCGTATTCTTTTTATTTTCATCAACGATTTTTAGCCAGGCGAATGCCTCATAACTTGGCGTTGCATTTATAACGAGTTTTACCTCGTCCTTTACTTTGATAAGCAAATTGTTCCCATAAGGTTTCCCGTTAATGAACTCTATGGTATGCCGCACCAATTCCATCAGGCTGTTATCATATGAAAATTCTCTTTGACTGTAGGCGACATTCCCAGTAAAGGGAGTGTTCTTTTTTATGTGCCTTGCGATATCAATAGGTCCCTTTATATTTCCCTCGTTATATCTATGGTGGATGTATTTCTTAAAGAGACCTTTCCGCATGGCGGACTTCAAGTAATACGGGAACAGAAACAGCAGAAAGTTAAATAACCTGTTGTCATGATTGGCATTGGACTCTAAGTCCACGATGTTGGGAAAATCCAGCACTCTGTCGAGAAGATACTG
>CAMSIF010000109.1 GCA_947058885.1 uncultured Clostridia bacterium
GCAGATGAGGTAATACGAGATTTTTTTGTGTGTCTGGTGTTCAGAGGTGTGCTCTTCCTTTCTGGGGTTGAGGAAATGCATAACGCCCGCTCTGGGACTTTCCATTCACCGCGCGGAAGTTGTCTGCTTCTCATACTTTAATCCAATATCTTTTCATCCTGCATCCACCAACATCTATGGTTTTCTCATAAACCCCACCACAAGAAAGTATTACTTTCTCACTGGCTGCATTCTCAATATCACAAGTGACGAGAAGGTTTTCTATTCCCATAGATTTTGCGTTTTGTATATTCAAACGAAGCATTTCCTTTGCATAACCCCTGCCGCGTTCAGAAGGACGCACGGAATACCCACAATGCCCTCCCCATGTTCCAAGAATAGGATGATTTATGTGATGACGCAAATCTATCACGCCTACAACTTTATCATCTCTTTTTCGTATAGCTAAGTATGTATGCGAAGGAACGGCTGTCCCCGCGCCGCCACATGTTTCCTCACTTTTTCTAAGTTCACATATTTTTATCCATTCTTCAGGAGACTTACTTACATCAAGCAATAAGCAGCCCGCAAATTGGTCTTCATTTTCCGCGTCACATTCCAAAATTTCCTGACGGAATTTCCATATCTCATCTGCATATATCTCTTGAGGCACTATTAATAAAATATGCTCCATTCTAATATCTCCATAAATTTCAGCGGACTGCCTGCCCGTATGTCACATCAGCGGCGCAAGCGGCCGCAGCAGCCACCCGGTCAGCCGCCGGAAAAACCGGTCCTTCCGGCAGTCCTCAACCGTAATCCGCCTGCACTGGGCCAGCGTCTGCTGGAAGTCTTGTTCCACCTCGGTCACGGCGGGGCAGCGGTACAGCAGCGCGGCGCACTCAAAATGCAGGTACAGGCTCCGGTAGTCCAGATTGATGCTGCCCACCACGGCGGTAGAATCGTCACTGACAAACATTTTAGCGTGGATAAACCCCGGCGTATACTCGTAAATCTCCACACCGCCCTCAATTAGCTCCTTGTAGTAGGAGCGGGTCACGGCAAAAACTGACTTCTTATCCGGATTTCCGGGGACAATCAGCTTCACGTCCACGCCCCGTTTGGCGGCGAAGGTCAGCGCCGTTATCATCTCATGGTCAATAATCAGGTAGGGCGTGGTAATGTGAACATAGTCCGCCGCGCGGTTCAGGATATCCATATACACCATTTCGCCTACTGTCTCCTCGTGGAAGGGACTGCTTCCGTAGGACAGCGCCCAGCCCTCCGCCTCAACGGGGCCGGAGGCATCCAGGTATTGGAGGTAATCCTCCCCGGGACGCTCCCCCACACTCCACATCCGCAGAAACATCATCGTAAAGCCCCGCACCGCCTCCCCGGTGAGCATAACGGCGGTATCCTTCCAGTGTCCGTGGAGGTTGCGGCGGTTGATGTACTCGTCCGCCAGATTGATGCCGCCGGTAAAGGCGCAGCGTCCGTCCACCACCAGGATTTTTCTATGGTCACGGTTGTTGTAGCGGGTAGACACCAGGGGCCGCAGGGGGTCGAACATCTTGCAGCGGATGCCCAGAGCCTCCAGCTTTTTCGGGTACTGGTAGGGCAGCTTGCCGAGGACGCAGGTGCCGTCGTACATCACCCGGACCTCCACGCCCGCCCGCGCCTTTCTCTCCAGCACATCCAGGATGCGGCCCCACATATAGCCTTCCTCCACGATGAAGTACTCCAGAAAAATAAACCGCTCCGCCTGCTCCAGCTGCAAGAGTACCTCCTCCAGAAACACTTCTCCGTCAGGCAGGTATTTTACACCCGAGTTCTGCCGGAAGACGTGGCCTCCGAACCGCTCCATATAGGCGGCGATGCCCGCCATAGCCGGGGCCTGTTCCCGCAGCCGCTCTCCGGGGCCGGGCTGGGCGTACTGGGCGGTATCGCGGTAAATTTCCTCCAGTCTGGCCCGGGCCAGCCGGTGGCCCAGCTCCAGCTCAATAAACAGATAGAACGGGATGGCAAATACCGGCGCCAGCATAATCAGAATAATCCAGGTGATTTTTACCGCGGGATTTTTGGGCCTGTTGACGACCACCAGCGCAACGGCCAGCGACAGCAGCATGGAGCCGCCGTAAACCACATACTCCCCCAGCCAGACAAACCCGTCCAGCAGCATCAGGCACTGTACAGCCAGCAGCAGCAAAATCACGCCCGTCCGCCCAAAAATCAGGCGGCCCAATCCGCGCTTGCCCTTATTCAGCAGCAGCACCCGTTCTCCCTCTGAGGGGTTCCTTTTTTCTCCAGCCAAAATTTTTCATCCTCCTTCCGGGACGTCCCGTTCTGCACAGCTTACCATACTTTCGCTTTTTATGCAAGGCGGGCGTTCCCGGAGGAGGACCGCGTGCTTATTCGTTGGTTACGTTATACAGGGAATAGAAGTAGCCCTTCCGCTCCATCAGGCCGCGATAGGTGTCCCGCTCGCAGACCCTGCCGCCCCGCAGTACGATAATCTCGTCATACTGCTCCAGAAGGGCTTCCTCCAGGCGGTGCGTGACGACCAGACGGGTCAGGCCGTCCAGATGCAGTATGGCGTCCGTGACGGCGAAAGCGGTCTGGTTGTCCAGAGCGGCGGTGGCCTCGTCCAGCAGCAGCACGGGCGTGCCCCGCAGCAGGCACCTGGCGATGGACACCCGCTGCCGCTCTCCGCCGGAGAGTCCCATGCCATTTTCGCCGCAGCGGTAGTCCTCTCCCCGCTGTTCCATGAGCGGCTTCAGGCCGGACCGGCATACCGCCATGTCAACCTGTTCCACCGGGAAATCCCGGAACATGGTGATGTTGCGGCGGATGGTGTCGTCAAATAGAAATACGCTCTGGCCGATAAGGCTTATGAGGTCGTAGAGGCTGTTGGGGTCCACGTCCCGCAGCTCCTTGCCGTCGATGGAGATGGAGCCGCTATAGCCGTCATGCGCGCCCATGAGGAGGTTCAGGAGGGTGCTCTTGCCGCTGCCGGAGGCCCCCACCAGAGCGTACTTCTTCCCCGCTTCCAACCGGAGGCTGACATCCTCCAGTACCGGCTGTTCCGCGTCATAGCCAAAGGTCACGTTATCCAGCACAATGGCGTCGTTCAACGCCGGGGCGATGGCCTCGCCGGTGCGGCCCGCGTTCTCCTCCGTGACCTCCGCCAGCTTCTCAATCAGGGCGGCGGCGGCCTTACGGCTGGCCCAGTACTGAGGGACAATGTTGATTGGCATAATGACAAAGTTGCACAGGTTGACAAAGATGAGCATCGTACCGGCGGTAATATCTCCCCGAATAGCCAGGTACGCTCCCAAAAAGAAGATGCCGAACTGTAAGATATTTGAGCAAAATCCGCTCACCGCCGTCAGAAGGCACTCCCACCAGTAGCGGCGGCATTTGTGGCTCTCCAAATCCTGATTGGACGTATCGAAGATCTGTCCCGTCTCCCGCTCCGCTTTGAAGCTCTTGATAACCGTGAAGCCGGAAAGCAGGTCCTTGAGCTGAGAAACAAACCCCTCGTTTTTGTCACTGACGGTCTTTTCCCGCACCGCCAGCTCCTTGCCCATCAGCAGGGAAGCCGCCAGCGGCATAGCGCTGAGCAGGATGGTGGCGACAGTCAGAACAGGGCTGTACCAGAACATCATAAACAAAGTGCCGAAAAACAGCAGGATGTAGTGGATCAGGAGAAAGGAGCGTTTGAGATAGTTCTCCTCCACGGAGGCGGCGTCGTTGGTAAGAATAGAGATGTACCGGCCCGTATTCTCCCGGGAGAAGGCGCTGATGCTCTTTTCCGAGATATTTTTAAAGGCCAGGGCTTTGTACTGTGCCAGAGCTTTGTAGACGAAACTGCTTTTGGCCCAGTACATAGCGGCGCTGATGAGCAGCTCAACGGCGACGAAAAGGGCGGTGAAGGTCAGCGTCCGCCAGAGCCAGGGCAGGTCCCCGGCGGCAACCACGTCAATGACCTCCCCCAGCAGCCAGGAGCCGATGAGATTGGCAGGGAAGTTCAGCGTTATCAGGACCAATGCCAGGACGAAGCGCAGGCGGTTGCCTTGGTAGAAGGCCCGGTAGTACTGCCGGGCGGCGGGGTTCTTAGGTTTTTTCATGGCGCAAATCCTCCTTTTTACCGTCCCGCGGCTTGCGCAGCAGGGGGCCTTTGCGGCTAATCCACTGGAGATAAAAGGCCGCGTGCCTCTCCATAAAGCAGCGGGTGAGAAGCATAAAGGGCACGTAGGCGTGGTTATCGTTGATGATGTAGGCGTAGATCTTGCCGGATTCCAGTTCCATTTCCAGCCGGAGGAGCAGATGAACCTCGTACAGCGCGGCGAAGAGGGACGCAATCTCCTCCTTAGGCTTTCCCAGACGGGCGGCGGCTACCTCAGGAACCAGATAGTGTTCATCTTCACTGTAAAGCATCTCCAAAAGCTCCAGACAGCCCTCCTGAGCCAAAACGGCAAACATCTTCCGGCAGCGGTCGTAGTCCGCGAAATAGGCGGCCCAGCCCTTCTGCGGCTCGGGAAAGATGTTCATGAAGGCGAACTCCTCGCTGCCAACGCCAAAGGCCAGTCCCTCCTCCAGCTTCACCCCGCAGCGCATCAGGGAATACTCGCCGTCCGTCTTCACCTGGCACTCCTCCGGGTAGGCAATATGCTCGTGCCATAAGCCCACAGGCATCATGAACTGGATACTCTGGTAAATCATCCGGCAGAGGGCGTCCAGCTGCTTCCCCTCCGGCTGGGAGGCGGCAAACCGGTTCAGCAGCTCCGCGGCGTCCAATGGCACGCCTCCCTCCCGGCCAAAGAGGGCGTCGATCGTGACGCCCAGTTTATCCGCGATGGCGGGCAGCAGGGATAGGTC
This sequence comes from uncultured Clostridia bacterium, assembly GCA_947058885.1. Classification (GTDB taxonomy): domain Bacteria; phylum Bacillota; class Clostridia; order Oscillospirales; family Oscillospiraceae; genus Pelethomonas. The sequence continues at coordinate 4,858 of CAMSIF010000109.1, forward strand.
CGGCGCGCCGCCGCACTCCCAGCGGCTTACTGCCTGGGTACTGACGCCCGCCGCCCTGCCCAGCTCCTCCTGGGTAAGTCCGGCAGCTTTGCGGAATTTGGCAATCTGCTCGCCGGTCAGGTTGTTGTTCATAGGCTGTTTCCTCCGATTCAAGCGATAGTTGTATTATATCGCAATCGCTGTTTGATTACAATGCACCCATTTTTGCTAAAAATCAAATGTCATTTGATTTTTAGCAAAAAGAAAGCGTGGGGTGACCCCCACGCTTTCTTTTTGATTCTTTTTTTGTTCACAAAGAAAAAGAATGTATGCCTTACGGCGGACCAGGCTGGAATTTCTCCTCCTCCACCAGGATCTCCACCGTTCCGGCGGAGAGCTCTGTGGCGGCGGCCTGGAACGCGGGCACGTCCTCCGACGGAAGGAGAACCGTCAGGACCACGTCCGCGCCAAAATCCGCGTTTTCCACCACGCCGCCGCTCTTCTCTACCAGCAGCCGCATTCGCTCGTAGAGGGAGTAGGGGCATGGTACCATCAAAACCGCCCAGAGGCGCATCCGGCTGATACCGGCGGCGTCCAGGGCCAGTTTGGCGGTGCCGCCGTAGGCGCGGGTCAGCCCCCCGGCCCCCAGCAGAATGCCGCCGAAATAACGGGTCACCACGCAGACGGTGTTGGTGACCTCTTCCTTTAAAAAAACATTGAGCATGGGCTGGCCCGCAGTACCCTGGGGCTCGCCGCCGTCGGTGTAGCGGAGGATGTTTCCTTCCCGGATGGCGTAGCACCAGCAGTTGTGGCGGCAGTCGTGGTAGCGGCGGCGGGACTCCTCAATCCGTTCCCGGGCCTCCGCTTCGCTCTCCACCCGCCAGACTTGGCCAATGAAGCGGGAGCGTTTTTCCACATATTCCGCCTCGCCGTATCCGGCGGGGACCAAGTAGCTATCCATGCAGCCTGCCTTTCTCCCATGCCTCCCGGGTCAGGAAGTAAAAACAGGTGGGGCGGTCCGGGAAAAATTCGTCTGAGAGCTTCTCTGTGAAGGCGTAGGCGAAACCGCATTTCTCTATCACCCGTTTAGAGCGGGTATTTTCCGCGTAGTGGGTACACCAAATCTCCGCCAGTCCCAAGTCCTCAAAGCCGTAGCGGAGAAGTTCCCGGCTGACTTCGGTCATGAGGCCCCGGCCCCAGTAGTCCTGGGAAAGGGCGTAGCCCAGCTCATCAGAGGGAGCAGTCCCCCTGCTGCGCCCCACGAACCCTGCGGAACCAATGACCCGGTTTGACTCCCGGTCCACAACGGCGAAGGCGTTGGGCGAGGCAAAAACGGAGCGGATAATTTCCAGGCTCTCCTCGACGCTCTCATGGGGTTTCCAGCCCGCGATGGGGCCCACGTCCGGATTTTTTGCGTAAGCGAACACGTCCGGCGCGTCGGCGTCGGAAAAGGGGCGGAGAATCGTGCGTTCTGTTTCTAACACTGCCATGGACGGCTCCTTTCTACCGCTGGTCAGTACGACCGGCGAGATAGTCCAATGATACACTGAAGTGGTCAACTAAAACCATGCAAGTACCTCTTGAGAGGAAGAGGAATAACCCTACTCCCAAAACTCCTTGGGCTCTACCCAGCCCTCAATATAGGGCTTCACCACGCCGAGGGCCTTTGGGTTGCAGACCGCCACGATGTCGATGGTCTCCGCGTACTCCACCGCCTCCACCTTGGCCTCCCGGTACAGCACGTCCAGCAGAGCCCCCTTGTCGTAGGGCAGATGCAGGGTCACCCGCCGGGAGCCCTTGTCCAGGGTTTTGTCGATGGCCTCCAGCAGCTCCGGCAAGCCCTCGCCGGTTTTTGCGGAAATGTTCACCGTGCCCTCGCCGTGGGGCCGGATGTCCCCCCAGAAAAGGTCGGATTTGTTGTATACCCGCAAACAGGGCGTAGCCTCCGCCCCCAGTTCGCGAATCAGATCGTCCACAATCTGGGCCTGCTCCTGCCAGAGGGGATTGGAGATATCAATGACGTGGAGCAGCAGATCAGCGTACTCCAGCTCCTCCAGCGTGGCTTTGAAGGCGTCCACCAGCTGGTGGGGCAGCTTACGGATAAAGCCCACCGTGTCGCTGATAACCACGTCTAGGGTGTCGCTGACGGTCAGAAGGCGGCTGGTGGTGTCCAGGGTGTCGAAAAGGCGGTTGTTAGCGGGAATGCCAGCGCCTGTGAGGGCGTTAAGGAGGGTGGACTTTCCGGCGTTCGTGTAGCCCACAATGGCAACCACTGGGATTTCATTTTTCGTCCGGCGCTGCCGCTGGGTGCCGCGAACGCGCCGGACCTCGTCCAGCTCTTCCTTGAGCTTATCAATTTTCCGCCGGATATGGCGGCGGTCCGTCTCCAGCTGGG